>JANNHT010000034.1:0-8090 GCA_031404555.1 Gammaproteobacteria bacterium
GGTCGTAGTATCCATTTCGGACTCCTTCTGATTGCGGGTCAGCTGATGCACCTACATCCAGCTTGGCACAACGATGCCGAATTGCCGCAGCAGGAGGAGTCCATCTCATCATTGGAGCGTTCCGTGACAGATTTGAGCGAGCGCGCCGCAGGCGCGTGGACGATTATCGCGCCTGCGGCGCCTGGTCGGGCGGTACCGCGGCCCGCTCAACGCGGACGTTAGGCCGGCATGAAGGATCATGATCAATTCTGGATTCTCTGCACCTTGAATCGCCCAAAGTCAGCAGAGGTGCCATGTCTTCTGAGCCTGCTGACCTCAGCCGTACCCATCCGTTGGTAACGGGAAACATTGCCCAGCGGCGTATGCACGTCGCCGGCCGGACACTGGTCTCGCTGCTGCTGGGAGGGGTGGCGATCCTGGGTTCGATGCTGGTCTTTCGGCAGGGCTTGCTGCCGCTGATCGAAGCGGTGTTCCACCTCGGACCCGAATGGCTCAGTGTCTTCAGGCGCGCCGGCCTCCTTCTGACGGCAGTGGGCGGTTACTGGGCTTATGTGCACTGGCATGAAAAACGCAAAGCGACCGAGCTGCATCTGCGCCCGATTCATCTGCTGCTTGGCGGCGCAAGCGGCGCCATCCTGGTGGCATTACCGATGGTCGTGCTGTTCGCTCTTGGCGGTTACGAACATGTGTTGTTCCGCGGCGCCTCGCCGGAGCTGCTCGGCGTCGCTGCCCTTATCGGCATCGCGGCCACCCTGGAAGAACTGGTCTACCGCTGCCTGCTGTTCCGGGTCCTGGAGCGGGACTGGGGAACAAAGTTGGCGTTGGTAGTACAAGCGGTGGTGTTTGCCCTGCAGCACTTGGAAAACGTCGAACAAGGTGGGACCAGCGATGTCGTGACATTGCTGGTATCAGTAACTTTGGTGGGCCTACTCTGGGCCGGGGTGTTCATCCTGGCACGCAACCTGTGGGTGGTGGCCGCCAATCACGCAGCTTGGAACTTCACAATTTTGCTCAGTGGCATGCCGCTTTCCGGCATCGAAGACTGGCGCAAACTGGCGCCACTCGAAAGTCGCTTTGCCGGGCCCGACTGGCTGACCGGCGGGATGTTCGGTCCGGAAAGTTCGTTCCTGGTGATCGCGTCGACCACGGTCGCGGTTGTGCTGCTGCTGCGCGCGGCACGGCGACGTGGGGCCTTCTTCGTGCCGGCGGCCTAGTACCGATGCGATGCCTGCGAAGCCCCGAAGGACCCCGATTGCGGCCTAACAACGGCATGCAGCGGACGCGCTTCGCGCGCCACTGATGCCGGGCGTTAGCTCTCATTGAAGAAAGCGTGCAAACTTGTACGGTTGCTAGCTGCAGCATCACTGCTGATCGCTCTTCATGCATGTACCGCCGAAAGCACCTGCTTTGGCACGCCCAGCAACGGGCGCTTGGAAGACGGAATCCGCATTCCTGGATCTGGTCCTAACTTCAGTCCGTACACCTCGATTGGAGTCTCGCTCGGGCGTACGTACGTCCACTCTAAAGTTGCCGAAGTGATTGATGCGGCGTACAAGTCCCTGGAGACCACGGCGCCGGGCAAGACCTATGTGTACGGTGAATCAGGGTGGCGAAGTGGCGGCACAATCAAGCCTCACAGGACCCATCAGAACGGATTAGCCGTGGACTTCATGGTTCCAGTTTTGGATGCGGGTGGTACATCCGTGCCACTTCCTGCTGGCATCTCCAATAAATTCGGTTACTCCATCGAATTTGACGCCCAGGCGAAATACGAAAGCCTCAGGATCGATTTCGAAGCGATGGCTGAGCATCTCTACGCCCTTTCCACGGGTGCGGAATCCGCGGGCATCGGAATCAGCCGTGTAATCTTTGATCCCGCATACTTGCCGCAGCTGCTCGCTACACGCCGCGGTGACTACATCAAGTCGCAGATACCCTTCATGAAAGGCACACCGTGGGTGCGGCACGATGAGCACTACCATGTGGACTTTGAAATCCAGTGTCGGAGCAATGAGAGCTAACAATGCGATGCAGCGTTCGGCGCTTGTCGTCACGCCGCTTGCAGACAGGGCAAGCGGCGCGCCCACTGCGCGCCGCCGCTGATCGCGGACGTTAGGTCGCATGGATAGGAAGCGATGAACAGCCAACGGCGCCTGGCTTTCGATCGAGAGATCGCTCTTGGAAGAGAGTTTATCGCCGCTGGGGATCTGAACCGCGCCTTTCAGCACCTCGAGCGCGCTCACATCATCGGCCAGACTTTCGTGGGTGCGCATGCACAGGCCCATTGGCTGATGTTCACGTTGGAAATTCGTCGAAGGCGGATTGCCGACGCGTTCGGGCAAGCCGTTCGTCTCGTCCTGGGTGCTATTGGGTCGGCTGTTGGCGTTGTGCCAATTGGGAATACGGGCGGTACTGACATCAGCATGTTCAAGCGCCTGCCCATCGCGCCAGAGCTGCAAGCGATCATTGATGGTTCTTCTTCCAGCCAGAAGGAGTCCTAACGTGGCGTTCCTGGTGGGTGCGGGATTGGCGCTTTCGATCGGTCTGTCGGCTACGTTCATAGGCCTCGACCGCGACCGGGCGTTCTATCCGACGGTCATGATGGTCATTGCCTCGAGCTACGGATTGTTTGCGGTCATGGGCGGTTCTGGCCAGACACTTGCGCTCGAATCCATTGCCATCGTGGCGTTCCTGGCCGCTTCGATCGCCGGATTCAAGCGATCGCTGTGGCTGGTCGTGGCGGCTCTGGCCGCACATGGCGTGTACGACCTTGTGCATGGTCAGTTGATTCCCAACCCGGGCGTGCCGCCCTGGTGGCCGGCTTTCTGCCTGGCCTACGATCTGGTGGCCGCCGCGTACCTCGCTTGGCTCTTGTCGCGCTCGAAAGTCCGTGCCGCGGCGACATGATGTGCGCACGCCAAATGTCGGTGGTGGTAGTGGGTGCCTTGTTGCTCCTGGGATGTGCACACATTCCAAGCATCGTGGCTGACGTCAAAGTCGGCATGGAGCGCGAGGAGGCCATTCGTACGATCCACAGTCAAGGGACTCCCACGTTTTACTACTTGAAGGACGGCGCGACCGAGTACGTGCTGTTTCGCAACACACCCAGCTTCATGGCGATGTAAAGCGAGTCACCGCACGCTGTTGAATTCATGCGCCTCGAGAGTGGCCGGGTAGTCGACAAGGGCATCGTCGACAAGTCTGAAGAACAGAGAATCAGGAAGATGCGACCGGACTTCGTGCTTCGAGACTGGCAGGGCGCCGGTGAGGTTCCCGCCGATCACCATGACGATGGTAGAGAATGACTGGAGAAGACTCATGCTTTACAAAGGAAGTTGTCACTGCGGGAACATCGCGTTCCAGATTGAAGGGACGCCCGCCGGTGCGACGTCCTGCAATTGTTCCATCTGCCAGCGCAAGGGAACCCTCATGTGGTTCATGCCGCGGGAGCAGCTGCAACTGCTGACGCCGGATGCGAACGCCAGCACCTACACGTTCAACAAGCACTCCATCAAGCACCGCTTCTGTCCGAAGTGCGGCATGCATCCCTATGGCGAAGGAGCCGACCCCAAAGGCAAGGTCATGGCCGCGGTCAATATTCGTTGCCTTGAGGGCATCGAGCTGGAAACGATTCCGGTCAACCACTTCGACGGGCGCGCGCTCTGAACAGTTAGCTGAGTGACGAACATCACCCGTCTGCTGTCCCTCGCCGTGCCGTTCGCAGTCGGGGGTGCCAGCGTGTACTGGTTCCTGCGGGGCATCATCCGTCTGCTGCGGTTGAACCCGGAACTGACCTGGAGAGAGGTGACGGGGCAGATCATTTCCTCATCGGTGGACGATTCCGGAAAGTCGAAATCGGCCAGGATCCGGTACGCCTACCAGGTTGATGGAGACCGGTTTGAAGGCAAGAAGATCGCGCCCATTGAGATCTGGGGGAGCTTCTCGACGGCGGCGGAAGATTTTGTGCGCAAGTACCCGAAGGGCAGTGAAGTGACTGTTTACGTTCATCCCAGGCGGCACGATCGCTCTGTGCTGGAACCGGAGCAGCAGCGTGTCGCGGCGGTCTGCGTGCTCCTGATCGGCATCTTCATGGCCGGGTTTGCCTGGGTGTGGTGGATGATCAACTCGGAATGACCATCCAGCTCGATCATCTGATCGTTCCGTCGAAGAACCGCGTCGCCTCGGCGGAGTTTCTGGCGAAGCTCCTCGGCGTTCCGTGGGCGGCTGCAGGAAGCGCGGGTCCTTTTTCTCCGGTATATGTCAGCGACAGCCTGACGCTCGACTTCGACCAGCACGAGGACGGATTCCCGATACTGCATTTCTGCTTTCGCGTGACGGATGCGGAATTCGACGCGATTTTCGCGCGCATCAGGGCCACGGGCCTCGAGTACCGTAGCAAGCCGCACGGCGCGGCGGACTTCAAGATCAATACCGCCTACGGCGGCCGCATCGTCTACTGGGACAAGCCCGACGGCCACGTCTGGGAGCTGCTGACGGAGAGTTACGCGCGCAGACCCGCGGCTACTGTAACACCCGCATAGCGCGGTCGAGCCCAGCGAGCGTCAGCGGGAACATCCGGTCCTCGAACAGCTCGCGTGTCATCCGCACGGATGGTGTGTACTCCCAGCGCTCCTGCGGCTCCGGGTTGAGCCAGACGTGGCGGGGATAGGTCGCGAGCAGCCGCTTCATCCAGATCGCGCCCGGCTCCTCGTTCCAGTGCTCGATGCTGCCGCCGGGCTGCGCGATCTCGTAGGGGCTCATGGTCGCGTCGCCGACGACGACCAGCCGGTAATCGTGGCCGTAGGTGCGCATCAGCTCATGCAAGCGCGTGCGCTCGCCGTGGCGGCGCCGGTTGTCCTTCCACACCGACTCGTAGACGAAATTGTGGAAGTAGAAGTATTCGAGGTGCTTGAACTCGCCGCGCACGGCCGAGAAGAGTTCCTCGCAGATCCGCACGTGGTCGTCCATTGAGCCGCCGACGTCGAGGAACAGCAGTACCTTCACCGCGTTGTGGCGCTCCGGGACCATGCGGATGTCGAGCAGGCCGGCTTTTCGCGCCGTGGAATCGATGGTGGCGTCCAGGTCGAGCTCGTCCTCGGCGCCCTGGCGCGCAAACCGGCGCAGGCGCCGCAAGGCAATCTTGATGTTGCGCGTGCCGAGCTCGATCGAATCGTCGAGGTTCGCAAACTCGCGCTTGTCCCAGACCTTTACGGCGCGGCGGTGGCGCGAGCCTTCCTGGCCGATGCGCACGCCCTCGGGGTTGTAGCCGTTGGCGCCGAACGGGGAGGTGCCGCCGGAGCCGATCCATTTGCTGCCGCCCTCGTGGCGCGCTTTCTGTTCTTCGAGGCGCTTGCGGAGCGTCGCCATCAGCGCTTCCCAGCCGCCGAGCGCGGCGACGCGCGCCTTTTCCTCGTCGGTGAGCTGGAGGCGGGCGGCGTTTTTCAGCCACTCGGCCGGCACGGTCGCGATCAGCGTCTCGAACGCCTGTTCGATGCCTTTGAAGTGCGCGCTGAATACGCGGTCGAAGCGGTCGTAGTGCCGCTCATCCTTGACAAGCACGGTTCGGGCGAGCCAGTAGAACTCAGTCACGCCATCAAAGGGGACGCATCCCTTCTCCGCGACGGAGAAGGGATGCGTCCCCTTTGATGGCGTGACCAGCCGCGCGTCGAGCGCCTCGAGCAGCGCCAGGAATTCCGTGATGGAGACCGGTACGCCGCCGGCGCGCAGCATCTCGAAGAATCGGATCAGCATGGGCGCCTGCCCGTCAGCCGGGGCGTCCGGCGCGGCGGTGCAGGAACACGAGCTGCTCGAAAAGATGCACGTCCTGCTCGTTCTTGAGGAGCGCGCCGTAGAGCGGCGGGATCACGACCTTGCTGTCGTCCGAGCGCAGCGCCTCGGGCGGGATGTCCTCGGCGAGCAGCAGCTTGATCCAGTCGAGCAGCTCCGAGGTGGACGGCTTTTTCTTCAGGCCGGGCACGTCGCGAATCCGGTAGAAAGCCCCGAGCGCCTCCGCGAGCAACTGGCGCTTGAGGCCGGGGAAGTGCACCGCGACGATGCGCTCCATCGTCTCGGCATCCGGGAACCGGATGTAGTGGAAAAAGCAGCGGCGCAGGAAGGCGTCCGGCAGCTCCTTCTCGTTGTTGCTCGTGATGACGACGATCGGCCGCACTTTCGCGCGCACCAGCTGGCGCGTCTCGTAGACGTAGAACTCCATGCGATCGAGTTCGCGCAGCAGGTCGTTCGGGAACTCGATGTCGGCCTTGTCGATCTCGTCGATCAGCAGCACCGCCTGGCGCTCGCTATCGAACGCGCGCCAGAGCATGCCGGGCACGATGTAGTTCGCGATGTCGCCGACCCGCTCGTCGCCGAGCTGCGAGTCCCGGAGCCGCGACACGGCGTCGTACTCGTACAGCCCCTGCTGCGCCTTGCTGGTGGACTTGATGTGCCACTCGAACAGCGGCTTGTCGAGCGCTCGCGCGACTTCCTGCGCGAGCTGGGTCTTGCCGGTGCCGGGCTCGCCCTTGATCAGGAGCGGCCGGCTGAGCGTCACCGCCGCATTGACGGCGAGCGTCAGTTCGCCGGTCGCGACATCGGTATCGGAGCCCGCGAAACGAGTGGGGACGCATCCCTTTGCCGGCTTGGCAGCAATGGGATGCGTCCCCTCTGTGTTTTCGCTCAAGAGGCTTTTGCCGGGGCGGCCTTGGCCGCGAGCTGCTTGAGGTCGGTGAGCACGATCTCGGAGTGGCCTTTCGGGTCCACCTTCACGTAGTGCTTCGCGACCTTGCTCTGCGGGTCGATGATGAAGGTGTCGCGCCGCGCCAGCTCGGCGATGCCAAGGTACTTGGTCAGCGTGCCGTAGGCCGTCGAGACCTTCTTCTCGCTGTCGGCCAGGATCGGGAAAGGCAGGGTGTGCTCGTCGGAGAACGCCTTGTGCGACTCGACGTTGTCCACGCTGACGCCGAGGATGACTGCGCCGATCTCGCGATAAGCAAAGATGTTGTCGCGGAACTCGCAGGCCTGCGTCGTGCAGCCCGGCGTGTTGTCCTTCGGATAGAAGTACAGGACGACCCACTTGCCCTTGTAGTCGGCGAGCGAGTGCCATTTGCCGGTCTGGTCCTGGAGCTTGAATGCGGGAGCGGCGGCCCCGACGGCCGGCGGATCGTCCGCGAGCGCGGCGTTCGAGACCAGGAACAGGGACGCACAGGCGAGAGCGGCGCTATGCAGGAAACGCTTCATGTCAGTTTCTCCGGTTATCCGCAGGGTGGCATAGTATCGCGGCCTGCCGTCTGAAGACCACGGCTGCCCGCCGAGGTTCCCGGTATGACCGCCGACCCACTGCCCGCCAAGCCGCGCCCGCGCATCGCCCTGGTCCTGCCGGGCGGCGGCGCGCGCTCGGCCTACCAGGTCGGTGTGCTGAAGGCGATCGCGGGCTGGATCCCGCCCCAGAAGCCGCTGCCGTTTGCGATCCTCTGCGGGACGTCGGCCGGCGCGATCAATGCCGTGGTGCTCGCCTCGCAGTCAGGCGATGCGCGCGAGGCGACGGCCGAGCTCGCGCGCGTCTGGGGCGAGTTCCGTGTGCCGCAGGTATTCCGCGCCGGCACCCTCGACATGCTGCGATCCGGCCTCCACCTGCTGCTCGCGCTGGTCTCGGGCGGGTGGCTGCTGCCGTTGCCGCGGGCGCTCTTCGATACGACGCCGCTCCGCGAGCTGCTGACGAAGAACATCGATTTCGAGCGGCTGCACGCCGGGCTCGCGCGCGGCCTGCCCGATTCGGTCGCCGTGACCGCAACCAACATCGTGAACGGCGAATCCGTCTCCTTCGTCGAGACCGCGCGCGCCTTCGAGCCCTGGGACCGCGCCGCGCGTCGCGGCGTCGCGGCGCGACTCGATGTCTCCCACCTGATGGCGAGCTCGGCGATTCCGCTGCTGTTTCCGTCGGTGGTGCTCGGCGATGCGCACTATGGCGACGGCGCGATGCGCCAGTCCACGCCGCTGGCGCCCGCGATCCGTCTCGGCGCGGACCGCATCCTCGTCATCGCCGTGCGCCCGCACGCGCGCCCCGCACCGGTCGGCCGGCACGAGCCGAACAC
>JANNHT010000035.1:0-10267 GCA_031404555.1 Gammaproteobacteria bacterium
GCGTCGCGCCTGGCTGATCGCGCTCTAACCTGCTACTCGGCAGTCGAAAACGTCGATTCGATGGCGACGATGTTGCCGTTCTCGCCGACCGTGTGAATGCCAATCTGATAGTCGGCGCCAGGGACCAGCAGCGACAGCGGCACGACGAAGCTGGTCGTTTCCGGCGGCAGGTTCAGCGTCAATGTCTGCTCGGGATCCGCCGACTCATTCTCGAACTCCAGCACGTACTCGCGAATACCGGTCACCGCGGACCACTGTATCGTCAGTTCCGTCGCGGGGATTGTCGCTTCATCTGGCGGATACAGAATCGTGGTTTCGCCGGGGAGATCGTGCGATAGGTCCGCGGTGCTACGGAAACGCTCGCCGGTGGTCGATACACCGATAAACGTGTAGCGGCCCTCGGGGTATGCGGCGAGAACCGCCTCACCGGGCGGCTCCGGTGACTCGAAGCGAAACACGCGTTGGCCGAAAGTCGACGGATCGGGTGCAATCAAGGTGGCGACGTTGCGTCGATCGGGTGACTGGATGTAGAGCAACTTCAGACCGTCGTCGCCGGGGCGACCCTCGATGACGACCTCGGTGTCGCCGTCGGTTGCGTTCTGTTCGACGATGATCGACGCCTCTTCGAACGGCGTCGGCAGTTGATGCCGTTGGGCGGCGCTTGCATCAACCATCGCGAGAAAAGACACGATTCCGGTCATCGCGACCGGAACTATCGGCTTGCTGTTCATTGTGATCTCCGTTCTGGTTGCGGGTCTGGGCTGGCCCGCAGTTCGGGTGTGCCCACAGTGGCTTAGACGGACGATCGCCCAAAATCATTCCAGGCCGGCAGCAACAATTTGCCGCCGGCCAGCACGACCAGGGCTGTCCACGCGATCTCCGCCGGCAGCCTAAACAGCCCGGACAAGGAGTTCACCGGGATGAGTGGTGCTGCCAGCGCGGCCATCGCCCGTGGCCCAGCCCAGCCGGCAAAGAGCAGCAACTGACTCAGGAAAGTGCCGCCGCCGAGCGCCAGGGCATCACGCCGTCAATTGACGGCCGGGTCATCGACAGCGCCTTCCGCTGGCTGGTGTCCGAGGCGAGGAACTTACGGATCGACCGCGAGATGGTCCGCTCGATCAGCGAGATCGTCCACCTGACCGGCAAGCAGACCATCGCCGAATGGGCGGAGAACGCCGAGATCATCGAGGTGCTGCGCGGCCCCGGCGTCGACTACGCCCAGGGCTATGGCGTCTCGCAGCCGCAGCGGGAGCAGCGGGCGGCGATCGCGTAGGGGCACAGTCGCCGCTACCAGCTTTCGCCGAGTTCCTGCAGCTTTTTCTGGGCGGCCGTCTCGCCCTGGCGTGCTGACCTTTGGTACTGACGGACCGCCTCGGCCTTGTTCGCCGCGACGCCCTGGCCCTTCTCGAGCATTCGGCCGAGCATGTACTGCGCAAAGGCATCGCCCGCCGAAGCAGCACCCTGATAATTCACAAACGCCAATGCCAGGTCGCGCTTCGTGCCCCGGCCGTCGTAGTACATGCCGGCGACGCGCCGCATTGCGTGGGCGTTGCCCGCCCTGGCCTCTGGCAGATACGCATTGAGCGCTTCTTGGTACGAGGACTGGATGACGCTGTAGGCTTCGTCCGTTCCGTCGTCCAGCTCCTCATCACTCTCCGCGATCGCGTACAGCGCGTCTGCATCGCCCGCTGCGGCTCGTGCCTCGAGCTGCGCCCACTCTTCCATTTTTTTCCTGTCGTTGACCCACTTCTGCGCGGCGACGTTCCCTTGCGCGGCGGCGAGCGTGAAGTACTCCGCCGCCCTGGCTTCATCCTTGGCGACGCCACTGCCATCGCGATACAGCAAGCCCAGGTTGTACTGCGCGACCGGATGGCCCTGCCTCGCGGCGCGCTGGAACATCTCCACGGCTTCCGCTGGCGCGGGCTTGCCGCCATTCGCCGTTCCGCTGAGCAGCATGCTGGCCAGGTTGTTCTGTGCGATCGGGTTCGATCCGGCGGCAAGGCGATAGAAATTCGCCGCCTCGGCTTCGCCCTTCACATAGCCGTGCACGCCGGCCAGATGCGCCGAACCGACCAGCGCCTGGGCGCGCGGATCCTTTCTTGCGGCGGCGTCGAGAGCGTCCTTCGAGGACGCCGCGATGACGCGGTCGAGCAGCGCGCCGCTCGGTTGCTTGAGCCAGTCGTCGGCGCTGATCGCATCCATGGCAGCGATTGCAGGTCCTGGCCTCGCGGCCGCGGCTTGGCCGACGACCGGTGCGGCGCCGAAAAAAATGCCAGCCGCAATGACGGCTCCGAGTACGGCGCAATTGCCGCTGCGAAAGTTCATGCGGTTTCTCGCTGATGCGGTCGCGGCGATAGGGGAAAGACTGGAGCGATGCTACTACAGCGGGCGCACGACTTCCGCTACGTGAGCCGGCGGCGGCGGCGGTGCCGCTGCCATGCAAGCATCTGACACACTTTCACGGGGCATTTGCCCCGCATGCGGCATTGCGCGCAGCGATACCATCTGCAGTCTTGGCTTCACATGCGTCCTCCAAACACTAGATTTTGTTGATTCTGAAGATGATAGGCATGCCTTGTGTTGTGAGCTGACGAAGGTACGCTTTGCAAGCATGCCTCACCCGACGCCGACCTCCGGGCAGCTGCAGCAGTTCAGCGCAGACGGCTTCCTTGTCGTCGAGAATGCCATCGATCCCCAGGAGCTGGAGGCGCTGACGCGGATGGGCCACGAGATGATCGGGCGCCCACGCGATCCGAAGGTCAAAGATTGGGACTGGCGGCGGGGCGAGCCGCTGGAAAAGCGCGAGTATCGGATCGTGCAAAGCTCCGTCGATCGGCACTATCCCTGGATCGTCACGTCTGCGTTTCGTCGGTGGGCTGCGCACTTCGGCGGACTGCTGATGCGGCAGGAGATGGAGTTCTGGTATGAGCAGTTCCTTGGCAAGCCACCGGGCATCGGCGCACCAACCCCCTGGCATCAGGACGAGGCCTATTGGGGTCGCACGCTAGAGAACCGCGGCATCACGTGCTGGACCGCATTTCATCCCGTGGGCCCGGAGAATGGTTGCATGCACTTCGTCCGCGGCGGGCATGAGCGAATCCTTGAACATCGCAACCCGCCTGAGATGGCGAGCGACTTGCTGGTCTGCGAGATTCCGCAAGACGCCGTAGTCGTCGCTTGCCCGATCGAAGCAGGCACCGTGACGTTCCATCACAGCAAGATGCCGCACATGACGACGGCAAATTCATCCAACCGGTGGCGCCTCGTCCTAACCCAGCATTTTCGCAATCCGGCGTGCAAGGAACTTCCGGAAGACAACTATCCGTGGCGTGTACACGTGAAGCAGCGCTGAAATCGCCCTCAACCGCCGCCGAACACGCTATCCGCCGTTGGCCTGGCTCCCGGGCTCGCCGGGATTTATGCACTGCCAGCTGCGGCCGACCCAGGTGAGCTGGGGCCTCGGTATCCCGCCGATCTGCATCCAGGAGCCCTTGGCGGTCCTGGCGTCGTTGAGGTAGGTCATGATCCGCATCCAGGAACCCCCCTGCCGGATCGAGCACCCGGATGCGCGCACGATGCAATGATTCTGGCAATGGATCTCGCTGGTCGCCGCGCAGTTGTACGTCTTGACGACGTAGTGAGGCCACATTGAAGGCGCACGCGACGGGTTCCAGGTCTCGAAGACGGGTTTCCAGCTGACCTCGTAGGTGAACGTTTTCGGCGAGTCGCAACGCGGCACGCTTGCGGTAATCTCGGTCACGTGCCAGGGCTTGGTCGGCGAGGTTACTTTCACTTCCGCATACAGACAGGTCGCCGTCAGCGCGAGCGGGAGCGCGCCGAGAATAACGATCCGGGTTCTTCGCTTGAGCATGTCGAGTTCTCCGCGCGGGCGGGGTGCACGCCGAGCTTACGCCGAAGGAACCCGGCTGCAAGCTCGCGGCCGTGGCGTAGACTATGCGCAGGGATACGGCGGGTCGCAGCTGCAAA
Organism: Gammaproteobacteria bacterium; assembly: GCA_031404555.1. Lineage (GTDB taxonomy): Bacteria > Pseudomonadota > Gammaproteobacteria > Steroidobacterales > Steroidobacteraceae > SCUD01. The sequence goes on from JANNHT010000035.1 coordinate 3,988, forward strand.
AGGTGCAGCGCGCGGCGATCGCCTGATTGCAGATTCAGGGGGTGCAGTGAACGCAACGACCGATTCTGTGGCCGCTCCGGCCGCCCGCACCATTGTGCCATTCGAGTTCCGCGCCACGGGCGGCCAGTACTTCCGGATCTGGATCGTCAACCTGCTGCTGACGATCCTGACGCTGGGCATCTACTCGGCCTGGGCCAAGGTGCGTCGCCTGCGCTACCTGTACGGCAGCACCTTGCTCGCCGGCACCGCGTTCGAATACCACGGCGAGCCGCTCCAGATCCTGAAGGGCCGTCTGATCGCCGTCGCGGCGCTGCTCCTTTACTGGGGCGTGACGGATATCTGGCCACTGGCAGTGTTTTTCCTGCTGCCGGTCCTGATGTTCCTGATGCCCCTCGTGATCGTGATGTCGCGGCGTTTCCAGCTGCGCATGACGAGCTGGCGCAACATCCGATTTGGATTTCATGGGCGCTATGGCGGCGCTCTCGCTGCCTATGTCGGCTGGGGGCTCCTCGCTGTCGTCACGCTGTATCTGCTGGTGCCACTCTGGATCTACAAGCGATTGCGCTTCATGCTGGACAACACGAGCTTCGGCACGGAGCGATTCGCGCTGGGGACAGCCCTGGGCCGTTACTTCGCCATCTACTTCATCACGGTCGGCCTCGCGATCGCGGCCATCGTGGCGCTGATTGTGGCCACCATGGCCACCACGTTCGCGGCGCGCGGCGGGGCGCTTTCGGGTCCGGTGGCGATCGGCGCTGCTGCGATCCTTTTCATTGGTGTCATCGGCGTACCGCTGGTACTGGGCGCCTACTGGGAACGTTCGTTCACGAATGCAAACTTCGACGGCCTCGGGATCGGCGCGCACCGCGTCAAATGCCAGCTCCGTATGGGCCGCCTGTTGTCGCTGTACGTCACGAACGTGCTGGGAGTGATGTTTACGCTTGGGCTGTTCTATCCGTGGGCATTGATCCGGCGTCTGCGCTACCAGTTCGAGTGCATGAGCGTCGAAGTCGCCGGTTCGCTCGATGACATTTCTGCGGCGGCGGCACCGCAGGCTTCCGCGACGGGCGAGGCAGTCGGCGAGGTATTTGACGTCGACTTCGGCCTGTGACCGCAGCCCGGTGATCGAGGGCTGGTTTTTTGACGCCCGCTCGGCGGCGGCGCAGCCGGCCAGCGTCGAGTTCGGCAGTGACCGCTCGCTTCGCCTCGTCGTGGCGCAGGAGGTGCGAGAGGTCCCGCTCGCATCGGTCCGCATCTCCGCACGCATTGCCGATGTTCCCCGCCGGATCACGTTTCCTGACGACGCCGTGTTCGAGACTTCGGCCAACGACGACGTGGACTCCGCGCTGGACGCCACGGGCCACGGCGGTTTCACCAGTCGTCTCGTTCGCTGGGAACGGCTCTGGCCGGTCGGAATCGCCGCACTCGTCGCCGTTGCGCTCCTGTCCTGGGGCTTCGTCAAGTACGGAATTCCCGCCCTTGCGGAGTCGGCAGCGCATGCGATGCCGGCGTCGGTCGACTCGAAGATCGGCTCTGAGGGCCTGGATCTCCTGGACAAGACGCTGCTCGCGCCGACGCGACTGCCGGTCGCGCGCCAGGAAGCGCTCCGCCAGCGCCTGCGCGCGATGTCCGCCGCCTTCGACGATGGGCACGACTACCGGCTCGAATTCCGGCGCGGCCGCCATATCGGGCCGAATGCCTTCGCGCTGCCGTCCGGCATCATCGTCATCACGGACGAGCTCGTAGCGCTTGCCGGGCGGGATGAGGAGCTTGACGCCGTGCTCGCCCACGAGGTCGGTCACGTGCGCGGCCGCCATTCGCTGCGCATCCTGCTCCAGAATGCGGGAGTCGCGGCGCTCGCCTTCGCGGTGCTCGGGGACATCAGCTCAGCGTCATCGCTCGCGGCTGCCATTCCCGTCATGCTGGTTCAGGCCAAGCACTCGCGGGACTTCGAGCGCGAGGCAGACGCCTATGCGCGGGAATGGTTGCGCGCGGCCGGGCTGCCGGATTCCCATTTCGACGACATGCTGTGCCGGCTGTCGCGAGAGGACGAGGATCTGGAGTACTTTTCATCGCACCCGCCGCTCAGGGAGCGGGCGCGCTGCGCGGATCCGGTCGCGACCGGATCCTGAACCAGATCGACTAGAGCGGCAGACCGTGCATCTGCCCGCCCATGCACATCAGCATCGGGACTGACAAGACGAAGTTGGTCCGTGAAGCGAGAAGCGCGGTCTTGCGCGCCTTGGCCTTCTGCTCGTCCGTCGCCGGCACGATGCCGAGGATCTTCTTCTGGTTCGGCCAGATGAACACCCAGACATTGAACAGCATGATTGTGCCGAGCCACACGCCGACACCGAGCGTCCGGAAGCCGGGCTGCAGCGTGAACGCCTGGACGAAGCCGTTGGCGTCGCCGTAGCCGCTGCCCAGGTACCAGGCGCCAGTGATCCAGGTCGCGACCGCCGCCCAGCGGAACCAGAACAGCGCCCGCGGCGCAATGTACTTGCTGATGCCGGCGCCGCCGGGACCGCCCTTGTCCGCGGCCGCATCGGCGAGGCCCGGCACCTGGACCACGTTGAAGTAATAAAGCAGGCCGATCCACATGACGCCCGAAACGATGTGCAGCCAGCGCCCGAGCTGGGCGTGATGCAGCGCAATCTCGGATCCCGCGGTGATCGTGAGCAGGATGCTGACGATCGCAGCGAGCACCAAAGCCGTGACGATGGAGCCCTTGACGCTTGTGAGCGGATTCATGGCGAGTCTCCCCTGGATTCATTGAAGAATAGGCCAGCGCACCCCATAATTCAACGCGTTAGCATCTCCCCAACATGCCTGAACGCGGCCCCAGTTCCCCCTGTCTCAATATCTGCTCGCTGGACGATCGGGGTGTCTGCCGCGGCTGCTTCCGGACGCTGGCGGAGATCGCGGAATGGACGCGGATGAGCGCTGACGAGCAGTGGGCGACGGTTGGCCGAGCGGACATTCGGCGGCTCGAAGATGACAAGGAGCGTGGCAAGTGACGATCGATGAAGCGACGACCCGGCTGATCCGGGACCAGCTCGACGCGGCGCCTGTGGTGCTCTTCATGAAGGGCACGCCCGACTTTCCGCAGTGCGGTTTCTCGGCGCAGACGGCGGCTGCGCTGAAGGCGATCAAGGCGCGCTACAGCCACGTCAACATCTTCGAAGAGCCTCAGCTCCGCGAGGCGCTCAAGGCCTATTCCAACTGGCCCACCTACCCGCAGCTCTACGTCAAGGGCGAGCTCGTCGGCGGCTGCGACATCGTGGTCGAGATGTACAAGTCCGGAGAGCTCAAGACGCTGCTCCAGGAAGCGGGCGCGGTCGACTGAGCGCGCAGGCCCGGCTACTCGGGTACCGGCTCCAGCAGCGGATTCGGATCCTCCGGCGGCGCCCTGTCGCCGAGGCGCCTCGCGGCGGCCTCGAAGATCGGCCGGAACTGGTTGCAGATCAGGCAGAAGAGGTCCGCGGTCCGCTCGGCGTCATACGAGGCCGAATGCGCCTCGGACGCATCCCAGTTGAGGCCGGCCGCCTCAGCCGCGCGCGACAGCACGGTCTGGCCATAGGCGACGCCCGCGAGCGTCGCCGTGTCAAAGCACGAGAACGGGTGGAAGGGATTGCGCCGTATCCCGGCGCGCGCGACCGCGGCATTCAGGAATCCGAGGTCGAACGACGCGTTGTGGCCCACGAGGATCGCGCGCGTGCAGTCCTGCTCGCGCACCGCGCCCCGGACTTCCTTGAACACGTTGCCGAGCGCGTCGTTCTCGGTGGAAGCGATCCGGAGTGGATGCCAGGGATCGATGCCGTTGACCGCGAGCGAGGCAGGGTCCATGCGCGCGCCTTCGAACGGCCGAACGTGCTCGCGGACCGTCGGCCCGCGGACCAGCTGGCCGCCGCGGTCGATCGAGATCAGCACTGCGGCGATCTCGAGCAGCGCGTCGGTCGATGCATTGAATCCGCCGGTCTCGACGTCGACGACCACGGGCAGGAATCCGCGGAAGCGATCGCGCATGACGATAACGTCGCTCATGTTCCCGCGTCCCCGTCCCTGAGTTTCCACGCGATCGCCTCGCCGGCGAAGAGCGGCACGACCTCGCCGTCGCCAAAGGCGTAGTCCGCGGGCACGGTCCAGGGCTCGCGCACGAGCGTGATCGAGCCCAAATTCCTTGGCAGGCCGTAGAAATCCGCGCCGTGCGCGCTCGCGAAGCCCTCCAGCCGCGGCAGGCAGCCAGCGCGCTCGAAAACCTCCGCGTAGCATTCGATCGCGGCGTGGGCGGAAAAGATGCCGGCACAGCCGCAGTCGGCTTCCTTGGCGTGGCGCGCATGCGGCGCGCTGTCGGTGCCGAGGAAGAAGCGCGCGTCCCCCGAGGTCGCGGCGTCCACCAGCGCCTCGCGGTCGCGCTCACGCTTCAGCACCGGCAGGCAGTAGAGGTGCGGGCGCAGGCCGCCGTCGAACAGCGCGCCGCGGTTGAACAGCAGGTGCTGGGGCGTGATCGTCGCGGCGACCCGGCCTGCGCCGGCGCGGACGAATTCGACGCCCGCCACGCTTGTCACGTGCTCGAGCACGATGCGCAGGCGCGGATGGCGCGCGATGAGCGGCGCCAGTTCGCGGTCGATGAAACGGCTCTCGCGATCGAAGGGGTCGATGTCGCTGCCGATCGCCTCGCCGTGGAGCTGGAGGACGAGGTCGCGTTCCTCCATCCGCGCGAGCACGCGCCCGCAGTTCGCGAGCGAGCGCACGCCGGCATCGGAATTCGTGGTGGCGCCGGCCGGATAGCACTTGATGCCGGCGACGAAGCCCGAGTCCTTCGCCCGGTCCACCTCGGCCGGGTCCGTGTCCTCGGTCAGGTAAAGCGTCATCAGCGGCACGAACGGGGACCCCGCCGGCAGCGCGGCCCGGATGCGCTCGCGATAGCGGCCAGCGGCCTCGACCGTCGTCACGGGCGGCTTCAGGTTCGGCATCACGATCGCGCGGCCAAACTGCCGCGCGCTGAAGCCGACCACCGACGCGAGTTCGGGGCCGTCCCGCAAATGCAGGTGCCAGTCGTCCGGACGTGCGATCGTCAGCGTGGGAATCGGGCTCGGCAAGGGGACTCAATCTTGACCCGCGGGCACCGCAGACAGGATCATATCGGGCCGGCCGCCGGCATGGGAGACAAGTGATGGCCGACGGCCCGCAGACCGAAGACGTCGATCCCCTCGAGACCCGGGAGTGGCTCGAATCGATCGACTCGGTGCTGAAAACCCACGGCCCGGTCCGCGCACACTTCCTGCTCGACCGCTTGATCGACCACGCGCGCCGCTCGGGCGCCTGGCTGCCGTTCAAGGCGAACACCGCCTACGTCAACACCATCCACGTGTCGCGCGAGAAGCCGTATCCGGGCGACCGCGCGATCGAGCGGCGCATCGAGTCGCTGATCCGCTGGAATGCGGTCGCGATGGTGGTGCATGCGAACCGCGTCAGCAGCGAGTACGGCGGCCACATCGCGACCTATGCGTCGTCCGCGACGCTCTATGAAGTCGGCTTCAACCACTTCTGGCGCGCGCCGTCCGAGAACCACCGCGGCGACATGATCTTTGCCCAGGGACATTCGAGCCCGGGCCTGTACGCGCGCGCCTACCTCGAGGGACGGCTCTCCGAGGAACAGCTCCGCCATTTCCGCCAGGAAGTCGGCGGCAAGGGGCTGTCGTCGTATCCACATCCCTGGTTGATGCCGGATTTCTGGCAATTCCCGACGGTCTCGATGGGCCTTGGTCCGCTGCAGGCGATCATGCAGGCGCGGTTCGTGCGCTACCTCGAGCACCGCGGCCTGGTCGAGCCCTCGGACCAGAAGGTGTGGTGCTTCACCGGCGACGGCGAGATGGACGAACCCGAGTCCATGGGCGCGCTGACGATGCCGGTGCGCGAGAAGCTCGACAACCTCGTTTTCATCGTCAACTGCAACCTGCAACGGCTCGACGGGCCGGTGCGCGGCAATGGAAAGATCATCCAGGAACTCGAGGCCGATTTTCGCGGAGCCGGATGGAACGTGATCAAGCTTATCTGGGGCTCGTACTGGGACCCGCTACTCGCGCGCGACACGGACGGTGCTCTACAAAAAGTCATGGAGGACACTGTCGACGGCGAATATCAGAATTTCAAGGCCAACGACGGCGCTTTCGTACGCAAGCACTTCTTCGGAAAGGATCCGCGCTTGCTGGAACTGGTCTCGCGCATGACCGATGACGATATCTGGCGCCTCAATCGCGGCGGCCACGATCCGAAC
>JANNHT010000036.1:0-28708 GCA_031404555.1 Gammaproteobacteria bacterium
GCCATGCCCTCGCTCGTCTGGATGGTCGCGATGTTCGGATTCAGCAGCACAGTAAAGACGCCGTCTTCCTTCAGCGCCTTGATCGCCTGTGAGCCGGAGTAGTCGAACTCGCCGGCCTGGCCGATCTGCAAGGCGCCGGAACCGAGCACGAGCGTGCGCCGCGGCTTCGCCGGTTTTTCCCGCGGCGTCATGACCCAGCCTTCATCTCGCCCGCGAGCTTCAGGAAGTCGTCGAACAGGAACGCCGTGTCCTGGGGGCCGGGCGACGCCTCCGGGTGGAACTGCACGCTGAAATACGGATCGGTCTCGGAGCGGATGCCTTCGTTCGAGCCGTCGTTGATGTTGACGAACCAGGGCTGCCAGCCGCGCGGCAGCGAATCGACCTGGACCGCATAGCCGTGATTCTGGCTCGTGATGTAACAGCGGCCGGTCACGAGGTCCCGCACCGGCTGGTTCACGCCGCGATGGCCGTAGGGAAGTTTCGCCGTATCGCCACCGGCTGCGAGGCATAGGATCTGGTTGCCGAGGCAGACGCCGAAGACCGGGCGGCGATAACGTCCGAGGAGCGCGCGAACCTGCGCGATGAGTGCGCCGAGGTCTTTCGGATCGCCCGGGCCGTTGCCGATCAGAACGCCGTCGGCGCGCTCGGCGAGCGGCGCGAGATCCGCATGCCAGGGCGCGCGTGTGACGCTCGCACCGCGGGCGAGCAGGGAACGCACGATGTTGTCCTTGGCGCCGGCGTCCACGAGCAGGATTCGTTGCGGGCCGCCGTCGTAGTTGACCGGCTCCGCCGGCGCGACCTCGTGGAAGATTCCGGAGCGCATGTCGCGCTGGTCCGCTTCCGCGCGGACCTGCGCCGCCGGCGTCGCATCCGGCGAGAGCCAGCCGCGCATCGTGCCGTGCTCCCGCAAGCGCCGCGTCAGCGTGCGCGTGTCGATGCCGGTGATCGCGGGCACGGACTCGGCGACAAGCCAGTCGCCGAGCGAACGCGCGGATGCGTGATGGCTCGGTGTCGCGACGTGATGCTGCACGACGAGGCCCTGGACCTGGACGCGCGACGATTCGTAGGGTCCGTCGATGCTGCCGGCAGCGCGCGGCGCGGGCACGCCGTAGTTGCCCGCGAGCGGATAGGTCAGTACCAGGATCTGGCCGCGATACGACGGATCGGTCAGCGATTCGACATATCCGGACATGCCGGTGTTGAAGACGACTTCGCCGGCGACCGCGCGATCGGCGCCGAATCCGGCGCCAGGAAAAACCGTGCCATCCTCGAGTTCCAACCGCCAGCGCGGATCATTCGGCATGCGGGCCCCGTCTTCCGGAATGCTAGACTTTAGCGGAGTCGCGGTTCGATGTGCGGCAACAATTCGCATTCTTCCGCCGCGCGCCGGCGCAGGGTCGATTCGATGGTCGCGAAGCAGGCAAAGCAGGGAGTTCGCGGCCGCGCCAGGGAATGGGCGGTCCGCGCCGGCCTGTTGTCCGGTTCACTCCTCATCGCTTTTCTGGTCGCCGAAGTCATCTCCCGCATCTTTGCGCCGATCTCGGATCTGCGCGAGAACGTCACGCTGGACGGCGAGCGCGTCTACGACCTGTTCGAACCGGGGGCCGTCTATCGGCAGGTCTCGAACGAATATGACGCGCTGACGACGATCACCGACAAGGGACATCGCTCGCCCGCGGTCGAAGGCAATCCGGACATCGTTTTCATCGGCGATTCGTTCACCTACGGCTACGGCCTGAGCGACGAACAGACATTCGTCAGCATCTATTGCCGCCGCCAGAGACTCGCCTGCGCAAACCTGGCCCAGCCTGGCAGCGGCACGGTGAAGGAGGTCGAGCGGCTGGAGCAATACCTGACGACCTGGGACTGGCATCCGCGGGAAGTGCGCCTGTTCGTATTCGCGATGAGCGGAAGTTTTTCCGCCGGCAACGACTTCGTCGACAACTACCAGCGCGAGATGCACATGCGCTCGCAGGCAGAGGGCGGCAAGTCGGCGGCCGATGCCCCGGCCGCGAAACAGGGCGGCGCGGCCGAGCGGATCATCGGCATGCAATCATTCCTGCTCAGGCATTCCAACCTGATGCGGCTCCTGAAGTTCTATGCGGGGCCATTGCTGAAGAGCCTTCTCGTCGCCGAACCCGGGCCGGAGCGCATGGCGATCGCGCTCAAAGCGACGCAAAGCGCGCTCAGGCGACTCGACGAACTGAGCCGCAGCGCCGGTTTCGAGTACACGATCTACCTGATCGTGCCGGTCCAGGACATTCTGCGCGGTACGGCGGACGAAACGCTCGCAGCGCTCAATTCGGTCTCGCCAAAGCCGGCGGTCGCAACCGCACAGCTCTACTCGGAATCCCCCGCCAGTTTCTATTTTGCATTCGACGGCCACCTGAATCCGGAAGGCAACCGGCGGTTGGCAGAGTTCCTCGCTTCGCGCGATCGCGCCGCCGCCGAATGACCGCACTTCGCAAATGGATCCGCAGGCTGCTGATCGCGGCGGCAATCGCGGTCGTGCTGCTTGCTGCCTGCATCGCCTGGATCCTGGTTCCGCCACCGGCCCGGCAGATCGCGTTTCCCGAAGGCAAGCGATTCGCATTCACGATCGTGGACGACACGGACCTGGCGACGCTCGAGCGCAACCGGCCCGTCTATGAGGTATTGCGCGAGAATGGCCTGCGCACGACAAAAACCGCGTGGGTGCTGCCGCCGACCGAACTCGACCACGGGCCCAACGCCGGCGATTCGCTGGCGGATCCCGCCTATCGCGATTTCCTGCTCGAACTCCGGGACCAGGGATTCGAGATCGCGCTGCACGGCGTGCGGGGCGGCAGCAGTTCGCGCGCCGACATCGCCGCCGGTCTCGAGGAATTCCGGCGCGTCTTCGGCGACTATCCACGACTGCACGTCAACCATTCCGAGAACCGCGACAACCTGTACTGGGGCAGGGATCGCTGGTCGTTCGCGCCGTTCCGCTGGATTTATTCAGTCTCACGGGACGACCGCTTTTCCGGCGAGGAGAGCAACTCGCCGCACTTCTGGGGCGACCTTGCGGAACGGCATGTCCGGTACGTCAATCAGTTCACGTTCGAGGACATCAATCTTTTGAATGTCACGCCGTCGTTTCCGTATCACCTGCCTGACAAGCCGCGGGTCAATCTCTGGTTTCCGACCGCGAATGGCGACAACCTGGACCAGTTCGAGAGGCTGCTCAGCAAGGAAAACCTCGATCGCCTCGAGCGCGAGGGGGGCATATGCCTCGTCTACGCGCATCTAGGCGCGGGCAGCTTCAATGAGGACGGCGGCGTCAATCCGCGCTTCGAGGCGCGCATCAGGGACGTCGCGTCGCGAAACGGCTGGTTCGTGCCGGCCTCGGAACTCCTGGACCATCTCGCCCGTCAGCCCGGATGGCGCGCCGAGCCCGGCTGGCGCGAACGTGTGCGGCTCGAGATCCTGTTCCTCTGGGAAGTGATCACGGGTTAGGCGCGGTCTCGGCGGGCTGCGTTACACTTCGCGGTGCACATCACGGAGGGCATGATGCCCGGCAAGCGCGCACTGGTGGTCGACGATTCGAAGTCGGCAAGGGTCGTCCTGAGCAGGATGCTCGAGAAGTACGGCATCGAGGTGGATTCCGCCGATTCCGCGGAGACCGCGCTCGAGTACCTGAAAGACCATCACCCCGACGTCATCATCAAGGATCACCTGATTCCCGGCAAGGACGGGCTGCAGGCAGTGCGCGAGATCAAGGCGAACCCGGCGCGCTCCTCGATCCCGGTCATGATGTACACCTCGCAGGAAGGCGAAATTTACGGCGGCCAGGCGCGCGCTTCCGGTGCCATCGGCGTGCTTCCGAAGTCGATCCGGCCGATCGACGTCACGAAAGCCCTCTATCAGCTGCAGTTGCTGCCCGAGCGCCGCGACGGCCAGCTGTCAGGCCTCGAGGCCATGGACGGCGAAGCGCCGGTCACCGGCGCGGAGCCGGCGATTTCTGCGCCGCCGGATTCCCGCGTTCGCGCGATGGTCGAGACGATGTTGAAGGAGCAGAGCATCGAGCTGCGCCGCTTCATCGTCGCCACGTTCGATGCGCATGTGCATCGCATCGTCGCGGAACTGAGGCCTTCGGCGCCGGTGGAGCCGGATGAATCCGTAGCTGCCGTTCCTCCCTTGTCCGCCGGCCGTCCCTGGGCGTGGATCGTCGCGACGGGAGCGGCCGTCGCTGCGCTGCTGGCGCTCGGAGTCCTCTACTGGCAGGCCGAAACCACGGCCCGCCAGGCGGAGCGGGGGCTTGAGGCACTCACCGCGTCGAATGCCGGGCTCACGCAGGCGATCGAGAAATGGCGCGTCGCGAGCGAGCGCTCGGCCGCAGGCTTCGGCGTGAATGGCGCCGGGCCGCGGCCGATGGTGTTCGCCGTGCCGTTCGGCGAGCCGGCGCTCGCGCCGGCCAGGCTCGAGGCCGTGCGCGCCGTGGTCGCGCAACTCGAGCGCGCCGCAATCGCCGGCACCGTGCGGATCGAGACTTACGCGGGCAGCTTCTGCCTCGCGAGCGCGGGGGAGCAGGGCTACGCGCTCGCTGCGCCGGCGACGCTGGCCTCGCAGTGCGAGCAGGTCGGCAACCCGTACGACGATTCCCAGGCCGGTTCGGCGCGACAGCCCTTGCCATTCGTGAACCTGGCCGCATCGGTCCGCCAGCGGACCGGCGGCGCGATCGCGATCGAACTCGCGCCGGGCGCGCGCGACCGCCTGTCGGTCATCTATCCGGCCATAGAGCAGTCGACCGCCGGCCAGTGGAACGCGGCGGCGCAATCCAACAACCGCATCGAGATCAGCGTCATCGAGCGATGACAACACGCCTGCTGGTCTACGGCGCCAACGGATACACGGGCGAGATGATCGCCCGCGCGGCCGCAGGCCAGGGACTCCGTCCGATCATTGCCGGCCGCTCTGCGGACGCCATTGAAACCCTCGCGCGCGAGCTCGGCTGCGAATCGCGCGTCTTCGGCCTCGAGGATCCCGCGGGCGTTTCCGCCGGCCTTCGCGATTGCCGCGTCGTCATCCATTGCGCCGGCCCGTTCTCGGCGACTGCCGCACCGATGATGGCCGCATGCATCGCCTCCGGCGCCCACTACACGGATATCACCGGCGAGATCGACGTCTTCGAGCTGGGCTGGCGCCAGGACGCGGCGGCACGGGAGGCGGGTGTCCTCGTCTGCCCGGGAGTCGGATTCGACGTCGTGCCGACCGACTGCATCGCGCTCACGCTCGCGACGGCGCTGCCGGACGCGAGGCGCCTCGCGCTCGGCTTTGACAGCCGGAGCGCGCTGAGCCGCGGCACCGCTTCGACGAGCGTCGAGGGACTCGGCTATGGCAGCCGTGTGCGCGAGGATGGGCAGATCAAGCGCATACCGCTCGGTTCGCGCGCGCGCCGCATCGATTTCGGCGGCGGCGAGAAGCTGGCAACAGCGATTCCGTGGGGCGACGTCAGTACGGCGTTTCGCACGACGGGCATCCCGGACATCGAGGTCTATGTGCCTGTCTCGCCCGCGGCGCTCGCCAATCTCCGCCGCCTCGGGCGCTTCGGCTGGTTGCTCCGCCGCCGCACGATCCAGTCGTTCATGAAGTGGCGCATTCGCCAGGGCGCGCCCGGACCGACGCCGGCGGAGCGCGACAAGACTCCAGTCCTCGTCTGGGGCGAGGCACGCAATGCCGCCGGGCGCACGATCACGGCGCGGGTGAGGGTCCCGAATGGCTACACGGTGACGACCGATTCCGCGGTCGCCATCGTGCGGCGCTTGCTGGACGGTGCCGTCACTCCCGGTTTCACGACGCCGGCGCGCCTGATGGGCGCGGATTTCGTCACGAGGCTGCCGGGGGCGACGCAGATCACGCTTGGCTGACCCGATGCCCGAATTCCGGCCGCCGGCGTGGATCGCCAACCGGCACCTGCAATCCGTGTTGCCGAGCCTCCCGACCCGGCGCCGATCCGTCGAAAGGCGTGCGCGTCCGGTCATCGCTGCCAGCCGCGACCTTGTCCTCGATTGCGGCGACGGCGTCCGGCTGCTCGGCCGCCTGGCAGAACCCGTGCCGTCGCGAGGATCCGGCGCGCGGGCGCAGCTCGCCGTGCTGCTGCACGGCTGGGAAGGCAGCGCGGATTCGCTCTACCTGCTCTCGGTCGCGCAGGCCCTCTTTGAACAGGGCTTCACCGTGCTCAGACTCAACCTGCGGGACCACGGCGGCACGCATGCGCTCAACGAGGACCTGTTCCATTCCTGCCGCATCGCCGAGGTGACCGGCGCCGTCGCGAGCCTGCAGTCGCTCTATCCCCAGGCCGGGCTGTCGCTCGCCGGCTTCTCGCTTGGCGCCAATTTCTGGCTGCGCGTCGGCGCGCGGGCGCCGGCGGCAGGCATCCGGATCCGCCGGATCGTCGCCGTCTGTCCCGTGCTCGATCCCGCGACGACGCTCGATGCGCTGGAGCAGGGTGCGGCAATCTACCGTCACTATTTCCTGTTCAAATGGCGGCGGTCGCTCCGCGCCAAACAGGCGGCCTGGCCCGATCGCTACGACTTCGACGAGCTGCTGTCCGATCCGTCGCTCACCGCGATGACGGACCGGATGGTACGGAAGTACACCGACTACCCGGATATCGAGACCTACCTGAAGGGCTATGCGATCACGGGCGATGCGCTCGCCGGCCTCCAGGTGCCCGCACATCTCGTCACCGCCGGCGACGACCCGATGATCCTGCCGCGCGACCTCGATCGCCTCTCGCGACCGGCGGCGCTTCGCGTCACGATCACGCCGCGCGGCGGGCATTGCGGATTCATGGATTCGTTCAGCGGGCCGAGCTGGATCGACCGGCTGATCGTCGAGGAATTCTCGCGCGACTGAGCGCTCAGCCGCCCGCGGCTTCCCGCATCAGTTCCAGCCACTTGAGGTAACGCGCGAGCAGGCGCTGGTCGGGTTCGGGCTCGAAGCGTCCGGTCGCGGGACTTGCGAATCCGGGTGGTTCCCCGGCGACCAGGAAGCCGAGGCCGCGCGAGGTCGCCTCGCGATCGCTCGAGCGGTCGACCGGCACCTCGGACAGGCAGGCGAGCATCCGGCACAGCATGCGGTTTTCGGCAAGGCCTCCGCTCGCGACGAGGCGTTCCGGCGGCGCGAGATGACCATCCATTTCGTCGAGATTGGCCTTGATCAGGAATGCGACGCTTTCGAGCACGCTGCGGCACTGCTGAAGGTCCGTCCCTTCGCCGACGAAACGTGACTCGAAGTCCGGCTTCCAGAACGGCGAGGCGAGCCCGGCGACGCCGTTCAGGAAGAACGGAGCGGCATCGTCGACGAGCGGCGCGGTGTCCAGCAGCGAGAGCATTCGATCAGTCGCGGACCCCTGGTGGTGCGCGAGCCAGGTGAGCGCGGCACCCGCCCCATTGACCGAACCCTCGAGCGCGAAGTCGTAGTGGCGATCGTCGGCGCGTATCACGCTCGTCAGAAGCGGCGGCGCGCGCAACGCATCCCCGCTCGGGCGCAGTACGAACGCACCGGTGCCCAGGTTGACGTAGGCAGCATCCGGATCGAGCGCACCCGAGGCGAATGGCACGACCGACTGGTCGCCATTGCAGGCGACGACCGGGACGGCACGGCCCTGGCAGGCGAGCGTGCCGAACGCCCCGGACGTGCCGACCGCGCGCGGCAGCAGTGCGCGCGGAATGCCAAAGAGCGCGAGCAGTTCCTCCGACCAGTTGCGCTCGTACGGCGACCAGAGCAGCGTGCGCGCCGCGGTCGCCGCGTCCGCGACGAATGGCTGCTCGTCGAGCAGGCGGTGGAGCAGGTAACAGGCGAGCGGGCCGGCGCGCAGGCGGCCACCGGCCGCAGCGGCGCGCACTTCGGGCAGGTGATCGAGGCACCAGCGCAGCTTGCTCGCGCCGTAGTGCGGCGAGAGCGGCAGCCCGGTCAGCGCCTGGACATCGTCGGCCCGGCGCGCGAGACCCTTGAGCCAGGCCGCATTCCGCCGGTCCTGCCAGGAGATGACCGGCGACAACGGCCTCGCATCACCGGCGTCCCAGCACAGGAGGCTCGAGCGCTGCACCGCGAATCCGGCGGCCGCCCAGCGTGCGACCGGCACGTGCTCGGCGAGCTCGGCGAGCGCGGTCGTGACGCTTGCGACGATCTCGTCCGGATCGTGCTCGACGTGCCCGAGCGCGTTGTGCTCGGTCGCAATCGTGACGAAAGCGGCGCCCGCGAGCGTGCCGTTGGCGTCATAAGCGGTCGCCCGTGTCGCATGGCCGCCCTGGTCGATGGCGATGTAAACCGCGTCGTTCAAGCCGGCACGCTGATCGCGGCCGACAGGGCGGCTTGCAGGCTGAGTGGCGCCATCGACTCGACCATCGCGACGCCACGGCGAAACAAGTCGAACGCCTGCGCGGCATCCGTGACTTCATAGACGACCCATGTCGCAGCGCCGCCCGGAACCGGCCGGCCGGCGGGCAGGCGCCGGTGGTCGCAGAACACGTAATCGGGGCGCAAATCGTCGAGCGCCGCCTGCAGTGAGTCCGGTTCGCCGTCGAGAACCCAGCCGATCGGCAGGCCGCGGGTCGCGCGAGCGAGCCGGCAGGCTTCGGCGTCGAACGAGATGACGGCGCAGCGTTCGATCACGGGCGCGAGCGCCGCGCAGGTGCGTTCGATGCAGAGCGCCAGGCCGTGGTGCACGAGGCTCGCGCGCTTGATCTCGACGAACGCGCGCGCAGCGCGGTGCTCCGACAGGAGTTCCGCGACGGCGGCAAGCCGTGGCAGGCGCGTGCCGTCGTGGCGGTGTCCGAAGCGCGACGGTTCGCCGGCGTCGATGCCGTCGAGCTGGCCCGATGGCATGAGCCGGAGGTCGCCGTGCGCATGGGTCGTGCGCTCGAGACTCGCGTCGTGGATCACGTAGGGCACGCCATCGGCGGAGAGCTGCACGTCGAACTCCACGTGACGCAGGCCACCCGCCCAGGCGGCCTGGAGCGCCGGCAGCGTATTCTCGGGAAAGTGTTCCGCATCGCCTCGGTGTGCGACGATCTCGGGAAGTTGCGGCCGGGCGTGCGCTGGCGTCAAGGTCACTCCGCGCTGTTGCCGCGATTATAGGTGGGCCGTTGCAATCGAAGTGGATCGCCGTCTGGATGCTCGCCGCCTGCCTCGCCGCCTGCCTCGCCGCGGCCTGCAGCCGCCAGGAATCCGGCTGGCGCTCGGCCGCCGACGCCGACAGCGTCGCGGCCTACGAAGCTTACCTCCGGGATTTCCCTGCCGGCCCGCAGGCCGACGAGGCCCGCCAGAGGCTCCGCGAGCTGCAGGACGAGGCGGCATGGGCGAATGTGGAACGCGCCCAGCCGCCCGAGTCCTGGCAGCGCTACCTCGGCGACTGGCCGGACGGTCGCCATGCCGACACCGCCCGTGAGCGACTCGCTGCCTTTGTTCCTGACCGGCCGCCGGAGGTGCACGAGGCCTGGGCGGTACAGCTCGGCGCGTATTCGAGCGAGGCGGCTGCGCGGAAAGACCGGCAGCGTCTCGCTGGTGAGCGCGCGGACGATTTCTCCGGCATTCCATTGCAGGTCCTGGCGCCCGACGGCATCGAGACGGATGTGTGGCGGCTGCGCACCGACCCGCTGCCGGAGGCACGGGCGCGCGACCTCTGCCAAAGGCTCAGGGAACGAAGCGTCGACTGCGTGCCGGTCGCCGACTGATCAGCCGGTCACGCGGCGCCAGAGCGCGCGGCCGACGAGCCGCGCCTGGTCCGCGATCCCGAAGCGCTTGAGATTGGTGCGGATGACGCCGTCCGTGAAGCGTGTGCGCTTCGAATAGTCGATGCGCACGTCGATCACGACCGGCCGGCCCGCGTCCGCCTCGGCGAGCGCCTCATCGATCACGCGATCGATGTCCTGGTCGTTTCGCATCAGGCGGTAGCCGACATGGTTGGCCCGCGCGAGGCCCTCGATGTCGAGTTCCGGCAGCACCGTGCAGGTCTTGCGGTTGTAGGGCGTTTCCTGCGCCTGCGCGATCTGGGCCAGTTCGCCGTCGTTGAACACGAACCAGGCGACGCCGGCGCCTTGGGCGACGGCCGTCGCCATCTCGAGTCCGGTCATGCGGACCGCGCCGTCGCCGACGATGCCGACGACCGTCCGGTCCGGGCGCGCGAGTTTCGCGCCGATGACCGCCGGTATGCAGTAGCCCATCGAATTGAAATCGGATGGCGAGAAGTAGGTGCGCGGCGCGTGGATCGGCATCAACTCCGCGACCAGGAATGTGTGATTGCCGTCGTCCGCGACGACGATGCCGTCGTCCGGCAGGCGGCGGCGGAGCGAATCGAAGAATCGCTGCGGATTGACGCGCCCCTTCGAATCGTGCGCAAGCCATTCGTCCCGATAGCGGTCCTTGTCCGCGGCGATTTGCCGGGCGACGGCCAGTCTCCGTTCCGCGCCGGCGGGAATCACGCCGATCGCGGCATTGAGCGCCGCGAGGACCGCGCGCGCATCGCCCTCGAGCGCGACGGCCGCTGGGTAATTCGCGCCGAACACGCGCGGGTTGATGTCGACGTGAATCAGGTTCGCGGGCGGCTCGCAGCCGTAGCTGCCGGTCGGGATCTCCGCGAAACGCGTGCCGACGGCGAGCAGGCAGTCGCAATCGCGGAACGCACTCTCGGAAGCGGGCACGGAAGCGGGCCCGAGCGCGAAGCCTGCGTGCAGCGGGTGATTGGCCGGGAAGGCGGACAGGCCCTGGAGCGTCGTCGCGACCGGCGCGCCGAGCGCGTCCGCAAGGCGGCGCAATTCGTCCAAGGCATCCACCGCACCCCAGCCGCAGAAGATGCCGGGATGCTTTGCGGCGCGCAGCCTTTCCGCCGCGCTCGAGATGTCGGCGGCCGAAGCGCGATGTCCGGCTGCCGGCGCCGGAACAAAATCGGGCAGGTCGCCCGCATCGCCCGGCATCAACTGGAGGTTGACCGGGATCTCGACGAAGACCGGCCCCGGTTCGCCGGAAGTCGCGAGCCGGTACGCTTCGTGCAGGACCGGCATGACGTCGGCGTGGCGCTCGATGCGCCAGCGGCCCTTGGTGATCGGCGCGAGCAGGGCGTGCTGGTCCATGTCGTGCAGCTGGTAAGCGCGGCCGAGGTCGCGGCGGATGCCGCCTGCGATCACGAGCATCGGGATGCCGTCGAGGAAAGCCTCGCCGATGCCGCTCGCCGCGTGCGTGACGCCCGCGGCCGGAACGATCAGCAGCGCGCCGACGCCGGCGCCCGTGCGGCTGATGGCATCCGCCATGAAGGCGCCGCCGCCCTCGTGCGCGACCAGCACCGGCGTGATCGACTCCGATGCGCCGAACTCGTCGTAGAGTTCCGTGTTGTGGACGCCCGGGATGCCGAAGGTAAAGCGGATGCCGAGCTGTTCGAGCGCACGGCGCGCGAGCCAGGCCGCGGTTTTCTGCATGATTGCCCCGGCCCTCGGCTAGAACGCGTTGATCCCCGTGAGCTCGCGGCCGATCGTCAGCTGGTGGATCGTCTCCGTGCCTTCATAGGTGATCACGCTCTCGAGATTGAGCGCGTGCCGGATCGGCACGTACTCGGCGCTGATGCCGGAGCCGCCCAGCATGTCGCGCGCGTCGCGCGCGACGTCGATCGCCATGCGGCAATTGTTCCACTTGGCTAGCGAGACCTGCGAGGGATGCATGCGCCCGGCGTCCTTCAGACGCCCGAGTTGCAGGGACATGAGCTGGGCGCCGGTGATGCCGCGCGCCATCGCCGCGAGGCGGATCTGGATCGCCTGGTTGGCCGCGAGCGGCCGCCCGAACAGCACGCGCGTCTGGGTGTAGTCGAGGAGCTGCGCGAGGCAGGCCTGCGCCGCGCCGATCACGCCCCAGGTGATGCCGAAGCGGGCCTGCGTCAGGCAGGACAACGGCGCCTTCAAACCGACCGTGCTACCAGGGAGCATGTTCTCCTCCGGCACGACGACGTCCTCGAGATAGAGTGCGCCGGTCGAGGAAGCGCGCAGCGAAAACTTGCGCTCGATTTCGGGCGCCGCGAATCCGCGCGTGCCTTTCTCGACGATGAATCCGCGGATGCCTTCCTCGGTTTTCGCCCAGACGATTGCGAGGTCCGCGATCGGCGCATTCGTGATCCACATCTTGGCGCCGTTCAGTACCCAGTCGCGTCCACGGCGCTTCGCGTGCGTCTTCATATTGACGGGATCCGAGCCGCCGTGCGGTTCGGTCAGCCCGAAGCAGCCGATCAGCTCGCCGGTCGCCATGCGCGGCAGGTATTTCTCCTTCTGCGCGTCGCTGCCGAAGGCGAAGATCGGGTACATGCACAGGCTCGACTGCACGGACACGAAGCTGCGGATGCCCGAATCGCCGCGCTCGAGCTCCTGGCAGATCAGGCCATAGGACACCGAATTCATGCCGGCGCAGCCGTACCCCGTGATCGAACTGCCGAGCAGCCCGAGCGCGGCGACCTCGGAGACGAGTTCGCGCGGGAACGTGTGGTCCTCAAAGTGCTTCTGGATGACCGGCAGCACCTTGTCGTCGACGAGGCGCGCGACCGAATCCTGGACCATGCGCTCCTCGTCGCTGAGCGAGGAGCGGATGTCGTACAGGTCGAGTGCGTTGAGGGCCGCGCGCGACGCTTCGCGCTGCAGGCTGCGATCCGCCGCCGTGGCCATCATCCGGTCTCCCGACTCAACCCGTCTGCATGCCGAGGCGGGCGACCAGGTCCTGGGCGATGCCCTCGACGTCCTTCGCCTTGCCGACGGCGGCTTCGAGATCGCCCGCATTAAACGTGGCGCCGGCCTCGTCCCAGGTGGAGCGCCCACTCGCATACGCGGCGTTCGCCTCTTCCAGCAGCTGCTTGTCCATGCCCTCGGGCAGGCGGCGCATCTTGCCGAGCTCTCCGAGCCGGGCTCCGATGTTCGTCATTAGCCCCGGCAGGCTGCCCGACAGGCGCACCCATTCGCCGTTGAGCTCGGCGAGCTTCTGCTGTTTCGCCGTCACGACTTCCTTCGAGAGCGCTTCCGCATGGGCAGGCACGTCCTTCACCGCCGTGATCGCATCGGCATAGCGTTCTTCTTCGAACGCCTTGCGCGCGGCATCGAGCTCGCCCTTCACCTCGGCATAGCGCTCCGGCAGGTACTTCTGCGCGTCTTCATAAACCGCGGCCAGCGCGCCTTCGGCGGCTGCGATCGCGTCGGCGGCGGGATCCTTCTGCGAGCAGGCGGCGACGGCCGCTGCGAATGCGGCGAGCGCGACGAAACGAGTCCAGGTCTTCACGGGTTACTCCTTACGAGGCCTTCAAGCCCAGCGTTTCCATGATGGTTGCGATCTTCGCCTTGGCGTCGCGTGCTGCGAGAACGCTCGCCTCGAATGTCGCCGACGACATCTCCGAAGCGGCCTTGCTCCAGCTGTCACGCGCGGCGTCGTAGGATTCGACGAGCTGCTTCCAGCCATCCTTGTCCATCCCGGCCGGCGGGCGGCTGCCCTGGACCGCAATCTTCTTGTCGACCGAAGCGATCAGGCCCGGCATCGATTCGATCAGGCCGGACCACTCGCCCTCCATGGACGCGCGCATCTTCGCGCGTTCGATCCGTGCACTGGCGATCGCGCGCTTCAGGTCGTCCGCCACCGAGACCGAGTTCGAGACAACGTCGCCGAAGTCCTTGGCTTCCATCGAGGCGCGAAGTTCCTGCACTTTCGCCTCAACTTCAGCAAAGCGTTCCGGCAGGTATTTCTTGATTTCTGCGCTCGAGGTCTCGAGCGTCTTCTCGATCCCGGCCAGGGCCTGTTCGGCGGGTTCTTTCTGGCTCGCGCAGCCGGCCAGGGCGATGCAGGCGGCAAACCCGAGCACTGCAAGAGCATTCAAGACGGTCTTCATCGCGATACCCCCAGGATTCAGGTGTTTCGGCCGCCGGCAGGGCCGGCGAATCACCAAGATTAGCACTGATCCGGTTCGCTCTTGCTTTACCATTCCGCGGTCGCGGCCAGTGCGGCACGGGGGACGCGCGTGAAGATTCCCGAGATCCTGATGATCGAGACGGTGCACCAGCCGGGAAGCCTCGCGAAGGTGCTCCAGGTGATCGCCGAGGCGGGCCTCACGATCGATCACCTGCAGGCCCTGCGCCGGGAGCAGGGCCGCACGCTCTGGGAAATCACGCTCGAAATGGACGAGGAGGCGGATCGCAGCCTCTATGCGCGCATCGACGCCCTGCCGATCGCGCGCTTCGTCGGCAAGTCGGACCGCGTCTTCGACCGGCATCGTGGCGGCAAGATCCGCACGGTCTCCGCGCTGCCGATCAATTCGCAGCAGGTCCTGCGCGACATCTACACGCCGGGAGTCGCCCGCGTTTGCCTCGCGATCCAGCGTGACCCGGAGCAGGCGCGTGAGTACACGAGCCTCGGCAACACGGTCGCGATCGTGACGAACGGCACGGCGGTCCTCGGCCTCGGCAATGTCGGCGCCCTCGCGGGCCTGCCGGTCATGGAGGGCAAGGCCGCGCTGTTCGCTGCGCTCGTCGACATCAATGCCGTGCCGATCCTGCTGGACGAGACCGACCCGAATAAATGCATCGAGCACATCGCCGCCATCGCTGGCGGATTCGGCGCGATCCAGCTCGAGGATTTCGCTGCGCCGGCCTGCTTCGAGATCGAGGACGGGCTTCGCGCACGCCTAGACAAGCCGGTGCTGCATGACGACCAGCACGGGACCGCCGTCGTCGTGCTCGCGGCGGCGCTCAATGCGGTGAAGCGGGCAGGCAGGGAACTCTGTGATTGCGTCATCGGCCAGATTGGGCTCGGCGCTGCGGGCATCGGGATCGTGAGGCTCCTGATGCACGCGGGTGTGAAGCGCGTGCTCGGCTCCGACCTGGAAGAGAGTGCGCGCCGGCGATTCGCTTTGATGGGCGGCCAGGTGGCGTCCCTCGCAGACATCATGGCTGGCAGCGACATCGTGATCGCGACGACCGGCGTGCGCGGGTTGATCCGCCCGGAAATGGTCCGCAAGGGCCAGATCGTCATGGCGCTGTCGAATCCCGATCCGGAGATCGAGCCAGCGGTCGCGCTTCAGCAGGGAGCCGCCATCGCCGCGGACGGCAAGGGCATCAACAACGTGCTGGGATTTCCGGGGCTCTTCAAGGGCGCGCTCGCGGCACGCGCGAAGCGCTTCACCGACGCGATGCTGGTCGCGGCGGCAGAGAGCATCGCCGCCCAGGCTTCGGGGGACGAACTGGTACCGGATGCGCTCAACCGGGACATGCACCGGGCGGTCGCCACGGCGGTGCAGGCAGCCGCGTAAAAGGGGACGCATCCCTTTAAGAGGGGACAGTCCGCCTTTTCCGCTGCGCGAAAAAGGGGACAGTCCCCAAAGGGATGCGTCCCCTTTTACGCGGACATCGCGGCGCGAAGTTTCTTCAGCGCCACCGACTCGATCTGGCGGATGCGTTCGGCGGACACGCCGTATTCGTCGGCGAGTTCCTGGAGCGTGCGCTTTTCCTCGGCAAGCCAGCGCGCGCGGACCACCGCGCGGCTCCTCTCGTCGAGCGTGCCAATTGCCGCGGCCAGCGATTCCGCGACTGCACCGTCCCACTGCTCCTGTTCGACGGCCGTGGCCGGGTCGGACTCGGCGGAGGGCAGGAACAAGGAGGGCGAGACGATGCCGTCATCGTCGTCCGCATCCGGCGCTGGGTCGAATGACAGGTCGCGCGCCGACAGGCGCTGCTCCATCTCGCGGACTTCCCGCGGCTCGACGCCGAGTTCGCTCGCGACTGCTCGCGTCTCGTCGTCAGACAGCCACGCGAGGTTCTTTTTCATGCGGCGCAGGTTGAAGAACAGCTTGCGCTGCGCCTTGGTTGTCGCGACGCGCACGAGCCGCCAGTTGCGGATCACGAATTCATGGATCTCGGCGCGGACCCAGTGGACGGCGAAACTGACGAGCCGGACGCCCATGTCCGGATTGAAGCGCTTGACCGCCTTCATCAGGCCGACATTGCCTTCCTGGATCAGGTCGCCGACCGGCAGGCCGTAGCCGAGATAGCCGCGGGCGATGTGCACGACGAAACGCAGGTGCGAGAGCACGAGATCGCGCGCCGCATCGAGGTCCTCGTGATCACGGAATCGCCGCGCGAGTTCGAGTTCCTCCTCGCGGCTCAGCATCGGGATCGCAGACACCTGTGCGACATACGCATCGAGACTGCCGACCGGCCCCGACAGGACCAGTGACGGCTTCGAGAGTGCGAGTGCTGTGCCAGTCATCTCTAGAACCTCCGGTATCGAATGTTAGCAGTCAGTTGGATTGAGTGCTAACACCCGGTCGGGTTCAATGGCTGGTTCCTCTTTAAAATCATATAAAACAATGATTTATGCGCGAGGCTCGATGCGCCGCAAGTGATACGCCGCCGCGAGCCAGGCGCCGACCAGCCCGAGGAGGGCCCCACCGCCGACGAGGATCAGGTTTTCGCGTAGCGACAGGCCGATGAGCGCGATGCGCGCGCCATACGCTGCCGCCAGCCGCGCGACCGGCGGTTCGAGCAGCTGCAGCCCGGCCAGGATCAGCGCGAATGCCAGTACTCCGCCGGCGAGACCCTGCCAAAGGCCGGAATACAGGAAGGGCCGTCGTACAAAGGCGTTGCTTCCACCCACGAGCTTGGTCACCTCGATCTCGGCGCGGCGCCCGTTGATCTCGAGGCGGATCGTGTTGCCGATGATCGCGAGTACGCCGGCGGCGAGCACCGCGGCCGCGAGCAGCGCGAGCTGGCGGAGCGTGTCGAGGATCGCGTGCAGCCGCCGGACCCAGGCCGTGTCCGCCTCGACCAGTTCCACCTCGTCGATCTTCCTGAGCTCGACGGCAAGCGCCTCGACCGCGGCGGCCGAGTCATGCGGCGGCGCCGGCCGCAGCTTCACGACCCAGGGCAGGGGATTCTCGGTGAGCGCCTGCAGCGCCTCGCCGATGCCCGACAGCGCGCGAAACTCCGCGAGGCCTTCATCCGGGCTGACGAGCACCGCGTCGTCCACCTCGACCCGCGCCTGGATGGCGCTCGCGACCTTGCGCGCCTGCTCGGCGGTGGTCGACAGACGCAGGTAGGCGGAGAGCTGGACGGTGTCGCCGAGGTCCGCCGTCACCGCGCGCATGTTCGCGACGACGAGATAAAGCGCGGCCGGCAATGCGAGTGCGATGCCGATAACCGCGACCGTGAGTGCGGTCGCGAATGGCTGGCGCGCGAGGCGGCCGAGCGAGCCGACCAGTGACTGGGCGTGGCGCTCGAACCAGGTCGAGGCCATGCCGCCCAGCGTGCGCGGGCCGACGGGCCGTGTGGCGCGCAGTTCCTCAGACAGCGACATGGGGGTTGCTCGCAAGCCGGCCCTGCTCGATGTGGATCCGTCGCACGCGGAAACGCTCGAGCAGGTGCACGTCGTGCGTGGCGACGATCACGGTCACGCCGACCGCGTTGAATCGCTGGAACAGGTTCATGACCTCGAGCGCGAGGTCGGGGTCGAGGTTGCCGGTCGGCTCGTCGGCGATCAGCACCGGCGGCTTCGAGATCACCGCGCGCGCGATGCCGACCCGCTGCTGTTCGCCGGCGGACAGTTCGAGCGGGAACGAGCGCTCGCGTCCGAGCAGTCCCACCTGGTCGAGCGACGCGCGCACGCGCTTGTCCCTTTCGCGCCGGGGCACGCCTGCGATCGCGAGCGGCCGCGCGAGGGTGTCGTAGACCGGACGATCGTCGAGCAGGCGGTGGTCCTGGAACACGACACCGACCTGGCGGCGGAACGCGGGAATGGCCCCGCGCCGCAGGTTCGAGGTGTTTCGCCCCTGGACCGTGACCTGTCCGCGGGTCGGCCGTTCGAGCAGCGCGATCAGCCGGAGCACGGTGCTCTTGCCGGCGCCCGAGTGGCCGGTCAGGAACGCCATTTCTCCGGTCTCGAGTTCGAACGACAATTCCGACAGGGCCTCTCGCCCGTTCGGGTAGCGCTTGAACACGCGGTCGAATCGGATCACGGGACGTCCCCGGCTCGCGGCCTGAGCAGGCCATCCACATAGGCCCCGGCATCGAAGATACCGAAATCCTCCGCCTGTTCGCCAATACCGACGAAGCGGATCGGCAGGCCGAAGCGGCGCGCGATCGCGACCACGACGCCGCCCTTCGCGGTGCCGTCGAGCTTTGTCACGACGATGCCGGTGACGCCGATGGCCTTCTGGAATTCCTCCGCCTGGCGCAGCGCGTTCTGCCCGAGCCCGGCGTCGAGCACGAGGAGCACTTCGTGCGGTGCGGTGTCGTCCTGGCGGTGGATCACGCGCGAGATCTTCGCGAGTTCGTCCATCAGGTGGGACTGGGTGTGCAGGCGCCCGGCCGTGTCGGCGATCAGCACGTCGATGCCGCGCGCCTTCGCGGCCTGCAGGGCGTCGAACACGACGGCGGCCGGGTCTGCGCCCGCCGCCTGCGCGACGATCGGCACGCCGTTTCGTTCCGCCCAGACGGTGAGCTGCTCGACGGCTGCTGCGCGAAACGTGTCGCCGGCCGCGAGCAGGACCGACAGGTTCTCATCGCGCAGGCGTCGCGCGAGTTTGCCGATGGTCGTCGTCTTGCCAGAGCCGTTGACGCCGACGACGAGGATCACGAACGGCTTGCGCCCGCGGTCCACGGCGAGCGGCTGCTGGACCGGTTCCAGGATGGCGAGCAGCGAAGCCCGCAGTGCGGCGACGAGCGCATCGGCATCGCCGAGTTCGTTCCGCGCGACTTTCCGGTGAAGGTCGGCGAGGACGACTTCAGTCGCCTCGACGCCGAGATCGGCGGCGAGCAGCCGCGTCTCGAGGTCTTCGAGGAGCGCCGCATCGATCTTCCGGCCGGGCAGGAGATCGGCGACCCAGGATGCGCCGCGGTTGACGCGTTCGCGCAGGCGCGCCAGGAAACCGCCGGGCTTCGCGGCGGCAGCGTCCGTCATGCCGGACTACCGTTGCGCCGGCGCTTCAAGGCTCCAGCAGCGGCGAACCCGTCGGCGTGATCAGGAAGCCCGCGCCGCCGTTCATGACGAATGTCACGGCGTGCGTCTGCATTTCGGTCGTGACCGGGACGCTCGCTGTCGGGTCGAGCATCGAACCGTGCGAGCCCGACAGGAAATGCACCCATCGGCCGCTTCCCGCGGCAACGGCCGTCGGCCCCGGCGCATTCGCCTTGATGAATGGCGCTGCATTGACGAGGCGCTGTGTCGCTGCGTTCCCCACGACCACGTCGTTGACGACCTGCGTGAGCACGATCGGACGCGCCGCGAATGCGGCGGCCATGTGGTTCAGCGGATCGCCGGAATCGACAGCGGTCTGCGCATCGCGGAAGAACTGCTCGTACAGCGTCATGCCGGGCTGCAGGCCGTTGGCAGCGAGGCCCGCATTGACCGTCGGCGACAGGGCGGCCGATTCGCGCAGCAGGTTCGCGATGCCGCCGCCGGGCACGTTGAGGTAGGCCGACTGCGTCGCGACCGGCAACGAGTTCGCGACCGTGCCGACGATGCCGCCGAGCGAGATGCCCGCGTAATGGATGCGGGAGCCGTCGATGTCCGGGACCGTGTCGCCGTCGAGGTCGAGCGTCGGCAGCGACGCTGCGAGCTGGAGGATGTCCACCGCCGCCTGGCGTAGGTTGTCGCGGCTCGTCAGCAGGCTCGTCAGGTTGATGATGTGCGTGCCCGAGCCGTCGATGACGCCGTCGGCCGGCGGCGCGCCCGTCCCATTGTTGACGAGGTCCAGGTTGAATGTGCGCTCGTTCGCTGCCTGATAGAGAGGGTTCGCGACGGCAGTCAGCCCGTGCAGCGGGATGTCGATCGCGGCGACGACGAAACCGTTCGCGGCGTACGTGGCGGCGATGGCGGCCGACTGCGTGCGGTTGCCGCGCAGGCCGTGCTGGAAGATCACGACCGGCCATCCGGCGGGCGGCTTCGCCTGGCCGGAGGCGGCGTTCGGGACCGTCACGAACAGGGGGATGGTGAGGTTCGCCTGGACCTGCGGAACCGGATTGAAGCGCGACAGGTGGGTTGTCGTCGCGGCACCCGGCACGGCGGTGAACGGCGGGCCGATCCAGCGGCCCGACAGCGGCGCCGCAGCGCTGTGGTAGTACTGGATCGCGAGCGTGCCGGAATAGACGTTCGCGATCGGCGGCAGCGAAGGGCTCAGCGCGGACAGGTTGAAGCCCGTGAACTGCGCGACGATCGCGCGCGGCTGCACCAGCGCGGCGGCGATGTTCAACGAGTCACGGGTGTTCTGCGTCGAGAACGAAAACGTCAGCACGACATTCGCCGCGGGAACGCCCACTGCGCCGGCGATCTGCAGGTGTGCGCCGGTCAGCTGGCAGATGCCGTTCAGCGACGGATTCGTGATCGCCGCGCAGGTCGGCAGCGCGCTCTTGATGGTGACGTAATTGGCGTCCGGCGTCGCCGCATTGCCACTCATGTCCTGGATGCCGTTCGTCAGCACGATCAGGTAGCCGACGTTCGTTGCGCCGGTCGAGGGCGTGAGCGGGCGCAGCGGCAGGACCTCGAGCGTCGAGCCGTTCGAGTCCGTGGTGGGCGCGACGCGGGCGGTGTAGTCGGTGCCGTACACGCGCACACCGCGCACGCCGATGGTCGCCTTGGTCGCGTTGTCCACCGTGACTTCGATCATGCGCACGGTCGCGGCGGTGATCGTCGCCGGATTGATCGGCGCCGAGAAACGGGCGGTCGCGGATGCGACGGTCGAGAAGCCGTCGAGCGCATTGATCGTGGCGGCATTCGGCAGGAACGGCGTCAACGGCCCGTTCACCGTGCCGTCGGTCGAGCCGTTGAAATAGAGATCGGTCGGGTAGGGCAGCACGCCTGAAAGCGGCACGAAGTTCGCATGGAAGGAGCCGACACCGGCGGGCGGCGCCGGATTGCCGTTGCCCGACTGCGGGTTGGTAGGTCCGATGTTGTCCGACGATCCGGAACAGCCTGCGAGGACGATCCCTGCGAGGACGGCGGCGGCAGCTAGGCGATGGCTCATGTCACGGGCTCCGGCAAAGTGTGGCCCGCCTGGCGGGCGCGTATCATCGCGCAGTCTAAGGGATTGGCGGTCGTCGATGCCTCGTGTTCGTGTGCCGAGCCGGAACAATGCGCTGCAAAAAAATGCCGCCGGCGAGCTGCGCATCATCGGCGGCGCGTGGCGTGGCCGGAAAATACGCTTTCCGGGCGTCGAAGGCCTCCGGCCGACGCCGGACCGGGTCCGGGAAACGCTGTTCAACTGGCTGGCGCCGTTCATATCCGGCAGCCGCTGCCTGGATCTTTTCGCCGGCAGCGGAGCGCTCGGGATCGAGGCGCTGTCACGAGGCGCTGCGAGCGCCACGTTCATCGAGCGCGAGCGCGAAGCGGCGGATCGCCTGCGCGAGACTGTCGACAGCCTGGCGCCCGGCCGGGCCAGGGTGATCCGGGCCGACGCGCTGGCCTGGCTCGCCGGGCCGGCTACGCCCTTCGACATCGCCTTCATCGATCCGCCCTTCGACACGGACCTGCGGACTTTCGCGGCAGCAGAACTGGAGGCCCGCGGCTGGCTCGCGCCGCAGGCATTCATCTACCTGGAAGAGCCTGCTTCGCGCGTCGCGCCCGCGCTTCCGGCAGGCTGGATCGCGCATCGCTCCGGCCGCGCCGGCAGGGTCGGGTATCATCTGGCGCGGCGGCAGGTCGCGGGAGGCGAGACGACGTGAACCCGAAACGGAGTGCCGTCTATCCCGGCACCTTCGACCCGATCACCAATGGCCACCAGGACCTGGTGCGCCGAGCGTCCGGCATCTTCGATCGCGTTGTCGTCGGCATCGCCGCGAACCCGGGCAAGGCGCCGTTGTTTCCGATGGAGACGCGCGTCGATCTGGCGCGACGCGTGCTCGAGGAACTGCCGAACGTCACGGTGATCGGCTACGCGGGACTCACTGTCGATTTCGCGCGCGAACAGGGTTGCGGCGTCGTGATCCGGGGGCTGCGCGCCGTATCCGACTTCGAATTCGAGTTCCAGCTCGCGAACATGAGCCGCCACCTCGCGCCGGACGTAGACTACCTGTTCCTGACGCCGAAGGAACAGTTCACATTCATCTCGTCGACGCTGGTGCGGGAGATCGCGCTCCTCGGCGGCGACGTGTCGCGCTTCGTGCATCCTTTCGTGGTCGAGGCGCTCGGCAGCCGCCGCGATATTCCCCGCCAGGGCTGAACCCGTTTTCCTATTTCTGGCAGACCGGGCACCAGTAGGTGCTTCGCTGCCCCTGCGTGAACTGCCGGATCGGCGTGCGGCAGCGCCGGCAGGGCTTGCCGCGCCGCTCATAGACGAAGAGCTTCCTGCCGAAGTATCCGGGCATGCCGGCCGGATTCACGTAGTCGCGAAGCGTCGTGCCGCCGGCCTCGATGGCCTCCGTCAGCACCCGGCGGATGGCGCCGACGAGCGTTGCCATCCTTTTGCGGCTGACGCGCCCAACCGCGAGCCCGGGCCTGATGCCGGCGTGGAACAGCGCCTCGCTCGCATAGATGTTGCCGACGCCGACCACGCTTCGCGAATCCATGATGAACGACTTGATGGATGCGGTCCGGCCGCGCGACGCGCACCAGAGCGCCAGCGGATCGAAGTCATCCGACAGCGGTTCGGCGGCGAGGCGCGACAACAGCCGGTGCCGCGCCGGATCCGCCGTCGTGAACAACAGGCACCCAAATCGCCGCGGATCGTTGAATCGCAGGCAGCGCCCGGAATCGAGCACGATGTCCACGTGATCGTGGGCGAGCGGCGGGGCGTCCGCCGGCATCACGCGCAGGCTCCCGGACATGCCGAGGTGGCAGATCAGGGTGCCCGCGTCGGTCGAGATCAGCAGGTACTTCGCGCGACGGCCGACCTGGCGCACCTGCGCGCCCCGAATGGCATCCGGCAGCGAGCGCGGCACGCGCCAGCGAAGGCGCCATTCCCGCACGACCAGCTGCTCGATCCGCCGGCCGACGAGCCAGGGCTCGATGCCCCGGCGCGTCGTTTCTACCTCCGGCAGTTCCGGCATCCTTGCCGGCCCGGTTTCAGAACCGGGCTTTGAACGAAGCGCCGATTATCCGGGGTTCGTTGTCGAATCCCGTCAAGTTGTTGAAGTCGATCGCGCCCTTCACGTTCTCTTCGTCGGTGATGTTCCGGCCGAACAGCGCCACTTCCCACTTGCCGCCATCGTGCGAGTAGCCGATGCGCGCGCCGCCTTCGAAGGTGTCGTCGCTGTAGAACTCCTCGGCTTCGTAGATGAAGAACTGCGTCTTGCCCTGGAACGCCCAGTCAGTGAAGAAGAAGAGTTCGCCGTTGCCGCCGATCGGGATGCCATAGCGCGCGGTAACGCTCGCGATGTACTCCGGCGCCTGCGTGAAGGAATTGCCGTCGATGATCGCGTTGCCGTTGATATCGACCGGATCGAGCACGGTGCAGAGTCCCGAACCGCACGGCGGCACGACCAGCGAGCTGTCTTCGATCTCGGTGTCGGTGTAGCTGAAGCCGAGCGTCATCATGAAGTTGTCGGTGATCAGGAATTCACCGTCGAGGTCGAAGCCGGATCCGGTACCCTTGTCGGCATTGACGAGCTGCACGAAGTTGCCGCCGCCGCCGATGGCCGACAGTTGCTGGTCTTCGACTTCGTAGTAGAAGACCGAGCCATTCAGCCGCACGCGGTCGTCGGCGAGTTGCGACTTGAAGCCGAACTCGATCGACGTGATGGTTTCGGAATCCGCGATCGACGGCGCGCCAAAGAACGCCACGTCGCGCCCCTGGATGGTCGGCGCGCGGAAGCCTGACGCCAGGCGCCCGTAGACGTTGAACTGGTCGTTGACCTCGTATAGCGCGCTCAGGTCCCAGCTGACCTGCTGGTCGGAGACGCTCTGCGGGCCTGTCGGGATCGGCGATACCTGGACCGTGAGGTCCTTTTCGTCGTCCGTATAGCGCGCGCCGCCGGTCACAGTCAGCCTGTCGCTCACGTCGTAGCTGACGTGGCCGAAGACCGCCCACGCCGTGTTCTCGTGCGTCAGCGTGGTCGCCGCCACGAAGAAGGGCGTGGTCGTCACCGAGAACTCGGAATCGAAGTAGAACGCGCCCGCCTGCCAGAACAGGCGGTCGCTCGCCTGCGAAGCAATGCGGATCTCCTGGGTCAGCTGGTCCAGGTCGTCGATGCCGTCCTGGGTCTGCGACGGGAACGGAATGCAGGGGTCGCCCGGGCCGCTGCCCGGCGGGCAGGGTCCGACGAACGGCAGGAAGTCGGCGCCGAATCCGCCGTCGATGTCGCCGAGGCTGCTGCTCTCGGTCGTCTCGTACGCCGTGATCGAGGTCAGCGTCATGCTGTCGCTCAGCTCGAAGTCGAGCTTCAGTGAGGCGCCTTCGCCCTCGGCGTGCTGCGGATTGTTGTCGCCCTCGTCGTAGGAAACGCTGTCGCGGTCGTAATTGGAATTGAAGCCGTTGCTGCCGGGGCCGAGAACGTTGGCGCGGAACATCGACGCGGTGCCGTTGATGTCGCGACCATGGACGTTCAGGAGCGCGCTGAAGGTATCCGTTGGCTCGAACAGGACCTGAGCGCGGAAGGCGAACTCGTCGTAGCCGCCCATCGCATCGCTTTCACCAGTAAAGGTGTTGTCGATCCAGTCGTCCCGCTCGTGATAGAGCACGGAGAGGCGCGCGGACACGGCGTCGCCCAGCCCGCCGCCGACGGCGCCTTCGATCGCCATGGAGCCGAGATCGCCGTAGCTCAGGGAGACGTTGCCGCCGAACTCCCCGGTCGGCTTGCGCGTGTCGAATTTGACGATGCCGGCCGGGGTATTCCGGCCGAACAGCGTTCCCTGCGGGCCGCGCAGGACTTCGACCCGTTCGATGTCGAACAGCGGGAAGCTCTTGAGGATGACGTTTTCGAGGACGACTTCGTCCACGATGATCGAGACGGGCTGGGATGCCGCCAGGTCGAAGTCGGAGTTGCCGAGCCCGCGGATGTAGAACCGCGGCGCGAGCCGGCCGTTGGACGACTCGGCGTAAAGGCTCGGAACGCGCGCCGCGAGGACCTGTATGTCGCCACCGCCCTCGAACATCGCATCGAGGCGCTCGCCCTCAAGCGAGGCGACGGAGAGCGGGACGTCCTGGATGTTCTCGGCGCGTCGCGTCGCCGTCACCAAGATCTCTTCCAGTTCGGCGGCAGCCAAGGCGGGCAGCGGCAGGGCCATCGCAATAGCGGCGGCAAGCGTGGCGTTACGCATCACTGAAACTCCCCTCTGTGCGGGCGCATGCCGGGTCATCCGGACGCGCGGAATGCGGGGGAGTGTAGCCGAGCGAGCACCCGGGCGGGTACTCGGCAACCTACTTGATCTTCGATTCCTTGTAGGGCACGTGCTTGCGCACGACCGGGTCGAACTTGCTGAGCTCCATCTTCTCGGGATGCAGGCGCTTGTTCTTGGTGGTCGTGTAGAAGTGGCCAGTGCCGGCCGAAGAAACGAGCTTGATCTTGTCGCGCATGACTGGGTCCTCAGACCTGCGTGCCGGCGGCGCGCAGTTCCTTGATCACGGTCTCGAGGCCGCGCTTCTCGATGGTCCGAAGCCCGCGGGTGGACAGCTTGAGCGTCACCCAGCGGCCTTCGCTCTCCAGCCAGAAACGCTGCGTGTGCAGGTTCGGCAGGAAGCGGCGGCGCTTCTTGATGTTCGAGTGGGAAACATTGTTTCCGGACCGCGGGCGCTTCCCGGTGACCTGGCAGACTCGCGACATGGGTGCAGACTCCAAAAGAGCCGCGTATTAGACCAGCACCCATATCGGCAGTCAAATCAGCGTCTTGCCCCTCAAATAAGCCCTTTTTCAGCCAGGGACGTGCACTGGCCGTCACCGATGATCAGGTGGTCGAGCAACCGGATCTCGACCAGGGCGAGGGCATCCCTGAGCCGTGTCGTGATGATTTCGTCGGCCTGACTGGGCTCGGCAATTCCGGAGGGATGGTTGTGGGCAAGGATCACAGCCGTCGCGTTGCGGGCGAGCGCCTGCTTGACCACCTCGCGCGGGTGCACGCTCGCCCCGTCGATCGTTCCGCGAAAGAGCTCCTCGCAGCTCGTCAGGCGATGCCGGCTGTCCAGGAACAGGCAACAGAAGACCTCGTGCTCGAGGTCCCTGAGGCGCGCGATCAGGTAGTCGCGCGCGGCACGGGGGCTGCCGAGCACCGGGCCCGCCTGGAGCCGTTCCAGGTGATGGCGGCGCACGATCTCGAGCGCCGCCTGGAGTTCGGCCCAGCGGGCGGGCCCGACACCGTGCTGGTTGCAGAGCGCATTCCGTTCCGCCGTGAGCACGCTCCTGAGCGAACCGAAGTGCACGAGCAGGGAGCGCGCGACATCGAGCGCATTCCGGCCGCTCGTGCCGTGGCGCAGCCAGATCGCCAGCAGCTCCGCCTCCGACAGAGCGGCGGAGCCGCGCTGCAGCAGCTTCTCGCGAGGCCTTTCGCCCGCCGGCCAGTCCCGGATATGCATTCGATTCCTCCGGCGGGCAGTGTGGCGAAGGCCGCCGCGGCCGGCGGGTCGCAAATCGCGCCAGTAGAGGGATAATCGGCACATGAAAAAACTCCAGGTCCGCATCCTCGATCCGCGCATCGGGCGAGACATCGCATTGCCCGAGCGCGCGACCGCCGGTTCCGCGGGCCTCGACCTGCGCGCCTGCCTCGATGCGCCGCTGCTGCTGGAGCCCGGGCAGACGCACCTGGTGCCGACCGGCATTGCGATCCACCTGGACGATCCGGCGCTCGCCGCCGTCCTGTTGCCGCGCTCGGGTCTCGGCCACAAGCACGGCATCGTGCTCGGCAACCTCGTCGGGCTGATCGATTCGGACTACCAGGGCCAGGTGATGGTGTCGGTCTGGAATCGCGGCAATCACCCGTTCACGATCGCACCCGGCGACCGCATCGCGCAGATGGTGGTCGTGCCGGTCGTGCAGGTGGAGTTCGAGGTGGTCGCCGACTTCGAGGCGAGTGCGCGCGGCGCGGGCGGTTTCGGGAGTTCGGGACGCGGCTGAGCCGTGGGTCAGCGCGGCTGGACCGCGCGCAGTTCCTGGTAGCGCTTGATGTCCGCCTCGAAGTTCATGCGAATGCTCTCGCGTTCATTCCGCCGCTTCACCAGGTTCGCTTCCTGCGTCGCGATGTCATTCGTCGCCCGCAAGAGGTCGGTCGACAACTCTTCCGGCAGTGCCGGCGCGTCGGGTTTGGTGTTGACCGGCGCATAGCGGCCGGCCTGCTTCTGAATCTGCGCGCGCTGGGCCCGCAGGTTCGCGAGCGACTGCTCCTGGATCGTGAGCTGCGCATCCACGAGTTCGAGCCGGTTATCGCGCAGCACTTCCAGTTCCTTCACGGACTGGTAGGTCTGGAGCAGCACGCGGTCGCGGAGCTTGCGCTTCTGTTCGTCGCGCGCGGCCTTGTCGGCCGCTGCTTTCGCCGCCGCTTCCTCCGGCGTGATGATGCCTTCCTCGCGACCGACCGGAACGCCCTGGCGGTTCAGGATGTCGCGGTCCTGGTCCGCGTACTCGGCCGGCACGCTGTCGCCGTAGTGGACCTGCCCGTTCTTGTCGACCCAGCGATACAGCTTCTTCTTATCGGTCGTCGCCGCATCCGCGACGCCCACCGCCAGGATGGCGATCGACATCGGGAGAAGAAGGAATCTGAGCCAGCCGGCGACCATCGGGGGTACCTCTATCGGCCTATTGTCCGCTGCGCCTCGACGCGGCCGACCGTAACTGCTTCACGCTTCGCTGTCGACACCGTAGCGTTCGCGGTGATTCCGGAGCGCCGTCAGCTCGCTGCTGGCGCCGGCAACCTCCAGATGCTCGATCAGGTGATCAAGTGTGATGATTCTAACGACCGGGATGCTGAACGTGGTCTGAACCTCCTGAACGGCCGACAGGGGCCCCTGGCCCCGTTCCTGGCGATCGAGCGCGAGCACGACGCCCGCCGGGCTCGCGCCCGCGGCACGGATCAGTTCGATTGACTCGCGCACGGCGGTTCCCGCCGTGATGACGTCATCGACGATCAGCACGCGGCCCTGGAGCGGAGCGCCGATCAGGTTGCCGCCTTCGCCGTGCGCCTTCGCTTCCTTGCGGTTGAAGGCGACGGGGATATTTCTCCCGTGGCGTGCCGCGAAAGCGATCGCCGTCGCGGTCGCGAGCGGGATCCCCTTGTAGGCCGGGCCAAAGAGCATGTCGAAGCCGAGGCCCGCATCGATGATCGCCTCGGCATAGGCGTCGCCGAGCCGCGCCAGCGATTCGCCGTCGGCGATCCGGCCCGCATTGAAGAAGTAGGGGCTCGCACGGCCCGATTTCAGCGTGAAGTCGCCGAAGCGCAGGACCTGCCGCGCGAGCATCAGCTCGATGAATTCTTTCTGGTGGGCACGCATGCAGGGCTCTCGCGTCAATGCGTATCATGGCGCATCGGTCGCGGGTCCACCATGCGCATCATCACCCTCAACTGCAACGGAATCCGGTCGGCGGCCGGCAAGGGATTGTTCCGCTGGCTCCCGGCGCAGGATGCGGACGTCGTCTGCCTCCAGGAGACGAAAGCGCAGGAACACCAGCTCGGGGACGAGGCTTTCCGCCCCGCGGGCTATCACTGCCGTTACTACGACGCCGAGCGCAAGGGCTACAGCGGCGTCGCGGTCTATTCGAAGCTAAAGCCGGATCGCGTGATCACGGGCTTCGGCGTGCCCGAGTTCGATCGCGAGGGCCGC
>JANNHT010000037.1:0-7308 GCA_031404555.1 Gammaproteobacteria bacterium
CCAACCGCACGAAAGGGGACTGGGGCCGCATGCGCCAGGAGGTCATCGACCGGCTGCGGGCGCTCGGCGCCGGGCCGTCGGACTTTCTCTATGCACTCTCCACGCATCCGAATCCCGGATTTCCCACCGTGAACTATCTCGGCACACAATGGGCGGGCCGCGAAGTCGCGCAATTCGTGATACCGGCGCACGTGCGCCGCAAGGAAGTTACCGTCCCCGCCGTGCTCGGCGAGATCGATCGCGCGACCAAGCTGCAGGTGCGGCACGTGATCGAAGCCATCGAACGCCATCATCCGCGGTTCGTGATGGTCGAGGCGCGGCAGCGCCGCCTGGGACTCTCGCTCCGGCGCTTCGACGACCTGGCTTTCTATGGCCGCGACCCGCAGTTCGAGCGTCTATGGGCCTGCTACGAGGAACTCGAACCGGCGGGCCAGATCCGCCTGTTCCGGCGCCTCAGCGTTTGTCCGTGAAGACGACCAACCGGCACAGGAAATAAAAGGCGAGCGAGTAGGCTGCGATCGCCGCGGCCTGGGCCGCCATCAGCGGAATGCCAGGCAGGCGCAACGCCGCCACGAGCACGCCGACATTGATCGCATAGGAGACGGCGAACACCAGCAAGTAGCGCGGCGCGGTGATCAATACGCTGCGCGAACTGCCGAATGTCCAGCGCCGGTTGAGTTCGTAGCCGATGCCGATGCCCACGGCGAAGCCGAGCGCATTGGCGAGAAAGGGATCGGCGCGGAAGACATAGATCGCAGTCGCGATCGTCGCGAGGCCGGCCGCGGTATTGATCGCACCGACCGCGATGAATCGCAGGAAGGATTCGCGGCCCGGCGAGTTCATCGCGTCGCCGCGACGCAGTACTGGGCGCCGAGCGGCAGCCAGGACAGCATCGGCTCCGACCAGCGCAGGAAACGCAGGAAATTCGGGTAGAAGACGATGAACTGTCCGCGCGGCTCTGCGAATCCCGCGGCCCGCGCCGTCGCTTGCATGCGCGGCGCTGCGACCAGCACCGCGTGCTCGTCGAATTCGCAGGCCTTGACCGCGCGCACGGTCAGCGGATTCCAGGGATTGTGTTCGTAGATCGCCAGCAAAGCCCCAGGCCTGAGAACACGCCGGATTTCGCGCAGCATGGATTCGTGCTGCTCACTGGGCACGTGGTGCAGGACGCAGGATACGAATGCCAGGCCGAAGTAGCCGTCTCCGACCGGGATCGAATCTTCCGTCATTACCAGAAATTTCGCGGCGTCGCCCGACTGCTCCCGCGCGATCTCGATGCTCGCCGGCGAAACGTCGACGCCCGTGATCTCGCAGTCCGGGAAGGACTCGCGCAGGAACGGCGTCGCACCGCCGATCCCGCAGCCGAAATCCAAGACTCTCTTGACCGGCAGCCGGCCGGCGGCCAGCCGGCTGGCATGCCGGGCCTTGTAGCGCGCGAAATAATCGGGCGACTCGCCGGTGATACGGATGCTCTCCGCGTGCAACTGCCGATACGATTTCGCGTAGCGGTCGAATTCCGGCGGATTCATTCGCGTCGCGGCGACCCGGCAGCGCCCTGGCGAATGACCTGCTCGATGATGAACAGCGGCCGCCGCTTGGCTTCGATGTAGAGCCTGCCCAGGTACTCGCCAAGGATGCCGATCACGAACAGCTGGATGCCGCCCAGCATCAGCACCACGACCATGACGCTGGTCCAGCCGGGCACGGTCTGGCCAATTGCCCAGCCGACGATCGCATAGACGACACCGACCAGCCCGAGAGTGCCGAATCCGAGCCCGATCATGGACGCGATGCGCAGCGGCCGGATCGAAAAACTGGTCACCGCATCGATGGCCAGGTGCAGCATGCGTCCGATCGAATAGTTCGTCTGACCACGTGTGCGTTCGTCGCGATCATAGGTCACGGCGGACTGGCGCATGCCGATCCAGCTCACCATCCCGCGCACGAAGCGATGTTGTTCCGGCATCCCGGCCAGCAGATTCACGACGCGGCGGGTGATCAGCCGGAAGTCGCCCGCATCCGCCGGGATCTCGACGTCGGTCAGCCTGCGCAACAGGCGATAGAACAGCTTGGCCGTAGCGCGCTTGAACCAGGATTCGCCCTGCCGCGTAATGCGCTGCCCGTAGGCGACGTCGGCGCCCTGGTCCAGCGTTTCCATCATGCGCGGCAGCAACTCCGGGGGATCCTGCAGGTCCGCGTCGATGATCAGCACGCGCTCGCCGCGGCTGAGCTCAAGCCCCGCCGACAGGGCGAGCTGGTGGCCGAAATTCCTCGACAGCCTCGCCGCGACCACCTGACTGTCGGATGTCGCAAGCGCCTGCATTTGCTGCCAGGTCGAGTCATGCGACCCATCGTCCACGAATATCAATTCGTACGAGTCGCCGACAACCGAGCGAGCGGCCGCCGTGCACCGCGCGTGCAGGGGCGTGAGATTCTGGCTCTCGTTGAAGCAAGGAACTACGATGCTGAGCAGCGGGGACTGAACGAGGATCGCGGATCCAGCGAGCGCGCCCTGAATCGTTGTCATTGGTCGCTCAAGCGTCAATCTCCGGCCGGGAAGCTATTGGAACACCTCCGCCGCGGGCGTGCCACAACCGGTTGAGACTTGCGTAGGGGAGTTACGCCTCCCGAAGTCAGGCGTCCCGGCGGGCGTAATTCACTGTTGGAGGGGCTCATTTCCGACCCGGGACCTGCCCTTGCAGGGCCGTGACACCGTTCACTACCCGGTGCGGCTAAACTTGCGACGATTTGCAGTGACGACTCCATTCGATTCGCCGGCGCTCCGTACGACAGGCCGGGAGGTCCGTTGCATCCATGAACCGTCGCGCTCATGCCGTCTTGAGGATGTCCGTCGTGGTGGCCGTGAGCCTGACGACGGCGGCACCCGCCTTGGCCTATATCGATCCCGGCACCGGCTCGCTGTTGCTTCAGGGCTTGCTCGGCTCGCTCGCGATCGCAGGCGCCGCGATCGCGCAGTTCCGTCGTCAAATCGCTCACTTCCTGTCGAAGCTCAAGCGTAAATTCGAATGAGTGCGGGGCCC
Organism: Gammaproteobacteria bacterium; assembly: GCA_031404555.1. Lineage (GTDB taxonomy): Bacteria > Pseudomonadota > Gammaproteobacteria > Steroidobacterales > Steroidobacteraceae > SCUD01. Next base: position 3,042 of record JANNHT010000037.1, read on the forward strand.
CGGCTCGGCGCCGTTCGCCACCCCGGTTCCTTCCGCGACCCTGCAGGCCAGATCTTCAGCGTCGAGGGGCGCATCCTGCGCTCAGTACACGGCTCCGCGGTCGCGCACGTACGCCAGTTCTGTGACTCGCCGATTTTCCGCGAGCTCATGAACCGGAAATGGATTCCAGCGACGTCGATCCTCGAAGCTGACGCGCATCGTGCGCTGTACGATGCCCTGGGCCAGCCGGAGCTGGTGCTCGAGCACGAACGGCACCACTTCATCAGCTATCCGTACGAATGGCCGTTTCATCTGCTGCGCAAGGCCGCGCTTTTCCACCTGGACGTGCATCTCCTGGCTCTCGAGTACGGCTTCATGCTCAAGGACGCCTCGGCATTCAACGTGCAATTCGCGGGCGTACTGCCGCGGTTCATCGACATGCTTTCGTTCGCGCCATACGTCGAAGAAGGAGTCTGGCTCGGGCACCGTCAGTTCCTCAATCAGTTCGTGCATCCGTTGCTGCTCACGCACCTCAAAGGGCTTGCACACCACGCCTGGTACCGCGGCAGCCCGGAAGGAATCGTAGCCTCGGACCTCGTGAAGCTGTTGACGACGCGGCAGAAGCTGAATCCAGGCGTTTTTCTGAACGTCGTGCTGGCCGAGTGGATGCAACGCAGGAGCGAGCTGAACGAAGCCGGCAGTGCGCGACGCGCTCGCTCGGCGCGCCTGCCCAAGAAGGCACTGGTGGCGATGCTGCAGGGGCTGAAGCGATGGATCGAGTCCTACGAGCCTCCCGCCGAGCGCTCGACGTGGGCCGACTACGTGAGCGAATGCAACTACGTGCAAGCAGGGACGGAATTCAAGCAGGGCCAGGTTCGTGAGTTCGTATGCACGATGAAACCGCGCAGCGTGCTGGATCTCGGCTGCAACACGGGTGACTTCTCGGTCATAGCGCTCGAGGAGGGCGCAATCGACGCGATCGGCCTCGACGGCGACCTGAATGCCCTGAATCGAGCGTGTATCCGGGCCGAGAGCGTCGCAGGCGATTTCCTGCCGCTGTACGCCGACCTCGCAGATCCCGCGGCGAGCCAGGGCTGGGCGAACCGCGAACGTCCCGCGTTGACCGAGCGCGTCAGATGCGAGTGCGTCCTCGCGCTCGCAGTGCTGCATCATCTTGTCATTGGACGAAATATTCCGCTGGGAGAAGCCGTACGGTGGATCTGTTCCCTTGCGCCCGGCGGAATCATCGAGTGGATTCCGAAGAGCGATCCACAGATTCAGCGCATGCTGAGAGTGCGTGAAGACATTTTCAGCGGCTATGGAATCGAGGCCTTCGAGGAGGCGCTGCGCGCGAACGCGGAGATTGTCCGCGTGAGCGAGGTTCCAGGCGCCGACCGGCGGCTGTACTGGTATCGCAAGGCCGGCCGCCGGGCTCCCGAGTGATGAGTTCGTCCGTTTCTGACGCAGAAAAAATGCCCGGTGCGTGGAACCGGTTACGGTGGCTGCCCTGGTACTTGCTAATGGCCCCGTTGCCGACGGCCCTGTGGGTTGGGCTGCGTCACGCAACCATGCCAATTGCGGAAGCCATCCAGACCGCCCTTCTTCAGGGTGCTGCTGCGCTCGCGGCTTGGGCCGTCGTGGCAATCGCAATGCGATCGATGTCGCAGGCCGCGGTGCTGCTCGTGCCACCTGTCCTGCTCTGGTTTTCATTCGGCTCTCTGGTAAGTCAGCCGACGGTATTACAGATCGTCGCCTGGTTCGCGGTCGCCATTGCGACTGGCGTGGGCCTGATGCGGATGCGCTGGGGCCGTGAGATCGTGTTCTTGGCCAACGTGCTCGCTGCGGCGTTGCTTCTGCAACCGGCATGGCTCACTGCCAGCTTCGTATGGGGCTCTACGCCGCCGCGCGAAATCCCGCAGCAGTTGACCGCGAGCGTTCCGAAAGAGCGGCTGCCCCACATCGTGCACATCGTAATGGACGGTTTCCCATCTTCGAGAGTGCTGCGGGACGTGCACGGCATCGACAACTCGGATTTCACCGACTCACTCGAAAAGCTGGGCTTCAAAGTGATCCCGGACGCCCGGAGCAACTACGGTCATACGCTCACGTCGCTCGCATCCGTGTTCGAGATGCACACCGTAGAACCGTTGATCGCCGAGATGGCGCGGAGGTTGGACCAGCCGCCCGCACAACTCGAAGGCCGCCTCATGCGCATGATGTTGAGTCGTCGCCTGGAGTACAGCCCGGTGATGCAGGCGCTACGAGCATCGGGTTATCGCTTCGTCGCCGCGGAAACCACCTTTCCGCGTGCCGTCCCAGGCGGAGCAGACGAACGCTGGGGGCCGGCGCAGAGCTGGTGCGAATTTAGCTTCCATCAATACGACATTCACAAGAAAACTCCACTGGTGGCCTTATGCGAGGCACGCGCCCAGCAAAGTCTGATCTATTCGCGTCACCATACCTTGCTGCAGGCTCAGGCCGACGTGCCTCCGGTGGATACCTGGCGAGAGCCGACCTATTTCTACGAGCACATGCTAGCGCCGCACGGGCCTTTCATCATACAGGCGGATGGGAACCTGTCTGACTATGAGGCGCGATGGGAGCTGGCAGACAACTGGTGGCTCGGCATTTTCCGCGAGCGCATCTACCGCGAACGGCTGCCGCCTTTGGTGCAGTGGATCACGACGGCGGTCGGGCTTCAGGTCTCAAATATTGTCGGGCGCGCGGACCGTCCCGTGGTCATCTTGATCCACGGCGACCATGGCAGCGGGCGGCATTCGCAGGACCTCGTGAAGGAAAACTGCCACAGCGAGAAGTTCTCGCCGTTCCTCGCCGTGTACTCGTCCGACGGACGGCTGGCCACAACGCTTCCCGACGATGCCGATCTCGCGATGCTGTTTCAGGCGGTCCTGTCGACGCAGCTTGGCATCGAAGTGCCGATAAAGCACAGCCCGAGCTATTTCGCTTCCTGGCGAACTCCTGGAACACAGATTGAGCTCAGCGAGGCCGATCTTTCTGTGCCCTGTTTCAGCCAGGCACTGGGCCCCTCGTCGAAGGCTAGCGCAGGGCCCACGACACTCGGTCATTGAACGCCAACCGGCGTTGCTTCAACAAAGGGGTCTGCCCCCATTTATAAGGATGCGACCCCTTTACTTCTTCGGAGGATGCGACCCCTTTACTTCTTCGGCGGGAGCAGGGCGCGCAGCTCGTTGAGCGCCTGGAGCGCCTCCCAGGCCGGGAGCGTATCCAGGTCCAGCGCGCGAAGTCGTTCGAGCACCGGCGACAGCGTCTGCGAAGTGGAAGTCGAAGGTGAAGTCGTCGCGGGCAGCGAGAGCGACTGCGCAATCCTCGCGATCTGCGGCGCGTGCTGGTGTTCGAGTCCGGCAAGGTAGGCCCGCGCGCTCGCGATGACTTCCTTCGGCACGCCAGCTTTCTGCGCGACCTGGAGGCCGTAGCTCTTGCTCGCCGGGCCCGGCTTCACGGCGTGCAGGAACACGATGCCGTCTTCGTGCTCGCTCGCATCGAGGTGCAGGTTTTCGACCGAGGCGATGTCCTCGGCGAGCTCGGTCAGCTCGAAGTAATGCGTGGCGAAGAGCGTGAAGGCGCGAAGCTTCCGTGCGATATGGCTCGCGCACGCAAAGGCGAGCGAGAGCCCGTCGAAAGTGCTGGTGCCCCGGCCGATCTCGTCCATCAGCACGAGGCTGCGGTCGGTCGCGGCGTTCAGGATGACCGCTGCCTCGGTCATCTCGACCATGAAGGTCGAGCGGCCGCCCGCGAGGTCGTCGGAGGCGCCGATGCGCGTGAAGATGCGGTCGAAGGGCCCGATCACGGCGCGCTCGGCCGGCACGTAACTGCCGATCGAGGCGAGCACGAGGATCAGCGCGGCCTGGCGCATGTAGGTGGACTTGCCGCCCATGTTCGGGCCGGTGATCACGAACATCCGCCGCGCATCCGTGAGCTCCAGGTCGTTTGGCACGAACGGATCGTCGAGCACGCGTTCGACGACGGGATGCCGACCCGCCGTGATCGACAGGCCCGGCTGGTCGGAGAGCTCCGGCTGCACGTAGCGCAGGTTCACCGCGCGTTCGGCGAGGTTCGACAGCACGTCGACGAGGGCGATCGCGGCGGCCACCTTCTGAAGGGCCGGCAGCTCGCCGGTCAGCTCGTCGAGCAGCCCGTCGAACAGTTCTTTCTCACGGGCAAGCGCGCGGTCTCGGGCCGAGAGCACCTTGTCCTCGAACTCCTTGAGCTCGGGCGTGATGTAGCGCTCGGCGTTCTTGACGGTCTG
>JANNHT010000038.1:0-13732 GCA_031404555.1 Gammaproteobacteria bacterium
GCCGGTCTTGCGGACGAGGAGCTCGCGGCGCGCTGGCGCGACGCCACGGCGGTCTCGACGACCAGTCCGCTCGGCAGGTGGGTGATGCGCACGGCGGAGTCGGTGGTATTGACCGACTGGCCGCCCGGGCCGGACGAGCGCTTGACGTCCGGTCCCAAGCGCTCGCCGCTCGGTCTCTCCGCCGATTCCGGCGGGCTGCCGCTCTATCGCGGCGGCACGCCGCTCGGCGGCATCGGCGTCATCGCGGACGGTATCTACGGACTCGACCTCAATCCGCTCGATGAGGACCGCGATCTCGACGAGCTGATCGCGCTCGCCGGCAGTTTCGGGCTCTCCGCACCCGATGATCGTCGAGCCGAGCGCATCACCGCGGATGGCAAGTTGTTGCGGCTATCCGATGCGATATTCCCTGACCTGGCGTCCAATCCCGCCACCGCCCCGGCCTTCGCTGCATTGGATGGAGTGGCAGGCGCGCTGGTCGCCGTGCCGGGCTACACCGCCGCTGCGGTCATCGCGGGCACGGCCTTCGGCCAGCCGGCATCGGGCATCCGCGCCGACGCGCTTGACTACGCCGGACTCGACGCTTTCGTGCTGGTGGACCCGGCGGATGCCGAGCGCTTCCGTCCAGCCGCCGGCACCGACGGGGCCGGCGCACTGACGGCCACCGAGGTCCGGACCGTCATCACCGAGGCGCTGCGCATCGCGCGCCGTGCGCGCGCGCAGATCCGCCGCCCGCTCGGCAGTTCCGCGCGCGTGACGGTCTCGGTCGTGGATACCAATGGCGTCGTGCTCGGCATCGCACGCGGCCGCGATGCGCCGGTGTTCGGCATCGACGTCTCGCTGCAGAAGGCGCGGACGGCCGCGCACCTCTCCTCGGCCGCGGCAGCGGCTGCGATCTCGGGCGTGCCAGCCGCGGTCTATCTCGACGGTGGCCTCATCGTGCTGAGAAGCGAAACGCTCGGCCAATACGTCACGGACCTTCGAAGCTTCATCGGTCTGCCAACGGCCCTCGCGGACGGTGCGGTCGCCTTCAGCACGCGCGCCGTCGGCAATCTCGCGCGGCCTTTCTATCCGGATGGTGTCGATACGACACCCAATGGACCGCTCAGCAAGCCGACCGGCGAATGGACGCCCTTCTCGACCGGCCTGCAGCTCGATTTCATCCACAACGCCCTGATCCAGCATGTCGCCTTCGTCGCTGGCCTTGCGGCGGACGTGCCCGCGAACTGCAGCGGCGTGCAGGGATTCAATGCCGGCTTCGGCGTCGCGGGCGCGGTGCCGGCACTCGCGAACGGTCTGCAGATCTTCCCGGGCGGCGTGCCGATCTATCGCGGCGCGCAGCTCGTCGGCGGCATCGGTGTCTCCGGCGATGGCGTGGACCAGGACGACCTGATCGCGTTCCTCGGGCTGCACGAGGCTTCGGCAGTCCTCGGCGGCGTGATCGGCAATGCGCCGCCCGTGATGCGCTCCGACACGTTGACGCCCGCTGGCACGCGGCTGCGCTACGTCAATTGCCCGCAGGCTCCATTTCTGGATTCAAGCGTGCAGGGTGTCTGTGACGGAAAGTAGCGTGATCGCCGCGTTAGCCACCGTGGCCGCGCTGCTGGCCGCCGGCGCCGCCATTGCCGGACAGGCAGCGGAAACCGCTGCACCGCAAGCAGAAATCCGCTGCCCGCCGCAGGAACCGGTGAAGCCTGAGCGCCGGAGCCCCACCGTGCCGATACTGCGCTTCGAGCCGACGCCCTGCGATCCCGCGCGGCTGCCCGATGCCGATCCGAATGCGCTCAACGAGTTCCCGGAGCTGCCGGATCGCTGGCGCATCGTGAACCTGCTGGGCTACGAGGAAGACCTGCTAGACCCCTATCACGGCAACAACTGGCTGAAGGGCGACCGGCCAGCCTTCGGCGAGGACTGGTTCTTCAGTCTCGGCATCGTCAGCGACAGCGTGATCGAGCCGCGCCGGTTCCCGGTGCCGGTCGCGGGCCCCGGCGACGGCGATCCCGGGAGCAACGACACGATCGGCGACGGCGAGCAGCAGGTGTATGCCGAAAACCTCATTGTCGAGGCCGTGCTCTACCAGGGCAGCACGGTCTTCAAGCCGCCTGACTGGGAGATCCGCTTCACGCCCGTGTTCAACATCAATCACGCGGTCGTGAACGAGCACGGCATCCTGAAGGCGGATCCCTCCTTCGGCACGACCCGCACCGAAGGCGTCATCGGCGTGCAGGCGCTGTTCGTCGACAAGCACCTGCGCAATGTCTCGGAGCGCTACGACTTCGACAGCCTGCGTGTCGGCGTGCAACCGTTCGCGGCGGATTTCCGCGGCTTCCTGTTCCAGGACAGTCCCTTTGGCGTCCGTCTGTTCGGCACGCGCGACAACAATCGCTGGCAGTACAACCTGGGCCTGTTCCGGCGCCTCGAAAAGGACACCAACAGCGGCCTGAACAACCTCGTTGAACTCGGTGACGACGCCTTCCGTGACGACGACGTGCTCATCGCGAATCTCTATCGCCAGGACTGGCCGTGGATCGGCTTTACCTCGCAGGCGGTCGTCGCGCACAACCGCAACCGCGAAGCGGGCGAAGTCCGCTACGACGACAACGGTTTCATCCAGCGCCCGTCCTCGCTCGGGCTCGAACGCGCGCGCGACTACGACGTGAGCTATCTCGGCTACAACGGCGACGGTCATGTCGGTCGCTGGAATCTGACGGTTTCCGCCTATGGCGCGATCGGCGAGGAGGACCTCGGCACGTTCACCGACCAGGCAAGCGACATCCGGGCCTGGTTCACGGCCGCGGAAGTCTCGCGCGACTTCGACTGGATCCGCGCGCGCGCGACCGCCGTCTTCGCCTCCGGCGACGACGACCCCTTCGATGACGTTGCCCAGGGCTATGACGCGATCTTCGAGAACCCGCTTATCGCCGGTGCCGACACGAGTTTCTGGATCCGCCAGCCGGTGCCGCTGATCGGCGGCGGCCGCGTGACGCTCTCGGGCCGCAACGGACTCCTGAACTCGTTGCGCTCGTCCAAGGAATTCGGCCAGTCGAATTTCACCAACCCCGGCCTGATGCTGATCGGTGCAGGTGCCGACATGGATGTGCTGCCAACGCTGCGTGCGAGCGTCAATGCCAACATGCTGTGGTTCGCCGACACTTCGTCGCTCGAAGCGGCTCGCGCCCAGGCCCGTATCGGGCGCGACATCGGGCTCGACCTTTCGGCCGCAATCACCTGGCGCCCCCTCGCGAACCAGAATATCGTGGTGCGCCTGTCCGCAGCCGCGCTCCTGCCGGGCAGCGGATTCAAGGATCTCTACGGCAGCGAGACTCCATACTCCATCCTCGGCAATCTGGTGTTCACCTACTGACCATGTGGAGTCGCCGCGCCCTCGCCGGAGTGAGTCTTGCCGCCGCGGCATGCGTCGCGATCGGGCTCGCGGCCATTGCCTCCGACGAGCGCGCGGCAATGGTCGAACGTCAATACGCCGCCGCGCCGGCTGCGCCATCGATGCAGACCAGCGTGCAGGCCGAGGCCAAGAGCACGGGTTGTCTCGATTGCCACCGCGCGACCGACGAGGCAACCATGCACGCGAGCCCGGCAGTCGTGCTCGGCTGCACCGATTGTCACGGCGGCGACGCGGCCGCGCGCTGGCTGGGCAATGCACCCGCTTCGGGCACCGACTACGCCGCCGCCCGCGACCGCGCTCACATCCTGCCGCGCTACCCGGACGACTGGAAATACCCGGCGAGCGCGAATCCGGTCAGAAGCTACACACTCCTCAATCGCGAGGCCCCGGAGTTCATCCGCTTCGTCAATCCCTCGGACTATCGCGTCGTCCGTGAGGCCTGCGGTGCCTGTCACCTGAAGACGATCCTCGCGGCCGAGCGGAGCCTCATGTCCACGAATGCGATGTTCTGGGGCGGCGCCGCGTACAACAACGGCCTGCTGCCGTTCAAGAACTACCTGCTGGGCGAGGCCTACACGCGGGACGGCGAGGCTGCGATCATCGAAGGCGCGCCGGCGAGCGCCGAGGATCGCGCGATCCACGGCATCCTCTCACGGCTCCATCCGTTGCCGCGCTGGCAGAACCTGGAACCAGCCGACATCTTCCGCGTGTTCGAGGACGGGGGCCGGAACAATTCCAACGTGTTCGCCGAAACCGGGCTGCCGAATGTCTCAGGCCAGATCCAGCGGCTCGAGGAACCCGGCCGTCCCGACATCCGCCAGTCGAATCGCGGGCCCGGCACCGGCGCGCGCATCGCAGTGCCGATGCTCAACCTGCACAAGACCCGCCTCAACGATCCGCTCGCCTGGTTCTTCGGCACCAATGACCAGGCGGGCGATTACCGCACTTCCGGCTGCGGCGCCTGTCACGTCGTCTACGCCAATGACCGCGACCCGAAGCACTCCGGGCCCTATGCGCGATTCGGCCACGGCGGTCTGACGCAGACACGCGACCCGACCATTCCGCGCGACCGCCCCGGCCATCCGCTGGCACATTCCTTTTCGCGCGCGATTCCGACCAGCCAGTGCATGGTCTGCCACATGCACCAGCCGAACATGTTCATGAACACCTATCTCGGCTACACGATGTGGGACTACGAATCCGACGCGCCGTCGATGTGGCCGAAAGAGCAGCGCTATCCGGATGATGCCGCGATGCGTGCGGCACTCGACCGGAATCCGGAGGGCGCCGTCGTCCGCGGCCTCTGGGCCGAACCGGAATTCCTGGAGCGGGTGTCGGAACTGAACCCAACGCTGAAGGACACGCAGTTCGCCGACTACCACGGTCACGGCTGGAATTTCCGCGGCGTCTACAAGCGCGACCGCAAGGGCAACCTGCTCGATGCGCAGGGAGCGATCGTCGCCAACGACGACCCGAAGAAGTTCACCAAGGCCGTGCACCTGTCCTCGAGTCATGCCGACGCCGGCATGCATTGCGTGGACTGCCACTACGCCCAGGACTCGCACGGCAATGGACATCTCTATGGCGAGGTCGCCCACGCGGTCGAGATCGACTGCAAGGACTGCCACGGCAGCGTGAACGCCTACCCGACGCTACGCACGTCCGGCCCGGCCGCCGGCCCGAATGGCGCGGATCTCTCGGTACTGCGCAATCCCGACGGGCGGCGTCGCTTCGAGTGGCTGGACGGCGCCCTGGTACAGCGCTCGGTGCTGGATCCTAAGCTCGAATGGCGGGTCTCGCTCGTCAAGGACAGCGTCACGGCGACGCATCCGGAATACAACGCGAAAGCCGCGCGCGCGAAGCTGATGTCGCGCAACACGGCGAAGCTCGCGTGGGGCTCGCAGGTTGCGCCGGCCGATCTCGCCCACGCCGACGAGGACATGGAGTGCTACACCTGCCACACGTCCTGGACCACTGCCTGCGGCGGCTGCCATTTGCCGATCGAAGCGAACTGGAAGACCGAATCGCATCGCTACGAGGGCGGGACGCTGCGCAACTGGGCAAGCTACAACCCGCAGGTCGCGCGCGATGACGTCTTCATGCTGGGGCTGCGCGGCCCGGTCGAGGGCGGCAAGGTCGCGCCGGTGCGTTCGTCCTCCGCGCTCGTGCTCTCCTCCACCAATGCGAATCGCGAGCGGATCTACGTCCAGCAGCCGCCGATTTCGGCGTCGGGATTCAGTTCCCAGGCGATGAATCCGCATTACCCGCACACCGAGCGGCGCACCGAGACCAAGGGCTGCCCTGACTGTCACCTCGCAGACTCGGGAGACAACAACGCCGTGATGGCGCAGACCCTCGGCCTCGGCACGCAGTTCATGAACCTGCTGGGCTTCCACGCCTGGGTCGGCACCGAGGAAGAAGTCGTCGCCGTACAGGTGACCGAATGGGAGGAACCGCAGGCCGTGATCGGCAGCTACCTGCACCGCTACGCCTATCCCGACTGGGCGCGTCAGCATCGCGATCGCAATCTCGAATTGCTGACCGCACATGGCCACGACGCGGGTGCGACGCGTTGCCTGCAGCTTCGCGGTGAATACCTGTATGCGGCCGAGGGCGAGCGCGGTCTCGTCATCTACGACGCCGCCAGCATCGGCAACAAGGGCGTCAGCCAGAGGCTCGTCACCGCGCCCTTCTCGCACCTCGGGCACGATGCGCGGGTCGGCTCGAAGGACGCGAGCTGCGTCGCGCTGCCGACGACCCAACCCGTTCACCCCGCGCGCAATACGGGCGACCGGATGCGCATCGAGAATCTCGAACAGCCCTTCGCACCCATCTACAACTACGCGCTCGTCACCGATGCCGCGGAGGGCCTGATCCTGGTCGACGTCAACACGCTGGCCGATGGGAATTTCCGCAACAATCGCCTGAAGCGCGCGCTGACCTGGAATCCCGACGGCGTGCTCGACGGCGCGCGCCACATCACGATCGGCGGCAACATCGCCTACGTGATCGCCGGGCGCGGGCTCGTGATCCTCGATCTCGCCGATCCGCTGAATCCGCGAGTCGCCTCGACCCTGCCGCTCGCCAATGGCCGCGCCTCCGTCTTGCAGTTCCGCTACCTGTTCGTGACCGATGCCGGGGGACTCAAGGTCGTAGACGTGACCAATCCCGCGCGGGCACGGGTCGTCGTGTCGGCGACGGTGCCGCTCAGGAATGCCCAGGGCCTCTCGGTCGCCCGCACCTACGCATATGTCGCCGCTGGCTCAGCCGGCATCGCCATCGTCGATGTCGAGCGGCCGGAAGCGCCGAGGCTCATGACCCATTTCAATGCCAATGCGGCGATAACCGATGCCAGGGACGTCGTGATCGCCTCCACCAATGCCTCGCTTTTTGCCTATGTCGCGGACGGCGCGGGCGGCCTCAAGGTCCTGCAGCTGACCGCCCCCGACACGCAGCCGAACCTGTACGGCTTCAGCCCGGAGCCGAAACCGCAGCTGATCGCGAAATATGCGACCGGCTCCGCAGCACTCGCACTGTCGCGGCCGCTCGAACGCGACCGCGCGGTTGACGAGACCGGCGGCCAGGTCGCCGTGTTCGGGCGGCGTGGAGCAAGGCCATTCAACGGAGCCGAGATGCGCCGGCTCTATCTCGATCAGAATGGCGAACCCTGGTATGTACCGAATGACTGAAATCCGGCGGATGCACCACTGGCTGGCCGCCCTTGCACTCACGGCATTGCCCGCGATCGCCCAGACGCCGCGGGGCATCCAGCCGGCTGCGAATCACCTGGGTGTGGCCTCCTGCGCTTCCGGTGTCTGCCACGGCGTCGCAAAGCCGGTAGCAGGATCCCCGGTGCTGCGCAACGAATACGTCACCTGGTCGCATTTCGATCCCCATGCCGGCGCATTCCGGACGCTGCGAAGTCCCGAATCGGTCCGCATGGCCACGCGGCTCGGCATTGCCTCCGCCGAACGCGAACCGCTCTGCCTCGATTGCCACAGCAACAATGTGCCGGCGCTGATGCGCGGGCCGCGCTTCCAGGTCGACGACGGGATCGGCTGCGAAGCCTGCCATGGCGCATCGCAGCCCTGGATCGCGAGCCACGACGACACACCGCGAGTGGCGCATGTGGAAAATATCGCGCACGGCATGACTGCGCTCGAACGCGCGGATGTGCGTGCACCGGCCTGCGCCGCCTGCCATGTCGGCGCCGTGGACCGCCATGCGAATCACGGCCTGATGGCGGCCGGTCATCCGCGCCTCGTGTTCGAACTCGACACCTATTCCGAACTCTGGCGCACCAGTGGCGGGCGCGAGCACTATCGACGGGACGGCGATTACGCGAAACGCAAGACCGAGTCCGACAGTGTCAGCGTCTGGATCGCGGGCCTGACCGAAAGCGCTGCACGCTCGCTCGAGATCATCGGCGATGAGCGACACTCGAAAGGCGTGTTCCCGGATTTCGCACTGTTCAACTGCTACAGCTGCCATCGTTCGATGCGGCTCCAGCGCTGGCGCGACCTGCCGGGCCTCGCACCGGGCAGCGTCCGGGTGAACGACAGCGCGCTCGTGATGCTTGCCGCCGTGCTCGATGCCGTCGACCCGGCACGCGCACAGTCACTGCGCGCCGCTACGACCCATCTGCACCGCATGGCCAATGAAGGCATGCAGGAACTGCGCGCAGCGGCGAGGGCGTTACGGCAGGAGATTGCCGCATTGCGGCAACGTCTCGCGCAGCAGAAATTCGACGCCTCCAGGCGCGATGCCATCGTCAAGGCGATCCTGGCAGCCGCCGAGCGCGGCGAGTACCCGGACTATTCCGCCGCCGAGCAGGCCGTCATGGCCGTGACGCTGCTGCTCGCCAGTTCCGGCCGTTCGCCCGACTCCGACCCCCGGATCGCGGCCCTGTACGACGACCTGAAGCACGACGAGCGCTACGACGCCGCGCGCTTCGCCCGAATCCTTTCGCGTCTCGCTCAATGAGCCGGCGCGGCCCACGATATGGATTCAACGGCGGAGGGCAACTCATTGTTTGAACTCGATTTCGTCCAGACACTCGCATTCGCCGGCGTCGCGCTGCTCTTGGGTCACTGGCTCCGTCGGCTGATCCCGCTCCTCGGGCGTTACAACCTGCCTGCGCCCGTGCTTGGCGGCCTGATCATCGCCATTGCCGTACTGATCGCGCGCGGCCAGGGCGTGACGCTCGTGAAGTTCGACACGACACTGCAGAGCCCGATGATGATCGCGTTCTTCACGACGATCGGCTTCGCCGCCAGCCTCTCGCTGCTCAGGATCGGCGGACCGCAGGTGCTTCGCTTCTTCCTGCTCGCAACCGTCTTTGCCATCGCCCAGAACGTGGTCGGCGTCCTGATTGCGCTCGGCTTCGGTCTCCATCCGCTGTTCGGCGTGCTGGCCGGATCCGTGACTCTGACGGGTGGGCCGGCGACCGGGCTCGCGTTCGCTCCTCTCTTCGAGCAGGCGGGCGTCGTCGGTGCATCGTCGGTCGCGATCGCGGTCGCAATCGGCGGCATCGTCGCCGGCGGCCTGGTCGGTGGACCGGTGAGCACGGTCCTGATCGAACGCGGCAAACTCAAGTCCCCGCGCGGAACGCGCGTGGTTGATTCCGGCGCCACCCTCCCCGAGGCGGAACCGGACCCGACGCTGACGGCATCCACCGACGACGACGACGCATGGCCCATCGTCAAGAACCTGGTCGCCATCCTGGTCGCGATGTGGATCGGTCACTGGGTCAGCAAGGGATTCGCGGCGCTTGGCATGACCCTGCCCGCCTACATCGGCGCGATGCTGGTCGCCGCCGTGATCCGGAATGTGGACGACGTCACCGGCTGGTTCGGTCTCTCGCTGCGGTTCATCAACACTTTCGGCATCGTTACGCTGACGCTGTTCCTGGTGATGGCGCTGATGACGCTCAAGCTCTGGGAACTGTCGGGACTCTTCCTCCCGCTCGTCGTCATACTCGCCGCCCAGGTCCTGCTCGTGATCGTCGCGGCCGCACCGGTGCATCGCACCATGGGAAAGAACTACGAATCGGCGGTGATGACCGGCGGCTTCATCGGCTTCATGCTGGGAACGACGGCGAACGCCATGGCGGTGATGCGCGCGCTGGTCGAACGCTACGGGCCTGCGCCGCGCGCCTTCCTTGTCGCTCCGATCGTCGGCGCCTTCTTCATCGACTTCACCAACGCGATCATCATCACGCTGTTCCTGAACCTGCTGACCTAAGCGCGCGTCCGGCCGCCCGGATTTCCTGGCCCTACCCCTTGATCCTCGCCTCCAGCGCAGGATCGGCGTTGCCGCCGCAGATGACGATCACCACGGTCTTGCCCGCGTAGTCACGGGCCGACTGGAGGAAGGCGGCGACCGCGACGGCTGCGGCTCCTTCGATGAGCTGGCCGTCCTCGCGGTACAGGCGACGCGCGGCGTCCAGGATCTCCGCTTCGCTGACCAGGACACTGCGATCGATCACCTGCTGGCAGAGTTTCAGGGTGACCGCACCGGGTTCAATTCCCCCGGCGGTGCTGACGGAGAGCGTGGGTTTCTCCGGGACCTCGATGATCCTGCCAGCGCGCAGGCACTCGTACAGCGCGGGAGAATTCCCCGGCCAGCAAGCGACGACCTCGGCATCAACTGCAGCGACCTCCAGGTGCAGTCCGATGCCGCCGATCAGTCCGCCGCCGCCGACGGCCACGAAGACGGCATCCAGTTTTCCCGCATCGGACTGCGGCAGTTGCCGCAGGATCTCGACGGCAACTGTGCCTTGTCCTTCGACGATCTCCAGATCGTTGTAGGGCGATATGTAGTTGCGGCCAGATCGTACCGCTTCGCGCCGCGCCGTCTGTTCAGCCTGGAGCGGATCTCCCTCGACCGTGTGCACCCGCGCGCCCAGCGACTCGATCCGGGTTCGCCGGAGCGCGTCGATGTGGTCGGAGACGAACACCTCGACGGGTATCCCGAGTCCCCCACCGATGGTCGCGACAGCCAGGGCATGGTTGCCGTTCGAGGCGGTGACGACGCCCCGCGCGGCCTGTTCGGTTGGCAGCAGGAGCAGCTTGTTGGCGGCCCCGCGAATCTTGAATGCGCCGATGTCCTGGCGATTTTCCAGTTTCAGGAAAACGTTGGCGCGAGTGGACTCGCTGAGCGCGCGTGAGTGTTCGAGCGGTGTCTCGCGGACGTGAGCCCGGATTCGCTGTTCTGCGGCGATGGAGTCCATCGGGGAATCGTCTGTTGGTGACTTCGTCCTGGAGTGCGATTATCCGCTACCGGGGATCGACGCATCAGGAGACCTGGCATGGAGAAGAGAGTGCTGGGCCGGAGCGGCCTGACCGTTTCAGCGGTAGGTCTCGGCTGCATGGGCCTGAGCCAGGGCTATGGCCCTCCCGCCGACCGGCAGCAGGGAATCCAGCTGATCCGCGCGGCCGTCGAGCGCGGCGTGACGTTCTTCGATACCGCCGAGGTCTACGGACCCTTCACGAACGAGACCCTGGTCGGCGAAGCCCTGGAGCCGTTTCGCAGGGACGTCGTCATCGCCACCAAGTTCGGATTCAACATCGGCGCAAAGGACACGGAGAATCCTCTCGACAGCCGGCCCGAGCATATCCGGGCGGTTGCCGAGGCATCGCTCAAGCGGCTCCGGACCGATGTCATCGACCTGTTCTACCAGCACCGCGTCGATCCCGACGTGCCCATCGAAGACGTGGCGGGCGCCGTCCAGGAACTGATTCGTGCCGGCAAGGTGAAGCACTTCGGACTGTCCGAAGCAGGCGTGCAGACGATTCGCCGCGCGCACGCGGTGCAGCCGGTTGCCGCATTGCAGAGCGAGTACTCGCTCTGGTGGCGCGACCTCGAGAGGGAAACGATGCCGGTGCTCGAGGAGCTCGGCATCGGTCTCGTGCCTTTCAGTCCGCTCGGCCGGGGTTTCCTCACCGGCGCGATCGACGAGACCACGACTTTCGACAGCGACGATTTCCGGAATCTCGTTCCGCGTTTTTCGCCCGAATCGCGCAAGGCCAATCGGGAATTCGTGGACCAGCTCGGCCGCATCGCGGAGCGGAAACGCGCGACGAAAGCGCAGGTCGCCCTCGCCTGGCTCCTGGCGCAGAGGCCCTGGATCGTTCCGATTCCTGGGACGACCAGGCGGCACCGGCTCGAAGAGAATCTGGGCGCGGCGAGCGTCGAACTGACATCGGGCGAACTCCGGGAGATCGACGCCGCGCTTTCGCAGATCGCGGTACAGGGCGCCCGCTATGCCGATCACCTGCAACGCATGGTCGGTCGTTGAAGCCAGCGGCCTGGAGAACCTGATTGGCCCAGGGCGCAACGATGTTTGTGTTCGAGATCCGGCTGGCCGACGCCGACCGCGACGTCCACGAGACGCTCACGATCCGGCTGGCGCGACATCCATCGGAGACCGCCGAATACCTGCTGACACGGCTGTTGGCCTATTGCCTCGAGTACACCGAGGGCATTGCATTCTCGAAGGGGTTATCCGATCCGGACGAGCCCGCGATCGCCGTACACGACCTGACCGGCGTCATGCAGACCTGGATCGACATTGGCGCACCGGACGCAAATCGGTTGCACAAGGCCTCGAAGGCCGCGCCGGATGTCGCGGTCTACGCGCATCGCGGCCTGGACCCATTGATCGCCCGCCTCGCCGGCGAGCGGATCCACCGCGCCGCGCAGATCCGGCTGCGCGCCGTAAGCCCGGAATTGCTGGCCGAGCTGGTCGCGCGGCTCGACCGGCGCATGGATCTTGATCTGGCGGTGTCGGAGCAGACGCTCTACGTGTCGCTCGGCGGGGAAACTTTGACCGGCACGGTCGAGGAGCGGCGTCTCGACCCGTGACGCTGGCGGGTGACGCAGACGTAAAAAAACCCCCGACGTTTCCGTCGGGGGGTTCGTGTGGGATCCTGGCAGTGACCTACTCTCACCTGGCCTACGGCCAAACTACCATCGGCGCAGAGCGTTTTCACTTCCGAGTTCGGAATGGAATCGGGTGGTTCCCGCCCGCTATGACCGCCAGGAAAACTGTCGCCCGCGCCGCTGATCGAGGCCGCGCAGGCATGTCCGGAATTGTGGAGCAACGCTATGTGTCGCACTCACGGAGCTCAGGCTCCTTGGGTGTTATATGGTCAAGCCTCACGGGCAATTAGTACTGGTTAGCTGAACGCATTACTGCGCTTACACACCCAGCCTATCA
The DNA here is from genome assembly GCA_031404555.1 of Gammaproteobacteria bacterium. GTDB lineage: Bacteria > Pseudomonadota > Gammaproteobacteria > Steroidobacterales > Steroidobacteraceae > SCUD01. The sequence goes on from JANNHT010000038.1 coordinate 12,624, forward strand.
ACGTCGTAGTCTTCGACGGCCCTTCAGGAGGATCAAGTCCTCAGGGAGATCTCATCTTGGGGGGGGCTTCCCGCTTAGATGCTTTCAGCGGTTATCCCGTCCGTGCATAGCTACCCGGCAGTGCCATTGGCATGACAACCGGAACACCAGAGGCACGTCCACTCCGGTCCTCTCGTACTAGGAGCAGCTCACCCTCAAATCTCCAACGCCCACGGAAGATAGGGACCGACATTCTGTTACTTCCTCTCCTCGGAGAGTACTGACCACCCGGAGGGTGGCGCCTTGCCGCGAGGCAAGGTCTGCATGTCGCCATGCAGTTCGGACTATATCTTGATCATGGGCTCGGTCGGCCCGACTGACCTTTGGCGTATAGTCTCTGAGGATTTCAGAGTCCGAAGAATTCCTTCACGAGGAACCCTGCGTCGACTTCCATTGGCGTTCATCGCATAGGCAAGGTCAACGATTCTTGTGAAACCGTCCGCCGAGAGATGACTTTCCTGATTCATCATCCCGACGACTTGCCTGAACAACTCAAAGTCGTTCTTTTTCTGCGTATGCAATGAATACCGTTCGAAGAACGGAATCACTCTTGTCGAAAGGTCCTGTCGATTTCTGACGACCAGAACAAGTGTCCGGTCGCTCCTGCTTCCACGATGATTCACCTTGATGATGCCGCATCCCAACCGTTCCCGAATCGCTTCGAGCACGTGTCTGCTAGCCTCATTCTGGCTGACATGGAACTCAGGAATTGCCTGCCACCCGATTCGGGTGTCAGCACTACGCTGAAAGGCAACATGGAAGCTGCCTTCACCGTCGACAAAACCCGCGATGTAGTGATCTTCCACTACTCTGATCTTTCCTGCTGATTGTCTGCACCGGCCGGATTTTCACGAGGATATTCACTTCCTCGTACCGTCGGATACCCAGATTTTCCAGCAAATAGCCAAATTTAACGACAGCAACAGTCTACTGTCTCACGACGTTCTGAACCCAGCTCGCGTACCACTTTAATCGGCGAACAGCCGAACCCTTGGGACCTGCTACAGCCCCAGGATGTGATGAGCCGACATCGAGGTGCCAAACTCCTCCGTCGATGTGGACTCTTGGGA
>JANNHT010000039.1:0-3953 GCA_031404555.1 Gammaproteobacteria bacterium
CGTACATGAACGTGCGGATGTCGACGCAGATCGACTGGCCAAACCCGAGCGAAGTGTTCGCGCTGCATCTCTTCGGCCAGAACATCCCGCTGATCCTGATCGCGATCATGACCTTCGTGCTGATCACCTCGAGCGGCACGATGGCGATGGCGGTCAACTATGGCTACCGGCGCGACAAGCGCAAGACCGTGTTCCTGATGGTCGCGACCGCCCTGCTCGGCGCGACTTTCGTCGGCATGCAGGCCTTCGAGTGGACCAAGCTCATCATGGAAGGCGCGCGGCCCTGGGGAAACCCGTGGGGTGCGCCGCAGTTCGGCTCCGCATTCTTCATGATCACGGGCTTCCACGGACTGCACGTGTCGGCGGGCGTGATCTACCTGCTGGTCGTCGCGAACCGCGTTCGCAAGGGTTTCTACGACAAGCGCGGCAGCTACGAGATGGTCGAGATCACGGGCCTGTACTGGCACTTCGTCGATCTCGTCTGGGTCTTCATCTTCGCGTTCTTCTACCTGTGGTGAGGCGCCATGTCAGCAGCTGAAGGTCAACAGCACCCGATCAAGATCTACCTGTGGATCTGGCTGCTGCTGTTCGTGCTGTCCACGTTCTCCTACCTCGTGGACTTCTACCAACTGCAGGGCTACCTGCGCTGGTCGCTGATCATCCTCTTCATGCTGCTGAAGGCGGGTTTCATCGTCGCGATCTTCATGCACATGGCCTGGGAGCGGCTCGCGCTGAAGTTCGCAATCCTGCTGCCGCCGCTCTGCCTGCTGGTCCTGATCGGCTTCATGGCGATCGAGGGCGACTACACCTTTCTGACCCGGGGCGCGGCGTTCCTGCACTGATATGATGGCCCAATGGGCGGGGCCGTCATCCGCGAAGCCGACTTCGTGCAGAGCGTCGCCGACGCGCTGCAGTTCATCTCCTACTACCATCCCGCCGATTACATCGAGCACCTCGGCCGAGCGTACGCGCGCGAGCAGTCGCCGGCCGCGAAGGACGCAATCGCGCAGATCCTGACCAACTCGCGGATGTGCGCGGAAGGCCACCGCCCGATTTGCCAGGACACGGGCATCGTGAATGTCTTCATCAAGGCGGGGATGGATCTGCGCTGGGACACGCGCAAGAGCCTCCAGGAACTCGTGGACGAGGGCGTGCGCCGCGGTTATCTCGCGACCGAGAACCGGCTGCGCCCCTCGATCGTCGCGGATCCCCTCTTCACCCGGAAAAACACCGGCGACAACACGCCGGCCGTCGTGCACGTCGAGATGGTCGCGGGCAACCAGCTCGACGTCATCGTCGCCGCCAAGGGCGGCGGCTCCGAGAACAAGTCCATGCTGTCGATGCTGAATCCCTCCGATTCCATCGTGGACTGGGTGCTCGAGACCGTGCCCGAGATGGGCGCCGGCTGGTGCCCGCCCGGCATGCTCGGCATCGGCGTCGGCGGCACCGCGGACAAGGCGATGGTGCTCGCGAAAGAAGCGCTCATGGACCCGATCGACATGCATGAGCTTCTCGAGCGCGGGCCCGCAAACAAGCTCGAGGAGATGCGCATCGAGATTTACGAGAAGGTCAATGCGCTCGGCATCGGCGCGCAGGGACTCGGTGGGCTCACGACCGTGCTCGACGTCAAGATCCGCACCTTCCCGACGCACGCCGCCTCGAAGCCCGTCGCGATGATCCCGAACTGCGCGGCGACGCGCCACGCGCATTTCGTGATGGACGGCAGCGGACCCGTGGCGCTCGATCCGCCCTCGCTCGAGTCCTGGCCCGACGTGCACTGGAAGCCGTCCGCGGAGTCGCGGCGCGTGGATCTCGACGCGCTGACTCGCGAGGAGGTCCGGAGCTGGAAGCCGGGCCAGACGTTGCTGCTCTCCGGAAAGATGCTGACGGGACGCGATGCCGCCCACAAGCGGCTCGCGGATCTCCTGAACAGCGGCAAGGGCCTTCCGCCCGGCGTGGACCTCAATCGCCGCGTGATCTACTACGTCGGCCCCGTGGATGCGGTGGGCAGCGAAGCCGTCGGACCCGCGGGCCCGACGACGGCGACCCGCATGGACAAATTCACGGACCTGATGCTGGCGAAGACCGGGCTCTTCGCGATGATCGGCAAGGCCGAGCGCGGGCCGGTCGCGATCGATGCGATCCGGAAGCACCAATCCGCCTATCTCATCGCAATCGGCGGCGCGGCCTACCTCGTGTCGAAAGCCGTCCGCAAGGCGCGCGTGGTCGCGTTCGAGGACCTCGGCATGGAAGCGATCTACGAGTTCGAGGTGAAGGACATGCCGGTCACGGTCGCGGTGGATTCAACCGGTGAATCCGTGCACGAGACCGGGCCGAGGATCTGGGGAGAGAAGATCAGGGCGCTGAAGATTCCGGTTCGCGTAGCCTGATGACGCACGAATCCCTCAGGAACAGCAGGATCAACTGAGCTTGACAGTGGGCTCAAATGAGCCCATCGTGCTGCTTGCGAGGTTCCTTCCATGGCCGTTCCAGCCGATAAAGTCGCTGAAATCCTCGGCTTGAAGCGCAGCGTGCGCTCGATGGCCGCGATCGCCGACGCCGTCGAAATGGGGCTCCCGAAGCAGAGCCTGGCGCGCGTTGCTGAGAGGGCGGGGTTCCTGGGGTCAGCGCGGCAGTTGCTGATGCAGCGCGTGGTGCCTGCGGCAACCTACAAGCGACGCAAGCGGCTCAAGCTCGGAGAGAGCGAGAAGACCGAACGGCTGGCGCGCGTCGTGGCCCTGGCCGAGCTGCTCTGGGACGATGCCGCCGAAGCGAAGCGCTTTCTCTGCACGCCGCACCCGGAGCTGGGCCGCAAGGCGCCCATTGATGCCGGCATGACGGAACTGGGTGCGCGCCAGGTCGAGGAAGTCGTCATGCGCGCGCTGTATGGATTGCCCGTCTGACCGAACGCAATGCGGTTCTATCGAATCGCTGACTCGCGCTACGCGAAAGATACCGGCGAGGGCGCCAGGCTCTACGGAGGCCGCTGGAACTCTCCGGGACGATCGGTCATCTACGCCTGCGAAACTTTCTCCGGCGCCATGCTGGAAAAGCTCGTGCATACCGGCGGGCGAGTTCCCAAACGCCAGGTGTGCGTCACATACGAGGCACCGGATACGCTTGCGCGTCGAGTCATCGAGCCGGGCGACGTCCCGCAGTGGGACTCAGCGGACCAGATCGCAAGCCGGGCGGTTGGCGATGCATGGCTCGCCGACGCGCCGTCACCTCTCCTCTTCGTACCCAGCGTAGTCTTCAGCGGCGAACGGAATGTGCTGATCAATCCCGCCCATCCGGAGTCGCGGCTGGTCGTTGCAACGAGTGTCGAGGCCGTGAAGTGGGATCTGCGATTATTTGCCGGTAAGTAAGCTCAGATCGACGTCCGCAGGCTGATCAGCTCCGGAAAGAACGTGTGCTGCAGCACGTGCGCGAGGTAGCCGACGCCGCTCGAGCCGCCGGTGCCGCGCTTGAAACCGATGATGCGCTCGACCGTCTTCATGTGCGCGAAGCGCCACTGCTGGAGGCGGTACTCGAGGTCCACCAGTTTCTCGCCGAGCTCGTACAGGTCCCAGTGCTTCGTCGAGTCGCGGTAGACCGAGAGCCAGGCAGCCTCGACCGCCGGGTTGGCGACGTATGGCTGGGTCCAGTCGCGATTGACGCATTCCTTCGGGATATCGAATCCGCGCCGCGCGAGCAGGCGAATCGCCTCGTCGTACAGCGAGGGTGTAGCCAGTTCCTGGCGAAGCAGCGCATAGGCCTGCGCATCGCCCGAGTGCACCTCGATCAGCTTCGCTTCCTTGTTGCCGAGCAGGAACTCGAGTTCGCGGTACTGCCAGGACTGGAAGCCCGAGCTCTGCCCGAGCGAATCGCGGAACTTCATGTAGTCCGCCGGCGTCATCGTGCTGAGCACGTCCCAGGACTGGATGAGCTGCGCCTGGATGCGCGCGACGCGCGAC
>JANNHT010000040.1:0-1928 GCA_031404555.1 Gammaproteobacteria bacterium
CAACCCGTTGCCAGACAAGGCGTCCACATGACCGATACCGTCGTCAGTTCCGCTACCCGTGAGGTCGTCATCGGCTTCGAGCGGCCCTTCGTCATCATCGGCGAGCGCATCAACCCGACCGGGCGCAAGATGCTCGCCGCCGAGATGGCCGCCGGCGATTACAGCCGCGTCGAGGCGGACGCGCGCGCGCAGGTCGAGGCCGGTGCGCATATGCTCGACGTCAACGCCGGCATCCCGCTTGCCGACGAGCCGGCGATCCTCGCGAAAGCGATCCAGCTCGTGCAGTCCATCACCGACCTGCCGCTGTCGATCGATTCCTCCATCGTCGCGGCGCTCGAGGCCGGGCTCGCGGTCTACAAGGGCAAGGCGCTGGTCAATTCGGTCACCGGCGAGGAAGAGCGCCTCGAGGCGGTGCTGCCGCTCATCAAGAAGTACGGCGCCGCGGTCGTCGCGATCTCGAACGACGAGACCGGCATCTCGGAAGACCCGGACGTGCGATTCGCAGTCGCCAAGCGCATCGTCGAGCGCGCGGCGGACCACGGCATCCCGCGGAGCGACATCGTCGTCGATCCGCTCGTGATGCCGATCGGCGCGATCAACCGCGGCGGCGTGCAGGTGATGCGCCTCCTGCGCCGGCTGCACGGGGAGCTGAAGGTGAACACCACCTGCGGCGCATCGAACATCAGCTTCGGCCTGCCGAACCGCGACGGCATCAACAGCGCCTTCCTGACGATGGCGATCGCCTCGGGCCTGACCTCCGCGATCACGAACCCGCTGCACGTCGAGACGGTGCGCGCCTGCCTCGGCGCTGACGTCATGATGGGCCACGACCCGGACTGCTCGCGCTGGATCGCGCGCTTCCGCGAGGCGCCGCCGCCGGGCCCTGACGGCGAGGCTTCGCGCGGGCGCCGCGAGCGCGGCCGCAGGCCGCGGGCATAGCAGGCCGCGGGCGCAACATGGCCGAGCGCGATCCACTCGTCGTCTTCACGCCCTCCGGCAAGCGCGGACGCTTTCCGGTCGGCACGCCGCTGCTCCAGGCGGCGCGCGCGCTCGGCGTGGACGTCGATTCGGTCTGCGGCGGCCGCGGCATCTGCGGGCGCTGCCAGGTCCTGATCGCCGAGGGCGAATTCGCGAAGCACGGCATCCGTTCCGGCGCAGGCAGTGTGTCCGCGGTCAGCGAGATCGAAACGCGTTACGCCGGCCGCAAGGGACTGGCTTCAGGCCACCGGCTGTCCTGCTCGACGCGCGTGCAGGGGCGACGTGGTCGTGGACGTCCCGTCGACCAGCCAGGTGCATCGCCAGATCGTGCGCAAGGATGCCGATGCGCGCGAAATCGAACTGAACCCGGTCGTCCGCCTGCACTACGTCGAAGTGCAGGAACCGGACATGCAGGATCCGTCCGGCGACTTCCGCCGCCTCCAGAACGCACTCGAATCGGAATGGCAGCTGACCGGCCTCACCTGCGACCTTGCGGTGCTGCGCGATCTCCAGCAGGCGCTGCGCAAGGGCCAATGGAAGGTGACCGTCGCGGTACACGGCGGCTCGCAGATCATCGGCGTCTGGCCGGGATTCCACGACCGCGCCTTCGGCATGGCGGTCGACATCGGCTCGACGACGGTTGCCGCGCACCTGTGCAACCTCGAGACCGGGGAGCTGGTCGCGGCGGCCGGCATCATGAATCCGCAGATCCGCTTCGGCGAAGACCTGATGAGCCGCGTGTCCTACGCGATGATGAACCCGGGCGGCGCACTGCTGATGACCGCCGCGATCCGCGAGGCGCTCTCCGCGCTCGCGGGCGAGCTCGCGCGCGCAGCGAAGATCGCGCCCACGGACATCCTCGAACTCGCCCTCGTCGGCAACCCGATCATGCACCACCTGGTGCTCGGCATCGATCCGACCGAGCTCGGCGGCGCGCCGTTCGCGCTCGC
>JANNHT010000041.1:0-5292 GCA_031404555.1 Gammaproteobacteria bacterium
TATTGGTCGAAATCTCGGCGATCCGAACAAAACGGTAGCGCTGCCGATCTACGTAACGACGTTGCAGAATACGCCGATCACGCTGGACGTGGCTTTCCTGGCGCCAGAGCCCGCGCCTACGAACGAGACGTGTGCAGCGGCACAGGCGCAGCCCGCGCCCGCCCGACTGCCCGCACCCAACGCATTCCTGCGGATCAGCGCGGACGACCGCATCACCGTGCTGGTCGCGCACTCCGAGATGGGCCAGGGCATCTGGACCGCGTTGCCGATGCTGATCGCCGAGGAACTGGATGCAGACTGGAGCCGCATCCGCGTCGAGCACGCGCCAGCGTCACCCGCCTATGCACACACCGCCTTCGGCTTGCAGATGACCGGCGGATCGACCAGCACTTGGTCGGAGTTCGACCGCTACCGGCAGGCCGGCGCACTGGCGCGCGCGCTGCTGGTTTCGGCCGCGGCGCAGCGATTCGGCGTGAGCCCGGCCGACTGCCGCACGGAAAACGGCGCCGTGATCTGCGGCGGGAACCGCGCGCGCTACGGCGAGCTCGCCGAGGCGGCTGCGAAACTCGAAGCACCACACAGCGTCGCGCTCCGCGATGCCAAGGACTGGAAGGTCATCGGCAAGCCCACGCTCCGGCTCGACACGCCTGAGAAGGTGACGGGCCGCGCGCAATTCGGCATCGACGTGCAGTTCGACGGGCTGCTGACGGCTGTCGTCGCGCGCTCCCCGGTCTTCGGCGGCAAGGTCAGGACCTTCGACGCGACAAGAGCCCGCGCCGTGCCGGGTGTGCGCGACGTCGTGCAGGTGCCGAGCGGCGTCGCGGTCGTCGCCGATCATTTCTGGGCGGCGAAGCTCGGGCGCGATGCGCTCGCGGTCGAGTGGGATCCCGGCCCGGGTGCGGCCCTCGACAGCACGAAGCTTTGGGAAGCATACCGGCGTCTCGCCGCGACGCGAGGCGCCGTCGCGGCGCGCGCCGGCGATGCGGTGTCGGCGCTGAAGCGAGCCGCGACAGTGCTCGAGGCGGAGTACACCGTGCCCTATCTCGCGCATGCGACGATGGAGCCGCTCAACTGCGCGGTCCGGATCGGCGCGGACAAGTGCGAGATCTGGACCGGCACGCAGTTCCAGGGGATCGACCAGCAGGTGGCGGCCGCGATCACGGGGCTGAATCCCGAGCAGGTCGAGGTCCACACCCAGTTCCTCGGCGGCGGCTTCGGCCGGCGCGCGACGCCGACGTCCGACTTCGTCGCCGAGGCCGTGCATGTCGCCAAGGCCGCGGGCAAGCCGGTGAAGACGGTCTGGACGCGCGAGGACGACACGCAGGGAGGCTACTACCGCCCCGCCTACCTGCACCGGCTGCGCGTGGGCGTCGGCGCCGACGGCCTGCCGATGGCCTGGGCACACGCGATCGTCGGCCAGTCGATCCTCATCGACACGCCCTTCGAATCGATGATGGTCAAGGACGGCATCGATGCGACGTCGGTCGAGGGCGTCAACGACTCGCCGTACATGAAGGAGATTCGCGATCACCGCGTGGACCTGCACTCGCCGCGCGCTGCGGTTCCCGTGTTGTGGTGGCGCTCGGTCGGGCACAGCCACACGGCGTTCGTGATGGAATCCATGATCGACGAGCTGGCCGCGGCCGCGAGCCGCGATCCCGTCGAGTACCGGCGCGCGCTGCTAAAGCAGCATCCGCGGCATCTCGGCGTGCTGAACCTGGCCGCCGAAAAGTCGGGCTGGGGTGCCAAGCTGCCGGCCGGTCGTGCGCGCGGCATCGCGGTGCACGAGTCGTTCGGGAGCTGGCTGGCGCAGGTCGCGGAGGTCTCGCTCGAGGGCGGGCGTATCCGCGTGCATCGCGTGGTCTGCGCGATCGACTGCGGCGTTGCGATCAATCCCGCGGGCGTCATCGCGCAGATCGAGGGCGGCATCGCTTTCGGGCTCGGCGCGGCGCTGCACAGCCGGATGGAGATCCGCGAAGGACGGCCGCAGCAGTCGAATTTCCACGACTACCGCGTGCTGCGACTCGACGAGATGCCGGTCGTCGAGGTGCACATCGTGCCGAGCGGCGAGCGGCCCGGCGGCGTCGGCGAGCCCGGCGTCCCGCCGATCGCGCCCGCGGTCGCGAATGCGGTGTTTGCATTGACGGGCCAGCGACTGCGTGACCTGCCGCTCACGCCGGCCAGCTGAAGGAGGCGACCATGCGTCATGCGATCCTCGCACTCGCCCTGTCTCCACTCATCGCCGCCTGCGGACCAACGCCGGAGGAACGCGACGCGGCCGTCGCTGCGTTCGCGACCGTGGAGCTGGTGTTCCAGCATCCGCGCTGCGCCAACTGCCACATCCCCGGCGATGCGCCGGGCGCCGGCTGGACGCATCCGATGGGCGTCGCGCGCGGGCCCGAGGGTCATGGCGCGCCGGGATTGCCCTGCGCGACCTGTCACGCCGAATCCAACCCGCCGGAGAGCTACGGCCCGAATGCGCCGCCCGGCGCGCCGCATTGGGCCCTGCCGCCGCCGGACCAGAAGATGGCGTGGTTCGGGCTCAGCTCGAAAGCGCTCTGCGAGATGATCCAGGACGAGGACCAGAACGGCGAGCGCGATCTCGACGACCTGGTCAAGCACGTCGCCGAGGACAAGCTCGTGCTGTGGGGCTGGAATCCGGGCGGCGAGCGCGTGCCCGTGCCCGTGCCGCACGCGGAATTCGTCGAGAAGTTCAGGCAGTGGACCGACGCCGGAGCGCCCTGCCCGACCTAGAGGGGACGCATCCCCTCTAAAGGGGACGCATCCCCTTGCTGTTCTTGCCAACACGTCCGTCTCTCAGGCGCCGACCGGAACTCGACTCCAACTGCTCAATGAATTCGTCGGAGCCGCAAGGCAGGCCCTTGCCTGCGTGCTTGCGCAGCGTATCGAGTTCCTGTTCGTCATCGCCTTCCGCCAGCCAGTCGGACCAATTTCCGATCGCCGCGAACTGCCGCTGCCATTCGGGTTGGGTATTCAGCACCGGGTCCTGGCGCAGGCCGCAATGCGCGCGTGCACTGGACCATCGGAAAGATTCAGCGCGGTCGACCATTCTCGCGCGCACCGGATTGCGCTCGACGTAACGGATTGCGGCCCAACAGTGCGGCTCGTCGAGGACTGACGCGAAGAATCTCCCCTGGAAGAGATGACCCCGCCAGCCCTTGGCGCGATTCACGCGCTGTGCGTAGCGCACGTGCAGGGGCCTGAGCGCCAGTTGCAACCCATCCTTGGCAGCCGGCACGAGCACCAGATGAACATGATTGGGCATCAGGCAGTAGGCAAGGACGGAGACCTGGTGTTGGGTTGTGTACTCGCGCAGCAGTGCGAGGTAGGTCTGATGGTCGGCGTCAGAGAAGAACACCTCGGCGCGGTGATTGCCGCGCTGGGTCACGTGATGTGGCAAACGGGGGCTGACAAAGCGGGCGATTCGAGGCATGGCTTCACGGTAATGAAGCTGGGCGAACGGTGCGCCTCGGAATTCAATCGCATTTGTCCACAAGTGGCACCAAGGGGATGCGTCCCCTCTGGAAGGGATGCGTCCCCTTTACTGGTTCCAGGTGGCCTTGCGCTTCATGTCGCCCCAGGCGATCTTCTGGCCGCTCAGGTACTCGTACAGCGCATGCAGGCGCCACACGGACATCACCTGGCGATAACCGAAGTTCTCGAGGATCGAGACGACGAACAGCACGAGCAGGTGCCGCACCTTTGGGTAGGTGTGGAAGGACAGCTCCTCCAGCAGCAGCGAGGTCGTCGACAGCATCAGCCCGAGCGCGAAGGCCGCCAGCATGAATGCGAGGAAGTTCTCCGCCGTCATGAGGCCCATCGCCAGGGCGATGGCCATGATGACGAGACCGGCCACCTCCACCAGCGGGCTCAGCAGCTCGAATATGAGGAAGAACGGGAACGCGAGCCACCCCGCCGCGCGGCTGCCGCGCATGAAGCAGAGTTCGCGATTCATCCACAGGCACTGCGCCAGCCCGCGCTGCCAACGCTTGCGCTGCTTCCTGAGCGTCGCGATGTCTTCGGGCGCGTCGGTCCAGCACACCGGGTCCGGGATGAAGGCGACGCGGTAGCGCTGCCCGCGCTTCACCAGCATGCGGTGCAGCCGCACGATCAGCTCCATGTCCTCGCCGATCGCGTCGTGCTTGTAACCGCCCGCTTCCACCACGGTGTCACGGTGGAACACCCCGAAGGCGCCGGAGACGATCAGCATTCCGTTGATCGCGCTCCAGCCGAGCCTGCCGCCGAGAAATGCGCGGAGGTATTCCACGACCTGCACCAGCGCCAGCGGATTCCGCGGCAGCCCGACTTTCTCGAGCACGCCGCCGCGCACGACGCAGCCGTTGATGATGCGCACCGATCCGCCGCAGGCGACCGTCGTCGGGTCTTCGAGGAAGGGCCGTACCACGTGCTCGAGCGCGCCGGGATCCAGGACCGAGTCGGCGTCACCGCAGTAGAAGATCGGGTAACGCGCGGCGTTGATGCCGGCGTTGCTCGCGTCCGCCTTGCTGCCGCCGTTCTCCTTGTCGATCACGCGCAGGTTCGGGTACTTGAGCGAACGGTACACGCCGCGCACCGGCTTGGTCTTGATCTGCACGCGGTACGCTTCGGGGAAGGGCGTCAGCTCGAAGTCGCGGATCATCACCGCGAGCGTGTCGTCCTTCGAGCCGTCGTTGACGATGATCACCTCGAAGTGCTGGTAACGGAGCTGCAGCAGCGCGCGGATCGAGGTCGTGATGGTCGCGGACTCGTTGTAGGCCGGCACGACCAGGGAGATGGGCATCTGCAGGTGTGAGTACACGCGCTCGGCCGCGCTGATCCCGCTCATGTAGCGCCGCAGCCGGAAGACCGCGATGAAGGCGAGCCCCAGATAGATCACGTTGAGCAGTATGAAATAGCCGAGGAATCCCCACTGCACGGCTTCGAGGAATGCGCGGAAGCTCATTCGATCCTCGCCTCCGCCTGTACGTGGTTGAGCATGTCCAGCGCGTAGTTGTCGGTGAGCCGCGCGCGCACGACCTCGATGTCGGCCGCCGTCACGCCCTTCAGGCGGATCAGCGCCTGGCCCGCGCGATAGCGCACCCACCAGACCGGGTCGCACATCAGCTTCATCAGGGTGTCGGTCTCGGCGACCCCGCCGAGGTGCCCGTAGGCGACGGCGAGGCTCTGGCGCACGTCCGCATTCGCCGAATCCGCGAAGCGCGCGAGTTCCGGCAACACCGTCGGGTCCAGCACGACGACCAGCGCCGCCGCGACGATCTCGGCCTCGTCGGG
>JANNHT010000042.1:0-32319 GCA_031404555.1 Gammaproteobacteria bacterium
GCTTCAGGAACGGGTTTCGCCAGGAGCCGACCGGCCGGAAGTCGGGCGTGTAGGCGAACAGTTCGTCGCTTGCGGCGATGTAGACGGTCTCGCCGTCAAAGGCGATGCCGCGCAGGCCGCGGTCCGAGCCGCGGCCCTGCCAGTCGATGTCGGCCTTGTTCCAGTCGATGACCTGCCGCACATCGCGACGCTCGAGATCGATCAGGTACACGCCTCCATGGCTTTCGACCTGGTGGCTGCCGCGCACGACCGAAGTCGTGACGAGCTTCACGATGGACTGCGCCTGCCCGTCGCAGGCATGGACTCAACCCATGCCTGTGACGGTCACCATCGCTTGGTGAACGAGAGGCTGATGCTCCTCGGCCGCTGCGGTGTTGACCTGTAGCGGAACCGCGAATCGCCGAAAGTTTCGCCGTAGTCGGACGAGCTCAGGTAGCCCCCGCGTTCCTCGTCGAACAGGTTGCGGACGATCAATGTGGCGTCCCAGCCACTGTTGGACGACACGCCGAACTGCAGCGTACTGGTGGCATAGGACGGGACAACCTGGTCCTGGGCATCCGCCAGGTCGTCGGGGTCAGTGCAGATGTTGCTGCAACGGATCGACGTCAGGCTGTTCCAGAACTCCCCTTGGTAGCTGTACGACATCCGGGTGAAGAACTCGCCGTCCCGGACAATGAAACCGGGTACCCGGAATTCGAACGCGGCCCACAATTTTTCTTCAGGTGAGTCCGGCATGGGCCAGCCTTCGCCGACTGGATCGCCGTCGGGGGTGACGAACCCCTCCGAGAACTCCGGATCGGCCACGAAGCCACCGAGCTCGAGCGAGAACCGGTCGTTCACGTTCCACTCGGTCTGGATCTCGACACCCTTCTGTTCGGCCTTGCCGCCGTTGAAGGTTCCGCGCACCCACCAGGGATCGATCGGGGAGGTGTCGCCGGACAGCTGGATATTCGACCATTCCATGAAGAACGCGGAGACGTTCAGCAGCAAGCGGTTGTCTAGCCACTGCGACTTGAAGCCGAGCTCGTAATTATCGAGCGTATCCGGCAGGTATGTCTCCGGTACCACGCCGACGAGTGCGGCACGCGCACTGTTCTTGCCGCCCAGGCGGAATCCTTCGCTGTAGAGCGCATACAGCATCTTGTTGTCGTCGAACTTGTATTGCGTGGCGAATTTCATCACCACGTCGTTGTCCGTGCCCTGGCTGGTCAGCGGTACCGCGAGGACGAAGTTACCGCTACCGGGTGGATCTTCGTCGAATACCGGCAGGCCTGCCGGGACATGATCGCTTTCAAATTCATGGCGATCGTACTCGAACCACCGGGCGCCACCGGTCACGGACCAGCGATCGGTCAGGTCGAACGTGATTTCACCGAACAGCGCCTTCTGCCGGACGGTCTTCTCGAAGACATTCAGGTAGTAGATGTCGGTGGGGGCCAGCGGGTCGAGTCCGAAGGCGGCCGCATAATACTGCGCGTAAGCCCATGCCGTCGTATTCTCAAGGTCCGGGACCCTCGCGCCGTAATCCCAATAGTCGTAGACGTCCTCATAGAAGGCGCCTGCCATCCACTGGAGCCTGCTTTCGCCCTGCGACGTCAGCCGGACTTCGTAGGCCCAGCGGTTCTGGGTCTGGTCGTTGAAAGTCGTGCTGCCGTTGTATTCGGTGTCGTACAACCCGCCGAAGTAATAGGTCCGCCAGTTCTCATACAGCGTGTTGTCCCATTCGTACACGATGTCGCGGTCGAAGTAGGACGCGGTCATCGACAACTCGGCGAAGCCGAGATCGCCCTTGAGGCTGGTAGACGCCTGGTACCAGTCGTCGTCGCGGAATTCGTCGAAGAAACTCACGATCTTGTAGTCGCCGGCCGCGGAATCCGCAGCCCAGTCACCGTCGGTATCGCTGGACTGGGTGACGAGGCTCAGTGACGCCTCCCACTGCGGGTTGATCTGCCAGCGTGCCGCCAGCCGGCCGCCGAACGCACTGTAGTCGTTCCAGTCTTCCTCCACGACTTCCGCGTTGTCGAGGTTCCCGACGAGATCCTCGCCGAACACGTTGTCGACATAGCCGCCTTCGTGGGCGTAGAAACCGACGGCGCGGATGGCGATGCTGTCGGAGATCGGGATATTGACGTAGCCGCTGACGTCGTAGCTCGGCTCGCCGCCTTTGGTCGTTCCGACTTCAGCGTCGACCTGGCTCGAGAATCCCGCAAAATTCGGCTTGTTGGTGACGAAGCGGATCGTGCCTGACTGCGAACTGGACCCGAACAGCGTGCCCTGCGGGCCCGGCAGCACTTCGATGCGCTCGATGTCGATGAGCCGCACGTCGACCTGCTGGGAGCTCGAAGTCATCGGCTGGTCGTCGAGATAGACCGCGACCTGGCTGTCCGTGTAGTACTCGCCCGTGCCGGTGGAGATGCCGCGCATGATGACGTCGTTGCGGCCCGGTATCGCATTGACCAGCGTGACGCTCGGCAGCGCGCCGGCGACGTCGTCCAGGGACTGGAATGCCTGCTTGGCGATGTCTTCGGTCGACAGGGCGGTCACGCTCTGGGCGACCTCCTGCATGTTGACCTCGCGTCGCGTCGCGGTGACGACGACTTCCTCCAGCCGGTTGCTGGCGGGTGCGCCCTGGGCCGCGGCATCGGCGGCGGGGTACAGCACAGCCATGATGGCTGCAGCCAAAGGAGTCATGCGATCTTTCATGCTCATCCCTCGCACCGGATCGACGGAGCCTATCTCAGGGGTTGCCGTTTTGCCAGTTCCCCCGGAAAGTCAGTAGACCTCGCCGCGCGATGACTCGAGAACGCCGTGCCGGACGCCGAGGCGATAGTGAATGCCGCCGCTGCCTTTCCAGTCGTCGAGGTCGAACCGCCCGCCGGGACCGATGCGGTACACGTCCACGTCGAGCAGCGTCAGCGGCAGCCCGGGCCGGCAGCGGTCCGGGGGACGTGTCGGTCTCAGGAAGTAGGCGTAAGGAGTCGGGTGATCGGCCGTGGCGAAGACTTCCGCCGTCCGGTCCGCGGGATCCACGTGCACCGCAGTCTCGCGGTCGGCAGCTATGCCGCGCGGGGCGCGGGACCAGCCTGCTTCCATGATGCGGCAGAGGAGGGCGAGCGTCCTTCCGATGCGGTCGCGCTCCTGGAGGTGCTGGTCGGTCAGCAAATCCTCGAGCCCGGGCAGTACCAGGAAATCCCGTTCAAGGGTCACGTCGGGCGCGAATGGATCCGCCATCGCAACCGCGCTCGTCAGGCTCTCCGTTCCCATCGCGGAATAAACGTACTCACCGAGGACCGCCATGCCGGCGCTGGTCCCGCCGATCGGTGCGGGCTTCGCCGCCACGTGGTTGATCGCATCCTCGACCGGCGTTCCCTTCCAGTACTTCACGTAGTTCGACTGGTCGCCGCCGCCGATGAAGAGCGCCTCGGCGTTCCGGATCGTCTCCGCGACCGCGGGATCGTAGGCGGCCTCGCGGCTCGAGAAGACGAGCGTCTCCACCGAGTCGCAGCGGCAGAGCCCGAAGATGTAGTCGTTGTACTCGGCCTTGCCGGAGGCGCGCAGCACCACGAAGTCGCCGCCGCCGCCGAACTCGCCCATGCGCGCGTAGTTGAGGTCCACGTCGTCGCCGCCACCCTGGGCGACCCACAATCCGCGCGTCGGCGTGACGACATCGGCCGCATTGCCCGTGATGAAGCGCTGCATGCCGGGGCTCGCCATCCGGACGGGCTGGCCGGACTGCGAACAGGCGGCGAGCGCGGTCAACCCCAGCAGGGCGGGCCAGCGCATCGCCGCTCAGAACCGGACCAGCACCGACAGTGAAACGGCGGTTACGTCGATGTCTTCGATATCGGGAACCTCGTACTCGAGGCGCAGGCCGAAGCGGCCGAGGTCCATGGTCGCGCCGGCACCCCAATAGAGGTCCTGGCCGGAGGCGCTCGACCTGAACGTCCCAGTGCCGTCGGTGGCCGTCAGTTCCGCCTCCCAGTCGATGAAGCCGGCGCGTGCATGCAGCGCAAACCGCTCGCCGATCGGCAGCGACGCGATCAGCGAGGTGGTCGTGCCCTCGGCGCCAAGCGTCAGGATCGTGCCTTCAATGTTTTCCTCCGCTTCCCCGGTGTCGAGGTAGCCGATTTCGGCCGCGAAGTGCCGGGTGAAGCGATATCCGCCGAAGACCTTCCAGCCGGTCGCGGAATCGTCGAGCGGGTCGAAGCCGAGATCCGATTCCATGGCGCCCGCACCGACGAACCACGCTTCCTCGGCGGCATCGACGGGCGGCGCAACGGCGAGCAGAGCGACAAGGAACAGGACAGTAGTTTTCATCGGCATCCCCCCGGATGAGTTGGCGCAGACTACCGTATCCCGCGAATTTCAATGGGAATTTCTGATTGCGAACGGTTGCGCTAGGCGCGCCGGCGTTCGCGCACCGCGCCTTCGCGAAGCTGCGTCCCGACCCGGACGATCGAGTCGATCACGGGAATCAGTTCGCGGCCGAGCTTCGACAGCGAGTATTCGACCGAAGGCGGCAAGGTCGGCACGACGTCGCGGAGCACCACGCCTTTCTCCTCGAGCGCGCGCAGCCGCACGGTCAGCATCTTCGGCGAGATGCCCGGGATGTCGCGGGCGAGCTCGCCGAAACGACGCGGCTCGCCGGACAGCTTCCAGATCACGCTCGGAGTCCAGGCGCCACCGATCACGGCCATGCAGGCCGCCATCGGACAGCCCGGGGGCGGCGGGGGCGCCCTGCTCTTGCGGACTTTCAGGCCCATGCGTGACTCCAGCCGGTTACCGGGAGGTTAGTGGAGTTTGAGGCTTTCGTAAAGCTATTAACTATACAAAAGTAAGTGCATTGGGTAAGTTGTAGGCGCATTCACAAACCCGATGGAGATTCATCATGAAGCTGTATTACGCGCCCGGTGCCTGCTCGCTTTCGCCCCACATCGTCGCGACGGAGGCGGGCATCCCCCTCGAACTCGTGCGCGTCGACACGAAGACAAAGACCGTGGCGAAAGAGGGCGATTTCTGGGCGATCAACCCGAAGGGCTACGTCCCGGCGCTCGAGCTCGACGACGGCGAGGTGCTGACCGAGGGCCCGGCGATTGTGCAGTACCTGGCGGACCTCAGGCCCGATGCCGCGATTGCACCGCCGAACGGCACTGCGCTGCGCTACCGGCTCCAGGAGATGCTGAGTTACATCACCTCCGAGATCCACAAGACCTACAGCCCGCTGTTCAACCCGAGCGTGTCGGCGGAGCTGCGCGCCGAGCGGATCGAGTACCTGAAGAAGCGTTACGCGCTGCTCGACCGGCATCTCGCGGCGCACGACTACCTGGTCGGCGACCGCTTCACGGTGGCCGACGCCTACCTGTTCGTCGTGACGAACTGGGCGCGCTCGACGAAAGTCGATCTCGCCGGGTTTACGAACCTGCAGGCATTCCAGAAACGCATCGCCGCGCGGCCGGCTGTGCGGGCTGCGATGCAGGCGGAAGGACTGATCGAGTCGGACAAGGCGGCCTGAGCCGCCTCGGCCCGCTGCCAGCGCCCATGCGGTAAACTCGACCGGTAACGGAGGAGTTCCGCATGGCCTGGTGGGCGTGGCTGGTATTGGGCGTCGGCCTGCTCGGCGTCGAGATGTTCGTCATCGACGCGCAGTTCTACCTCGTCTTCATCGGCCTGTCGGCCGCGGTCGTGGGCCTGCTCGGCCTCGCGGGCGTCGATCTGCCGGCGTGGACTCAGTGGCTGATTTTCTCGGCGCTCGCGCTGGTCGCGATGCTGTCGTTTCGCCGCCGGCTGTACGAAATCGTGCGTGGCCGCAGCGGCCACGTGGATGAACGCCTGACCGTCGGCGACCGCGTGCCGGTCGCCGCGCGCCTGGACCCGGGACAGATGGGGCGCGTCGAGTACCGCGGATCGAACTGGACGGCGCGCAACGTCGGCGAGGTGCCGATCGAAGCCGGCCGCGAGGCGGTGATCGCCGAGATCGACGGCCTGACACTGAAGCTCAAAGCGGAGTAGTCGTATGGAATCCATGTACGTCGTAGGCGTCATCGCCTTTCTCGCCATCGTCATCATCGCGAAGACCGCGGTCGTCGTGCCGCAGCAGAGCGCGTTCATCATCGAGAATCTCGGGCGCTATAGCCGCACGATCCAGGCGGGATTCCACATCCTGTTCCCGTTCATCGAGCGCATCGCTTACAAGCACAACCTCAAGGAAGAGGCGATGGACATCCCGGAGCAGATCTGCATCACCCGCGACAACGTGCAGGTCGGCGTGGACGGCGTCCTGTACCTGCAAGTGATGGAAGCGAGCAAGGCTTCCTACGGCATCATCAACTACCGATTCGCGATCATCCAGCTCGCGCAGACGACGCTCCGGAGCGAGATCGGCAAGATCGAACTCGACCGCACGTTCGAGGAGCGCCAGACGATCAACCAGAATGTCGTCGCGGAACTCGACAAGGCCTCGGCGCCCTGGGGCGTCAAGGTGCTGCGCTACGAGATCAAGAACATCAACCCGCCGAAGGATGTGCTGGGCGCGATGGAAAAGCAGATGCGCGCTGAGCGCGAGAAACGCGCCGTCGTGCTGAATTCCGAAGGCGAGCGCGACGCGAAGATCAACCAGGCCGAGGGCGAGAAGCAGCGCGTCATCAAGGAATCGGAAGCGAACCAGCAGCAGCAGATCAACGAGGCCAAGGGCGAGGCCTCGGCGATCCTCGCGGTCGCGACCGCAACCGCCGAGGGCCTGCGCCAGGTCGGCGAGGCGCTGGCGGGCAAGGGCGGCATCGAGGCGATGCAGCTCCGGGTCGCCGAGGAATACGTGAAACAGTTCGGCCGGCTGGCCAACGAGGCGTCGAGCACGCTGGTCGTGCCGGCCAATCTCAGTGACATCGCGTCGATGATCGCGCTCGCGACCAGCGTGGTGAAGAGCCAGACCCGCCCGACGACCTGATGACGATCATTCCGCGTTTTCTTGCCACGCTCGTCCTCCTCCTGGTCGCGGGCCCGGCCCCTGCGGCGGGCTCGATCCTGCTGCACGACGGCATCGTCCACACCGGCAATGCCGCAGAGCCGCGGGCGGAGGCCGTGCTCGCGGTGGACGGCAGGATCCGGTTCGTAGGCAGCACCGAGGCGGCGACCAAGCTGGCGCCACCCGATGCCGTGCGAGTGAACCTGCAGGGCGCGACGGTGCTGCCCGGACTCACGGATGCGCACGCGCACCTGTCCGGCATCGGCTGGCGCGAGACCAGCTTCGACGTGACCGGCGTGCCGAGCCTGCCGGCACTGCAGCAACGAATGCGGGACCGAGCGGCCACGGATCCGTCGGCCTGGATCGTCGGGCGCGGCTGGATCGAGTCGAAGTGGCAGCCGGCCGTGTTTCCAACGCGCGCGGACCTCGATGCCGCGGTCGTCGACCGGCCGGTGACGCTCGAGCGCGCCGACGGCCACGCGATCGTCGTGAACAGCCGCGCGCTCGCGCTCGCCGGCATCACGAACACGACGCCGGATCCGCCCGGCGGGCAGATCCTGCGCGATCCCGCGACCGGCGAGGCGACCGGCATGCTCATCGATACGGCCGTCGACCTGGTGCAGCGGCTGGTCCCGGCGCCGACCGCCGAGGAACTCGGCCGCGCGCTTGCGGCCGCGAATGATCGCAGCGTCGGACTCGGCTGGACCGGGCTGCAGATCGCGGGCACGAGCTGGTACGAGATCGAGCAGATCTGCCGGCTCTATGCTTCCGGGCGCATGAAGCTCCGCCTGTATGCGGCGATCGGCGGACCCGGAGCGGATGCGGACCGGCTGCTGGCCGTCGGCCGCGGCTGGAAATCCTGCGACCCGCGCCTCACGGTGCGC
The DNA here is from genome assembly GCA_031404555.1 of Gammaproteobacteria bacterium. Classification (GTDB taxonomy): domain Bacteria; phylum Pseudomonadota; class Gammaproteobacteria; order Steroidobacterales; family Steroidobacteraceae; genus SCUD01. Next base: position 7,846 of record JANNHT010000042.1, read on the forward strand.
GCGATCAAGCTCTATATGGACGGCGCGCTCGGCTCGCGCGGCGCGGCGCTGCTCGGGCCGTACAGCGATGCGCCGGAGAGCACCGGGCTCCTGGTCAATCCGCCGCAGGAAATCCTGCGCATCGCGATCGCGGGGCTCACGAGCGGCATCCAGGTCGAGACGCATGCGATTGGCGATCGTGGCAACCGGCTGGCGCTCGACCAATACCAGCGCGCATTCGCCGCCGTGCCGCCTTCGAGGCGGCCGGTCGCCGACCCGCGCTATCGCATCGAACACGCGCAGGTGGTGGATGCTGCCGATATGCCGCGTTTCGCGGCTCTCGGCGTCATCGCCTCGATGCAGACGTCGCACGCGATCAGCGACATGCTGTTCGCGCCGGCGCGGCTCGGCCCCGGCCGCATCGCCGGCGCCTATGCCTGGCGTTCACTGCTGGATGCCGGCGCGCGGATCGCGGGCGGCAGCGATGCGCCGGTGGAGCAGGGCGATCCGCTCGTCGAGTTCTACGCCGCGGTGTCGCGCCGCACGCTTGAAGGGTTCGCGGGGCCCGACTGGGGCCTCGACCAGCGCCTCACGCGCGACGAAGCGCTCGCGGTCCTGACGTCGGGACCTGCGTACGCGGCATTCGAAGAGAAAGAGCGCGGCACGATCGAGGCCGGCAAGCTCGCCGACTTCAGCGTGTTCTCGGCGGACCTGATGACGATTCCCGAGGCGGAGATCCCGCGCGCCCGCGCGGTGCTGACCGTGATCGGGGGAGAGGTCGTCTACGACGCGGTCGCGGTCACGCGACCGAACGCGGGCGAGTGAGGCCGACGCGGAATCGGCCGGTCGCGGTCAGCCGGTCCTGGAGCGACTGTGCGCGGCGCCGTTCGGCGCGGCGCGCGGCGAACGACATCGCGGCGACCGCCTCGAGCGGCGACGACGCCGCGAACAGGAATCCCTGGCCGGCGACGCAGCCGAGTTCCAGCAGCTTCTTGACCTGGTCTTCCTGCTCGATGCCCTCGGCCACCGTCTCGAGGCCGAGCGTCTCGCCGAGCATCACGACCGCGCGCGCGAGTTCCGGGCCGTCGTCCTGCTCGGTCAGGCGTCCGACAAACGAGCGGTCGATCTTCAGGATGTCAATCGGGAAGCGGTGGAGGTACGACAGCGACGAGTAGCCCATGCCGAAATCGTCGATCGCGAGCCGCACGCCGAGTGCCTTCAGCTCGCGGAAGCGCTCGAGGTTGACTTCGGTGTTGTGCATGATCGTGCTCTCGGTCAGCTCGATCACGAGGTTTTCGGCTTCGAGCCCGGAGACCTCGAGCGCATGGCGCACGTCCGCGACCAGGTCCGCGTGCTGGAGATGGCGGCCGGAGACGTTGACGGCGACGCGCAATCCCTCGCCGGCGACGATCGAATCACGCCAGGCGCGCACGCTGCGGCAGGCCTCGACCAGCACCCAGCGGCCGAGCTCGATGATCTGCCCCGATTCCTCGGCAGTCGGGATGAAGGCTCCCGGCATGATCCGGCCCTGTATCGGGTGATTCCAGCGCACCAGCGCCTCGACGCCGAGCAGCTCGCGGTGGTGGTGCAGGTCGACGACCGGCTGGAACTCCAGGAAGAACTCGCCGCGCTCGAGCGCGAGGCCGATGTCGTCCTCAAGCCGCAGGCGTTCGCGGAGCTGTTCCTGCATGCGCGGCTGGAACACGACGAAGCGCGCCTTGCCCGCTGACTTGGCGCTGTACATCGCGATGTCGGCGTTGCGCAGCAGCTGCTCGGTGTCGTCACCGGTCTGCGAATACGCGATGCCGATGCTGGCGGCGATGTGCGTGTCGCTGCCGTCGAGCACCAGCGGCTCCTGGAACGAGTCGGTGATGGCTGCGGCGATTCGCTCGACGTCGGCACTGTCCTTGATGCCCTCGAGCAGGATCGCAAACTCGTCGCCGCCGAGGCGCGCGACCGTGTCGGACGGGCGCGTGGACTTGACGAGGCGCTGTGCGGCGGCCTGGAGCAGGCGGTCGCCGGCGTCGTGGCCGAGCGAATCGTTGACGTTCTTGAAGTTGTCGAGGTCGAGGAACATGACCGCGACGCGCTGCCCGGAGCGCTGGGTCAGCGCGAGCGCGTGCTGCACGCGATTGCGGAACAGGCTGCGGTTCGCGAGCAGCGTCAGCGGGTCGTGGAAGGCGAGCTGGCGGAGCTGTTCCTCGAGCGCCTTGCGCTCGCTGACGTCGCGGAAGTTGAGCGCGAGGCCTGCGATCGCCGGGTCGTCCAGCAGGTTGCTGCCGACGCTCTCGAGCGTGCTGCGCCGCGTGCCATTGCCGACCACGACCTCGACCGGTCCGATCGAGCGGCCGCGTGTCGCGGTCACCTCGGACAGGAATGCCGAAAGTCGCTCGCGGTCCGCCTCGCCCCAGAGGTCGAGCAGGTTGCGGCCGACGAGGTCGTCCGGGTGCATGCCGAAGGTCCGTTCCGCGGCCGGCGAAGCGAAGCGCAGCCGCCCGTCGACGTCGGCGATCATGATCACGTCGGAAGCGTGTTTGATCAGCGACGCGTAGCGCGCCTCGACGATGTTCGCGGCGCGGCGCTCGCGCACCAGCGCGTCGTCGCGCGACAGCACGCCCTGGCGCAGCATCACGAGCAGCGTCAGCACGAAGATGATGACGGTCATGACCGTCGCCGGGCTCGCGGTGTTGCCGCTTTCGACGTACACGAGCACTAGGAACGACACCAGCATCGCGACGTAGGGCATGCCCTGCATCAGCGCGCCGCCGAGCGCGGAGGGCGCGACGCGCACAGCCGGTTCGCCGCGCAGCTGCTCGCGCGCCGCGGCGACCATCCAGCCGTAGCAGGACAGGTAGATCGCGTCCGAAATGCCGCCCGGCAGGTAGGAGCCCGTCACCTTCGACATCGCCCAGACGATGTCGGCCAGGAACATCGAGGAGAATCCGATCGCGAGCAGCACCAGCGTGCGGCGGCTGATCGGGCCCGCGCCGGCGTGCATCAGCAGCACGCCGAATGCGAGCAGCATGATGCAGTTGAGAGCGATGTAGCTCTGCGTCAGGACGTACTTGAAGACGTCCGGGTCGCGATCCGCAGAAGCGGTCGGTGCGATCACGAAGAACCAGAAGAACGCGCCGAAGCCGAGCATCAGGATGGTTGCGTCGAGCGCGAGGCGTCCCCATGGCACGCGCACCGCGGCGGCGCGGACGACAGTCAGGAGTCCGGCGAACAGCAGCGGGTAGAAGCCGAGGAAGAAGACGTCGCCGACCGACGGGAACGGGTCGACACCGAACAACCAATAGGTCGAGTTCAGCAAGTTGCCGACGCTGTAAACCGCGATCGAGGCCGCGAGGAACAGCCAGGTGCGCCGCACGGCCGGGTCGGTCGCCTTGCGCGCGGCCAGGAGTGCGAAGAGCGCCGCGACGATGCCCGGCGGGGAGTCGTTGTAGAGCGTGAAGATTTCAGGGAGGGGTTCGCTGCCCTCGGAGAAGAGCGCGAAGATCGAGACCGCAATGTACGCGATGAGCCCGAGCGTGAGCATGCCGGTCCAGCCGGCAGCAAACGGCTCGCGCGTCGGCGATCCCACGACAGTTTCCGTAGTCACGGACATGTTTTTCCGCGCACGCCTCCCATGCACAAACCGGCCCCCAGGGCCGACCTGCGACACGACATATGTAGCCTGAGGGGGTCGCCACCCAACTGTGACCTGGGTCAGGAATCGGGACCCGGGGAGTGATCCGGTCCACACATCGGCGCGCCGCGCCGGACCCGGCCTACCTCCAGACGGTCTCCGCGACCCTCATGAGGTTGTCGCCCATCACACCCCGCACGGCGTCGTCCGGATAGCCGAGCCTCGCAAGCCCGTCGGCGATCTCCGGCAGGCACTCTGGCGGCAGGCTCTTCGCGCCGGTGCCGTAGCCCCATTCCGGCGGCCACATCGCGGTGTTCGCGCGCCCGGGTTCCTGGAGCTCCCCGGACTTGAACAGGTAGTCGAGGGCGATGCCGACGTGCGCGGCGCCGACCAGCTGCGCGACGTAGTCGATGTGGCGGAGCGCGTCCGCAGCGGTCGGCGTGCGGTTGCCGAGGAAGAGCCCGAGGCCGTTGATGCCGATCAAGCCGCCGGTCTCCGCGCAGAGGCGGACCAGGTCATCCGGGATGTTGCGCGGATGGTCGTGCAGCGCCCGCGGATTTGAATGCGAGAAAATCACCGGGCGGTCGGTCGAATCGAGGATCGCACGCGCGGTCCGGTAGCCCGTGTGGGAACAGCACTTGATCATGCCGACCCGGTCCATTTCGAGGAGCATCGCGCGACCGAGGTCCGTCAGTCCCTCGTCCTCGGCGTCATGGCAGCCGCCGCCAGCCAGGTTCCGGCGGTTGTAGACGAGGAGCATCCAGCGCACGCCGAGCCCGTAGAAGTGCTCGACCAGCGACAGGTCGGTGCCGAGTGCGAAGACGCCCTCGATGTCCAGGCACACCGCGAGCCGGCCCGCGGCTTTGGCCGCGCGGATGTCCGCTGTCGTCAGCCCGAGTACGTAGTCCTCGGGGTGCGCTGCCACGAACTGCCGGATGCAGGCCGCCATCCGCGAGAGCGTCTCGAGCGGCACCTGGCTGTCGCCGATGTTGATCGTGACGGCGTCCGCGCCTGCCTGGCGGTAGCGCGCGATGGACGGCAGCCACTGCTCCGTGTCCCGGAAGGGCAGGCAGGCGTGATTGTCCCAGACGATTCCACGCTGCCGCATAATGCGGTCATTCTAGGGGAATCACTCCGGAGACGAAGATGAAGATATCCATGTACGACGCCTGCGTGCCGCCCGGCATTCGCATGATGAACAACCTGGCCGCGGTGCTGGAAAAAGCCGCTGCGCACGCCGAGGCACGGAAGATCGAACCGGAGGTGCTCGTCAACGCGCGGCTCGCGCCCGACATGTTCCCGCTGTCGCGCCAGGTGCAGATCGCCTCCGACGCGGTGAAGGCGGGTGCCGCACGTGTTGCGGGCGCGACCCCGCCGTCGTTCGAGGACAACGAAAAGACCCTCGCCGATCTCATCGCGCGCGCGAAGAAGACCGTGGCCTATCTCGAGACCCTGAAGCCCGAGCAGTTCGAGGGCGTGGAGGACCGGACGGTGACGTGGAAGACGCGCAGCGGCGAGAAATCGATGCGCGGCCTGCCCTTTGTGCTGCACCAGATGCTGCCGAACCTGCATTTCCACTGCACGACGGCCTACGACATCCTGCGCCACAACGGCGTCGAACTCGGCAAGATGGACTACCTGGGGCGCGAACCCCCGGTCTGAACCGGCTCAGAGCTGGCCGAACCGCCCGCCCTGGTAGTCGGCGAAGGCCTGCGCGATCTCGCGCTCGTTCGTCATGACGAACGGACCGTAGCCGACCACGGGCTCGCCGATCGGCTCGCCCGCGAGCACCAGCACGGTCGCATCCGCGGCTGCGGAGACGGTGAATTCGCCGCCGTTGCGTTCGAAGATCACGAGTTCTGCGACCTCCGCCGATTCCGCGCCGTTGACCGTGACGCGCCCGGTCATCGGTACCAGCGCGACGGTGTGGCCCTCGGGCATCGTGAAGCGCGCGGTCCCGCCCGCGGCGAGGCGCAGGTCCCAGACATTCATCGGCGTGAATGTCTTCGCGGGGCCGCGGTGGCCGTCGAACTCGCCGGCGATGACGCGCACGCGGCCCGCGCCGTCCGGCAGCGCGACCGACGGGATCTCGCGATCGAGCAGTGTCTGGTAGCGCGGCGGCGACATCTTGTCGCGCGCGGGCAGGTTGACCCAGAGCTGCATCATCTCCATCGTGCCGCCGGCGCGCGTGAAGTTCTCCGAATGGAATTCCTCGTGCACGACGCCGGCAGCCGCCGTCATCCACTGCACGTCGCCCGGGCCGATGCGACCGCCGTTGCCCGCGGAATCGCGGTGCTCCAGCTCGCCCTGGTAGACGATGGTCACGGTCTCGAAGCCGCGGTGGGGGTGCTCGCCGACGCCGCGGCGATGGTCCGCGGGCTCAAAATGACGCGGTGCCGCGTAGTCGAGCATCAGGAACGGGCTCAGGCGTTCGCGGCCGAGGTTGTCGTAGGAGAAGAGCGAGCGCACGGGGAAGCCGTCGCCGACCCAGTGCGGGGCGCGCGGCCGGTGGATGGATTCGACCTTTCGCATGATCATTCGTCTCCCGCACGCCGGGTGGTGATCGCGGCACCCGCGATCAGCGTCTTCGTCACCGGCGTCTTGCCGGCGATGTCGATCAGCTTGTCCCATTGCTCCGCGGTGAGCGGAGCGTCGGAACGGAGCGTGCGCTGGATCGATGTGCCGCCTTCGGCGTCCTTTTCAAGGGTCAGCGCGACCTCGAGCCGGCCGATGTCCCAGCCCTTGCGCTTCGCGTACATCTGCAGCGTGATCGCCGTGCAGGAGCCAAGCCCTGCAAGCACGAGGCCGTAGGGCGCGGGTCCTGCGTTCTGGCCGCCGTCGGAGACCGGCTCGTCGGACATCAGGTCGAAACCGCCGGTCGTGATGGACTGGGCGTAGTCCGGGCCGACGCGGGTCACGACGGCGGAGGCAATGCGTTTCATCAGCTGCTCGCCCGCAGCCGCAGCGTACCGATGTCCGGCGCAACGAGCGGCGCCGGCCGCGCGCCCTGCACGCTGCCGAAGCGCCGGCCCGCCCTCCAGTCGCGGGTCGCAGCCTCCATCTCCTCGACGGTCCGCGCGACGAAGTTCCACCACAGGATCACTTCTTCGCCGAACGGTTCGCCGCCGATCAGCAGCAGGCGCGAAGCGCTGTCCGCTGCGACCGCCAGCGTGCTGCGGCCCTGGCCGAGATAGAACAGCACTCCGGGTTCGAGCGGCTCGCCGATGACCGACGGCGATCCCTCGAGCGTCATTGCGGCGTATTCGAATCCGGGGTCGAGCGCGAACTCGGCGCGCGCGGGACCGACATTCGCGAGATAGACGCCGACGAGCGGCGTGTAGACGCGGGCGGGCGAACGCTCGCCACCGAATGTGCCTGCAAGCACCGTGACACGGAATCCGCCGCGCTCGAGGATCGGCAGTTCCGGATAGTGCTCGAAGGCGGGCTCGCGGTTGGCTTCGGCTTTCGGCAGCGCGATCCAGAGCTGCGCGAGCTGGAAGCGGCCCGCCTCGCCGTACGGCGATTCCTCGGAGTGCGAGATGCCGCGCCCCGCGGTCATCAGGTTGACCTGGCCCGGGTTGATCCACTGGTCGAAGCCGAGGCTGTCGCGATGCCGGATGCGGCCCTCGATCATCCAGCTGAACGTCTGCAGACCGATGTGCGGATGCGGGCCGATCTGGAGGCCCTGGTCCGCCGCGTAATTCGCGGGCCCGGCGTGATCGAGGAAACACCAGGCGCCGACAAGTCGCCGCTGGCGATTCGGCAGCGCGCGGCGGATTTCGAAGGTGTCGCCGACCAACGCGCGGTGCGCTTCCAGCCGTTCAGTCGTCATGCAGGCATGATGCGGCATGCTGGCGACGGCTGACAATCAGGGGTAGTCTCCGGGCTCCGGGCGCGGAGCCCCGACGAGGACGACTGCATGCGTCGCGCAGGCTGGATGACATTCTGTATGCTGCCGGCGATGGCGATCGCGAATGCCTCGGCTGACACGCCTGAAGCGCGGCTTGCCGCGGCGGGTTACACGCTGCCCGCTCCGCCGAAACCGGTCGCGACCTATGTGACCTCGGTGCAGACCGGCAACCTGCTGTTCCTCTCCGGGCACGGCGAATGTGGCCCGAATTTCACGACCGGCAAGGTTGGCGGCGAACTCACGGTCGAGCAGGGGCGGGTCTCGGCGGAGAAGGTCGGGCTCTGCATGCTCGCGACCATCAAGGCCGCGGTCGGCGAGCTGTCGAGGGTGAAACGCTTCGTGCGCATCCTCGGCATGGTGCAGTCGACCGAGGATTTCCGTGATCATCCGAAAGTCTTGAACGGATTCTCGGACCTGATGGTCGTCGCCTTCGGCGAGGCCGGCAAGGGCGCGCGCTCGGCGGTCGGCATGCAATCGCTGCCGTCGAACATCGCGGTCGAGATCGAAGCGACGGTCGAACTGCACGGCGACTGATCCGCATCGGTGCGGAATCTCGTCATCCTGTTGCTGCTGCCCGCCGGCGCCTACCTGCTGATTTGCATCCTGCTGTTCGCCGGCCAGCGCTCACATATCTATTATCCGGTGCGTGAAACGCATCCGGCAGGCGCCCGGTCCTTGCGCCTGCCGACCGGCGATGCCGAACTCAAGATCTGGGTGGTGGAGCGGCCGGGATCGAAGGCAATCCTCTATTTCGGCGGCAATGCGGAGGACGTTGCGTACAACCTGGCTTCATTCACGGCTGCGTTTCCCGCGCATTCGCTGTATCTCGTCAACTATCGTGGCTATGGCGGGAGCACGGGCGAACCGTCCGAATCCGGATTGCTGTCGGATGCGGTCGAGGTCTTCGACCACGTGCATGCGTCGCATCCTGAAATTGCGGTGGTCGGACGCAGCCTCGGCAGCGGTGTCGCCGTGCATGTCGCGAGCATCCGAGACGTCAGTCGCCTGGTGCTGGTGACGCCGTTCGACAGCCTCGTCAATGTCGCACGCGAGCATTTCCGTTACTTCCCGGTCTCGTGGCTGATGCGCGATCGCTACGATTCTGCGGCTCGCGCGGCATCGATACGCGCACCAGTCCTGATCGTGATGGCGGGCGCCGACGAAATCATTTCCCGGGCCCGCAGCGATGCGCTGGTTGCGGCATTCGAACCGGCGCGGGCCACGGTGACGGTGCTCGACGGGGTCGGGCACAATGGAATCGACGCCCACCCGCAGTACCTTGAATCCGTTGCAGAATTCCTCGATGCGGACCACGGTGTATGATCGCCTCACCCCAGCCGTTGGCCTGTCTTCACGACATGAATGGGGGTGCCGTTTGTTCTTGAATACGCGAATCGTGGCCGGGACCATCCTGGTGCTGGTCACGTTCACCGGCGGCTGTTCGATCCAGCGCCTCGCGACCGGCAAGCTCGCCGACACGCTCGCGGGCTCCGGCACCACTTACTCCTCCGACGACGATCCGGAGCTCGTGCGCGACGCGCTGCCGTTCAGCCTGAAGCTGATGGAGAGCGTGCTCGCGTCCACACCGGAGCATCGGGAACTCCTGACCGCGACCAGCGCGGGCTTCACGCAATACGCCTACGGGTTCGTGCAGCAGGAGGCGGACAGGCTCGCGCTGGAGGACACGGACGGCGCCTGGCGCGGCTGGAACCGCGCGCGTCGGCTGTACCTGCGGGCCCGCGACTACGGGCTCCGCGGTCTCGACGTCGCGCTACCCGGATTCAGCGCCGAACTGCGGAGTTCGCGTGCGAGTGCGGTCGCCCGTGCAGGCGCCGGCGATGCAGAACTCCTGTACTGGACCGCCGCCTCCTGGGCCGGGGCGATCTCACTCGGCAAGGACGACCCGTCGCTGGTCGCGGAGCTGCCGCTCGTCTCTGCGCTCATCGACCGGGCGCTCGAGGTGGACGAGTCCTGGAGTCGCGGGGCCATACATTCTTTCCTGGTCACTTACGGCATGGCGCGCCCCGATGCGGAGGGCGACCGCATCGCCGAGGCACGGCGGCACTTCGACCGAGCCGTCCAGCTGTCTGATGGCCGCGCGGCGGGTCCGCACCTCGCCTGGGCGGAATCCATCTGCATTCCAGGTGAGGATCTCGCCTGTCTCAACCAGTCGCTCGAGGCCGCGCTCGCGATCGATCCGGATGCCGAACCCGCCTCGCGGCTCGTCAACACGATTCTTCAGCGGCGTGCCCAATGGCTCAAGGAAAACGTCGATCACTGGATCCTGCCACCGCTGCCCGAGGATGACTCGACGGGGAACACCGGAACATGATTTCGCGCGGACTCGCACTTCGGATCGTCGGCCTCGCCTGCGCGCTCGCGGTGATCGCAGCCGCGCCCGCGGCGCTCGCGGCGGATCGCAGGGAGCTGCGCATCGCGACGGTCGCGCCGGCGGGATCCGCGTTCCACAAGCGGCTCCAGACCCTCGGCAATGAATGGGCGAAGGGTCCCGGCGGCGTGTCCATGAACATCTATCCGGGCACGCAGGGCGGCGAGCTGCAGATCGTGCGCCGCATGCGCGTGGGCCAGCTCCAGGGAGCGATGCTGACTTCAGTCGGCCTCTCCCAGCTCGATCGTTCGGTCACGGCGCTGCAGCTGATGCCGCTGATGTTCGAGGACTGGGAGGACGTGGACCGCGTGCGCGAGCGGCTGCGCCCGGACCTGGAAAAGCGGCTGCGCGCGGCGGGCTTCGTCGTGATGTTCTGGGGCGACGCCGGCTGGGTGCGCTACTTCTCGAAGAAGCCGATCCGGAATATCCGGGAAATCAAGTCGATGCGCGTCTATGCGAGTTCGGGCGACCCCGAGAGCATCGAGATGCTGAAGGCGTTCTACACGCCGGTCGTGCTCGAACCCGACCAGATCCTCCTCGGGCTCCGGAACGGCATGATCGACGCGCTGCCGGTGCCGGCGTTCCTCGCGAATTTCAACCAGGTCACGACCTACGCGCCTTACATGCTCGACCTCAACTGGGCGCCGGTGTCCGGCGCGCTGGTGCTGACCGACAAGGCCTGGAAACAGCTCGACAAGGCGACCCAGGCCTGGCTCAAGGAAACCTCGGATCGCGCCGGCCACGCAATGCGCGCCGCAAGCCGCGCCGAGGATGAGCAGACCGTCCAGGCCATGGTGGACAAGCAGGGACTCAAGGTCATCAAGATGACACCCGAAGCGGAGCGGGAATTCCGCACCGAGGTCGCGCGCATGTATCCGCGCATCCGCGGCACGCTGGTACCCGCGCCGATGTTCGATGCTGCCGTCGAGACGCTGAAAGCCGGACGCGCGCCCGCGCAGTGACGCCGCTCGTGCTGCGAGTCGAGAACGGGCTCCTCGCGGCGACGCTAGCGGTCCTGATGCTGCTCGGCGTCGCGAACGCCCACAGCTACTTCGCCGACACCGACGAGCTGATCCGGCACCTGACGCTGCTGGTCGGCATGCTGGGCGGCATGGTGGCCGCGCGCGAGGGGCGGCTGCTGTCCATGGGCACGATCGCCGAGACGATCCCCGCGCGGTTCAAGCCGGCGATCGAGGCTTTCACGGGACTGGTCGCGACGACGGTCGCAGCGCTCCTCGCGATCGCTGCCTGGCAGTTCGTGAAGGAGGAGGCGGGCACGTCGAGCATGCTCGCCTTCGGCATCCCGCGCATCGCCCTCGAAGCCGCGATGCCGGCCGGTTTCGCGGTGATCACCTGGCGGCTCGCCCGGCATGCGGGCCGGTCGATCGCGCTTCGCATCGCGATCCTCGTCATCGCGGTGGCGCTCGCCGCCGCGATCGCGGACGCGGAGGGCGGGCTGCCGGCGATCCGCACGCCGTTCCTGGTCGTGCTCGGCATCGCCGTGCTCTGCGGCGCGCCGCTCTTCGTCGGCCTGGCCGGCATCGCACTCATCTTCTTCGTCGCCGCCGGCGACCCGATCGCCTCCGTGCCGCTCGACCACTACGACCAGGTCACGAACCCGATGCTGGCGACGCTGCCGCTTTTCACGCTCGCGGGATTCATCGTGACCGCGACCGGCGCGGCGCGGCGGCTGGTGCGGCTGCTCCGCGCCTGGACCGGGCACCTGCGCGGCGGGCCCGCGGTCGTCACGGTGCTGGCCTGTTCGTTCTTCACCGCCTTCACGGGTGGTTCCGGCATCACGATCCTCGCGCTCGGCGGGCTCCTGATGCCGATCCTGATCTCCTCGCGCTACCAGGACCGCGCCGCGCTCGGGCTGGTCACCGGCGCGGGCTCGCTCGGCGTCCTGTTCGCGCCCTGCCTGCCGCTGATCCTCTATTCGATCGTTGCGCAGGTCTCGATCGAGGAGATGTTCCTGGGCGGTGCGGTGCCGGGGCTCCTGATGATGCTGGTCGCCTGCGCCTGGGGCGTCGTGATCTCGCCGCGGGTGAAGTCACGGCCGCGATTCCGCTGGAGGCGCGCGGTGATCGCGACCTGGCGCGCGAAGTGGGACCTGCTGCTGCCGGTCGTGCCGCTGGTGCTGATCTTCGCGGGTTGGGTGCTGCCGGTGCCGGCCGCGGCGATGACGGCGGCCTACGCGGTGCTGGTCGCCGCTTTCATCAACCGCGACCTGCCGCGCGGCACGAAGCTCATCGAGGTGGTTGCGGAGTGCGGGATGCTGGTCGGCGGCGTGCTGCTGATCCTCGGCACGGCGATGGGCCTGACGAATCTCCTCATCACCGAGCACGTGCCGGACCGGATGACAGAATGGCTGGGAGCTGCGATCGAGTCGCGCTGGGTCTTCCTGCTGCTGCTCGTGCTGGTGATGATCGTGCTCGGCTGCGTGATCGAGATCTTCTCGGCGATCATCGTCGTGGCACCGCTCATCGTGCCGGTCGCCATCGCCTTCGGCGTGGATCCCGTGCACCTCGGCGTGATCATGCTGGCGAGCCTCGAGCTCGGCTACCTGATGCCGCCGATCGGCCTCAACCTGCTGATGTCCGCGACGCGGTTCCGACGGCCGATGATCGAGGTCGCTGGCGCGACCGTGCCGATGCTGCTTGTGCTTGCGGGCGGCGTCATCCTGATCACGCTGTTCCCGCAGCTGACGCTCGCGCTGCCGCGCTGGTTCGCAGCGTCGCCCTGATCCGGCTCAGCCGGCGGCGGGCAGCGCGTCGATGAATTCCGCCATGCGCTCGCGCGTCGCCGCGTCCGGCAGCCGGCCGATGCCGCCGCCGAGGTTGTCGACCAGGTGCTTCACCCTGCTGGTCGCGGGCGTCACGACCGTGACCGCCGGGTGGCCGAGCACGTACTTGATGAAGAACTGCGCCCAGCTCGCGGCATCGAAATCCGCCGCCCAGTCCGGCAGCGGGCGGTCGCCGACGCGCTGGAAGAGCCGCGTCCGGCCGAATGGCACGTAGACCATGACGGCGATCTTCCGCTCGGCCGCGAGCGGCAGGATCTCGCGCTCGATGTCGCGGTTGTCGACCGCATAGTCCACGCCGATGAAATCGAGCGGCTCCCCACGCATGACGCGCAGCAGTTCCGGGTACTGCTCCTGGTTCGTCGAGGTGACGCCGAGATAGCGGATCCGGCCGGCTTTTTTCAGTTCCTTCAGGATCCCGAGCTGCACCAGGATATCGCCGAGGTTGTGCACCTGGATCAGGTCCATGCGGTCAGCGCCGAAGCGACGGAAGGACTCCTCGATCTGCGCGCGCGCGGCCGCGGGGTCCGCAGCGCCGCCGCCGCGGCCGGCCACGTTGACCTTGGTCGCCCAGAAAAGCTTCTTCGTGATGCCGAGTTCACGCGTCAGGCGGCCCGCGACCTCCTCGGATGCGCCGTAGCTCGGCGCGGTGTCGAAGACCGTCGCTCCGCGCGCGGCCATGACATCCAGCACTTCGCGGAGCGCCGCGACATCCTCGCCCTGGGCGACCGTCCGAAACGTTGCGGAACTGCCGAGCCCGATCACCGGGATGGTCTCGCCGCTCGAAGGGATGGCGCGGCGCATCAATGTGGGCGTATCGGCGGTCGATGCCAGGCGCGGTGCGAAGCCGAGCAGGGCGCCGGCGCCGAGGGCACGGCCGACGAGGTCGCGGCGTGTGATCATGGCCGAATCACGATAGCAGAAGGGATCGCGCGCCCGGCAGCTTCGCGGACCGCCGTCTCATCGGCGGTCCTGGCCGGTCTGGCGGTGCACGGCCGACTGGATCATGCCGAGCGCCTCGCTGATCACCGCTTCCTGGCCATCGCTGGTCAGGATCGTGAACCACAGCGTCAGGTCGCCGACCTGCAGGCCGCCCTGGGTCATGCAGGGAAATTCCCCGGGCAGCGGCGCGCGGTCGGTGGCCGAAAAATGGAAGCCGACGCCGCTTTCGCCCTGGAGCCTCAGGATGTCGAGCGTCTCCTCGACGGCCTGCGGGCGGATGCGTTCGGCGGCATCCTGGACCGCGTCGCGAAGCGCGTCGGCGTCCACGACGCGCGGCGCCTCCGGATCCGACCATTGCGGCGTCACATAGACCTCGAACGGCAGCCCGGCGGCGGGCCGGAACTCGATGGTGAGCGGCGTGCCGCCCGGCGGGATGTCGATGCTGTCCACCCAGCCGGCGGGCAGGGTCAGCTCGAGCGTGTCGAGGTTGGGCAACTCGTACCGGCGGACCGGAGGCTCATCGGCGACAGCAAGCGCGGCCGCCAGCAAGGCGCCGGTCACGAGGAGACTCTGGATCACGGACCGGTGCATGGCCCGTTGGCGCGGTTCGTGCGCTAGGGCGCCGGTGCCGGTTCCGCGGCAGCGCCAGGTTCGCCGCCCGATACGAAGCCGACTTTCTGGAGGCCGCCGCGCTGCAGCGTGAACAACACGTTCGCGACGTAGACATAGGGCGTGCGGCGTTCGGCGTCGACGTGGACCTCCGGCTTCTGGTCGTCCGGCCTCGCATTCTCGACCGCGACATAGTCGCGCAGGGTCTGGTAGTCAACCGGAATGCCATTCCAGAGGATCGTCCCGGTACCCTCGACGTAGATCTTGACGACCTCCGGCGGCACCGGTGGCGGCAGATTGGTTTCGCGTGGCAGGTCGATCTTGACGGCATGGGTCATGACCGGGATGGTGATGATGAAAATGATCAGCAACACCAGCATGATGTCGACGAGCGGGATGACATTCGGCTCCACCATCGGATCCGCGCTGTCACCCTTGATCGAGACCGCCATGAAGCCCCCGCCGGCCCTGTCGTGCAGGGCCTTGTACTGAGGAAACCGAGTTTGCCCGTCCGCCCGGCATGGCGCAAGCCGAGGCCTTCGGTGCTATCCTTTTTGAAAAATCCGCCGGCACGGCGGAGCAGCGGGGGACCGGATGAGCAAGGCCACCGGCGACATTCGCAATATTGCCCTGTTCGGCCACGCTGGGTCGGGCAAGACCCTGCTGGCGGAGGCGCTCCTGTTCGGCGCGGGAGCGGTCCGCGCCAAGGGCAGCCTGGCGCGAGGCACCACGGTCTGCGACCACGATCCCCAGGCCCGGCGCCTGCTGCATTCCGTGGACGCGAGCCTGTGCTGGTTCGAGAGCGGCAATGCCCACATCAACCTGATCGACACGCCGGGATTCCCGGACTTCATTGGCCGCACGCTGCCGGTGCTCGAGGCGGTCGAGACCGCGGCGGTGGTCGTCAGCGCGGCCGCCGGCGTCGAGCCGATGTCCCAGCGCATGATGGATTTCGCGCGCGAGCGCGGGCTTTGCCGCATCGTCATCGTCAACAAGATCGACGCGCGCGAGGCGAATCCCGAGGCGACGCTCGAGGAGATCCGCGAACAGTTCGGCCGGGAATGCCTGCCGCTCAACCTCCCGGCCGCCGGCGGCACCAAGGTCATCGACTGCTTTTTCCATAATGACGGCGAGGCGACCGACTTCTCCTCGGTCAGGCAGTCGCACACCGAGATCATCGACCAGGTCGTCGAGGTGGACGACGAGCTGATGGCGCTCTACCTCGAGCAGGGGGAGGAGCTCGCCCCGGAGCAGCTGCACGATCCGTTCGAGAAGGCGCTGCGGGAAGGCCACCTGATACCGGTCTGCTTCGTCTCGGCGGAGACCGGCGCCGGCATCCCGGAGCTCCTCGAGGTGCTCGCGCGCCTGATGCCGAATCCGGCCGAGGGAAACCCGCCCCTGTTCCTGAAAGGCGATGGCGATTCCGCCGTTCAGGTCGACGTGAAGCCGGAGGCCTCGCGCCATGCCATCGCGCATGTCTTCAAGGTCACGATGGATCCGTTCGTCGGCAAGCTGGGGCTGTTCCGCGTGCACCAGGGGACGATCCGCTCGGGTTCCCAGCTCTTCGTCGGCGACGGTCGGAAGCCAGTGCGCATCGCCCACCTGTTCCGGATGCAGGGCAAGGAGCACGGCGAGATCCCGCAGGCCGTGCCGGGCGACATCTGCGCGGTCGCGAAGCTCGATGAGCTGCATTTCGACGCCGTGCTGCACGACTCGCACGACGAGGACAATTTCCACCTGAAATCCATCGCTTTTCCGCCGGCCATGCTCGGGGTCGCGATCGAGCCGGAGCGGCGCGGCGACGAGCACAAGCTCGCCGAGGCCCTGCACAAGCTGTCGGCCGAGGATCCCTGCGTGCGTATCGAACACCACACCTCGGGCAACGAGACCGTGCTGTACGGCATGGGCGACCTGCACCTGCGCGTGATGACCGAGCGCATGGGTGAGCGCTACGGCGTCGCGGTCAAGACCCGCCCGCCCAGCATTCCGTATCGCGAGACCATCACGCGCGCGGCCGAGGGCCACCACCGGCACAAGAAGCAGACCGGCGGGGCCGGGCAGTTCGGCGAGGTGTACCTGCGGATCGAGCCGCTCGCGCGGGGAACCGGCTTCGAGTTCGTCGACGACGTGGTCGGTGGCGCGATCCCGAACCAGTTCATCCCGGCGGTGGAAAAGGGCATCCGGCACGCGCTCGCGGAGGGCGCGGTCGCCGGGTTTCCGCTCCAGGACATCCGCGTCTCCGTCTATGACGGCAAGTACCATTCCGTGGACTCGAAGGAGGTCGCATTCGTCTCGGCGGGCCGCAAGGCCTTCCTCGACGCGGTGCAGAAGGCGAGTCCTGCCGTGCTCGAGCCGATCGTGCACGTCGAGATCAATGCGCCGGGCACGGTGATGGGCGACATCACCGCCGACCTCGCGACGCGACGGGCGCGCATCGACGGCAACGAGGCACGTGCCCGCGGGCGTATCATCGTCTCAGCCTACGTGCCGCTCGCGGAAGTCACTGATTACCAGAACCGGCTGAAGGCACTGACCGGCGGAGAAGGGAGTTTCACCTTGCACCTGAGCCACTACGACCCGGTCCCGCCGCGCAAGCAGCAGGAACTCGCATCCGCCTGGAAGCCCGCGGCGGGCGAGGAATGAACGCACCGCCCCGGTCCGATACCCGCATCATGGCCGTGTTCTGCGACTTCGAAAACGTCGCACTCGGCGTCCGCGACGTGAAGATTCCTTCCTTTGATATCAAACGTGTGCTCGAACGCCTGCTCCTCAAGGGCAACATCGTCGTCAAGAAGGCGTACTGCAACTGGGAGCGCTACCAGGACTACAAGCGGCCGATGCACGAGGCCGCCTTCGAGCTGATCGAGATCCCCCACGTTCGCCAGTCCGGCAAGAATTCCGCCGACATCCGCATGGTCGTGGACGCACTCGACCTCTGCTACACAAAGGAGCACGTGGACACTTTCGTGGTCATCAGCGGCGACTCGGATTTCTCGCCGCTGGTGTCGAAGCTGCGCGAGAACAACAAGACCGTGATCGGCTGCGGCGTGAAGCACTCGACCTCGGACCTGCTGATCAGCGTCTGCGACGAGTTCATCTACTACGATGACCTGGTGCGCGGCGAAGGCAGGGCGCGGGTCGCGCGCAAGGAGAAGGTCGGCAAGACCGCGGCCAAGGCTGCGCCGGGCGCTCCCGACGACCGCCGCCAGGAGGGCATCGAGCTCCTGATGGAGACCGCGGAGGACCTGTTTGCGGAACGCGACGCCGAGGAAAAGGTCTGGGGTTCCATGGTCAAGCAGGCGATCAAGCGCCGGAAGCCCGGGTTCAACGAGGACTACTACGGCTTCAAGACCTTCGGCAAGCTGCTCGAAGAGGCACGCGATCGCAAGCTGATCGAACTCGAGTTCGACGCCAAGTCTGGCGGCTACATCATCACGCGGGTCGCAGCCGGCTGATGGCCGAGCACGCGGTGTGCAGCATAGACGCACTGCCGGTCGGCGGCATGAAGGCGTTTCGCGCGGGCTCCGAGCGCGTCGCGGTCTACCATCTCGAGGACGGCTGGCATGCAACCCAGGCCCAGTGCCCGCATACCTTTGCACCGCTCGCCCGTGGCTCGATCGTCGACGGCTGCCAGGTGCGGTGCCCGCTGCATCGCGCGCGCTTCGAGATCGCGACGGGCAAGGTCGTCGAATGGGCGAATTTCCCACCGGGCATCCAGCTCCTGGATGTCGTCAGGAAGCCCGCGCCGCTCAGGACATTTCCGGTGCGGATCAAGGACGGCAACGTGATGGTGAAGACATGACAGCGAACTCGATTCTCGCGCGCAGCCTGCTGATTTCCACGCTCTTCGCGGGAACCGCGGCCTGCCAGGACGAGAGCGTGGTTAGCCCAACCGGCGACACGCGGGTGACCGTGACGACGGTCGCGAGCGGTCTCGAGCATCCGTGGAGTCTCGCGTTCCTGCCCGACGGGCGCATGCTCGTGACCGAGCGCCCCGGGCGGCTCCGTTACGTCGCCGCGGACGGATCGCTGTCGGATCCGATCGAGGGTGTACCGGAAGTCTTCGCGCATGGTCAAGGCGGCCTGCTCGACGTGATCCTCGATCCGGAGTACGCGAAGAATTCGACGATCTATCTCTCGTATGCGGAACCCGGCAGGGACGAGACGAACGGCACGGCGGTCGCGAAAGCGCGACTCGACGGCCGGCAGCTGCGCGACCTCAAGGTGATCTTTCGGCAGCAGCCCAGGTTCGAGAGCCGGCACCACTTCGGATCCCGCCTCGTGTTTGCGCGCGATGGCACGCTCTTCATCACGCTCGGCGAGCGCAACTCGCAGCGCGCACTCGCCCAGGACCTCTCGACGCACATCGGCAAGATCGTGCGCATCACGAAGGATGGCGGCATTCCGGACGACAATCCCTTCGCCGGCCGCAAGGACATCCGCCCGGAGATCTGGTCCTACGGCCATCGAAACGTGCAGGGCGCGACACTGCATCCGGCGACCGGCCGGCTGTGGACGCACGAGCACGGCCCGCGCGGCGGCGACGAGATCAACCTTCCCGAACCCGGCCTCAATTACGGCTGGCCCGTGATCACCTACGGGCGCGAATACTCGGGGCCGGCGATCGGCGAGGGCACGGCGAAGGCGGGCATGGAGCAGCCGCTGCACTACTGGGTTCCTTCCATCGCGCCATCCGGCATGGTGTTTCACAGCGGCACGGGATTCCCCGGCTGGAAGGGGCAGCTGTTCGTCGGCGCGCTCGCGGCCAAGCAGCTCGCGCGGCTCGAGATCGGCGCGGATGGCAAGGTGGCGAAGGAAGAACGCATCGCGATCGGCGATCGAGTGCGCGACGTGCGCGAAGGCCCGGACGGCGCACTCTATCTCGTCACCGACGAGGATGCCGGCCGCATCCTCCGGGTCGTTCCGGCCAGCTAAGCGTGGACCGGACCGAACGCTTCTACCGCATCCGGCGCCGGCTGGTCGAAAGAAAGGCGCTGACGCGCCGCGAGATCGAGGAAGAGCTCGAGATCTCGCATGCGACCTTCAAGCGCGACATCGAGTACCTGCGCGACCGGCTGAACGTGCCGATCGTCTGGTCGCGCGAGCGCCAGGCGTACATCCTCGAGCCTGGTGCTGCGCTCACCGAGCTGCCGGGCGTCTGGTTCAGCCCAGCCGAAATCTACGCGCTGCTCGAGATCGATCACCTGCTGGACGGCCTGGGCGCCGGCCTGCTCGGGCGCCAGCTCGGGCCATTGCGCACGCGCCTGCGCGCGCTGCTCGAGAGCGGCGACCGCGGCCACCGGGAGATCCGCCGGCGCATCCGCGTGCTGACGCTCGGCACGCGGCGCGTGAACCAGGACGTGTTCGAGGCGCTGTCGCTCGCGCTGCTCGGACGCAAGCGGCTCTTCATCCGGCACCTGAAGCGGGAGGACGGAGGCATCACCGAACGGGCGGTCTCGCCGCAGCGGCTCGTGCACTACCGCTACAACTGGTATCTCGACGCCTGGTGCCATGTGCGCAATGACCTGCGCACTTTCGCTGTGGACGCGATCCGGCACGCGAGGGTCGAGGAGACCGCCGCGCGCGAGGTCGCCGATGCCGAACTCGATCGCGTGCTCGGCGCGGGTTTCGGCATCTTCGCCGGCGCGCGCACCGAAACGGCCGTGCTCCGGTTCACGCCGTCGAGCGCCCGCTGGGTCGCCGACGAGGTCTGGCATTCGAAGCAAGTCGGGCGCATCGAGGCCAACGGGAGCTACGTGCTCGAACTGCCGTACAGTCGCGAACCGGAACTGGTCATGGATCTGCTGCGCCATGGCGCGGGGGTCGAGGTGCTGGCGCCGCCGTCCCTGCGCGAACGCGTCGCCGGTGAGCACGCCGCCGCCGCGCGGCAATATGGTTGAGACGGCCTGCGACCGGGCGTTCGGGAATCGCGCCAGGCCGTTGCGCGTCCGGGTGGCTCATGACTAAGGTGGCCGGATGAATCTCGATTTCCTGCGCGGGAATCGCAACCTGCTGTTCTGGGCGCTGCACACGCTCGGCTGGAGCGGTTATGGGCTCGCGCAGTACGTCGGCTCCGCGGTGTACGGCAAGGAACCGGGCTACGTGCAGGTGATCGCGATCGCGGCGGCCGCGGGCTTCCTGCTCTCGCTGCCGTTGCGCCTGCTCTACCGCCGGCTCTGGGCCAGCGGCCCGCGCGCGATGCTGATCGGCGCGCCGCTCGCCTGCTGGATTGTCGCGCTCGCCTGGCGCGCCATCATCAACACGGCGTACATGGACATCGTCAAGCCGCAATGGGCGATGGATCACGCGCCGCAGCCGCTCGAGATCTTCCTCGGCACGCTGTCCGCGATGGCGCTCATGCTGTGCTGGACCGGGCTCTATTTCGGCGTGAAGTTCTACGAGCGCCTGCAGCTCGAACGAGAGGCAACACTCAAGCAGTCGGCGCTGGCGCAGGAAGCGCAGCTCAAGATGCTGCGCTACCAGCTGAACCCGCATTTCCTGTTCAACACGCTGAATGCAATCTCGACGCTCGTGCTGGACAACCAGAACCGGACCGCCAATCTCGCGGTCTCGCGCCTGTCGGAGTTCCTGCGCTATACGCTCGACCAGGATCCGATGAAGAAGGTGACGCTGCGCCAGGAACTCGATTCCCTGAATCTCTACCTCGGCATCGAGAAGCTGCGCTTCGGCGACCGCCTGCGGCTCGAGTTCGACGTGGACGAGCGCGCGGAATCGGCGCTCGTGCCTTCGCTCCTGTTCCAGCCGCTGGTGGAGAACGCGATGAAGTACGCGATCGCGCCGCGCGAGGAGGGCGGGTCGGTGACCATCCTCGCCGGCATCGAGGGCGGCGCGCTTCGGCTCGCCGTCCAGGACGATGGGCCCGGGCTGCCAGCGGTGGCGACCAGCGGTATTGGCCGCGGCGTGGGGCTGCGCAACACCCGCGAACGGCTCAAGGTGCTCTATGGCGATTCCCACCGGATCGACGTCGTCGACGTCGCGCCGGGGCTGCGGGTCGAGATGCGCCTGCCGCTGGAGGTCTGACCGATGGGCCAGATCCGCGCCATCATCGTGGACGACGAGCCGCTCGCGCGGCGCGGACTCGAGCTTCGGCTCGCCGCCTATGACGACATCCGGATCGAGGCGCTCTGCGGCAACGGCCGCGAGGCACTCGAAGCAATCGCCGCCCACGACCCCGACCTGATGTTCCTCGACATCGAGATGCCGGGCATCGACGGCTTCGAGCTGCTGCGGCGCGTGCCGCAGACCAGCATGCCGATGGTGGTGTTCGTCACGGCCTTCGACCGCTACGCGATCGACGCATTCGACGCGCACGCGCTCGACTACCTGCTGAAGCCGCTGGTGGACGAGCGCTTCGAGCGGACCATGGCCCATGTGCGCGAACAGTTCGCGCAGCGCCGCTCGGTGCGGCACCGCGAGCAGCTGGTGGCGCTGCTCGCGAGCGTCACGGGTGCCGGGCAGCTCGACGCCGACGAACTGCTCGCACGCGGTGCCGAGGGCGTGCGCCGCTTTCCGGACATCATCCCGATCCGCCTCGGCCGCGAGACGATCCGGCTGCCGGTGACCGCGATCGAGTGGGTAGACGCGGCCGGCGACTACATGTGCGTGCACGCGGAAGGGCGCACGCACGTGGTGCGCGCGACCATGAAGCAATTCGAGGAGCGGCTCGATCCGGAGCAGTTCCAGCGCATCCACCGCTCGACCATCGTCAATATCCGTCGCATCCGGAAGCTGAAGCCGCACACCAATGGCGAGTATTTCCTGACGCTCGAGGGCGGCCACGAACTGAAGCTGAGCCGGAGCTATCGCGACCGGCTCGAACGGATCCTGGGCCGCGATTGATCGAGCCGATCTTGCTGTCCGTTGAACTCGCCGTCTCGCCCGATAAGGCAGGAGAATGTTCCCGGGTGGCAGCATGTCTTCGCCACGCGCTTTGCGGGCTACGTGGCCGGGCGGCAGGCAAAAGAAACCCCGCCGTAGCGGGGTTTCATTCAGAACATTGATCGGATCGTCAGCGACGGCTCCGGCGTCGTGAAGCGGCGAGCCCCGCGAGTCCCAGTCCTAGCAGCGCGAGGCTGCCCGGCTCGGGCACGCTGTTCGTCGGCTCGCTGGCATACAGCACGAGGTGCGACAGGCCGCCGCCCCGCCGACCGATATTGACGAACGCCCAGTTGCCCGAACTGACGAGATCCTGGAGGTTGAAGACGAACCACTCATCGGGCTGGCCACCCGTACCGAACTTGAATCCGATCGAGAGATTCGAATACTGCGACCAGGCCGTTGAGTTGAACGACCAGGTGCCGGTATTTCCCGACTGCGTGAACTGCAGGTTGAAGCTCAGGCTGATATTCGTGTAGCCCGCACCTGCGGCGTTGTTCAGGAACGGATCGTTGTGCGCTGCCTGGCCGATGTTGCCGGCTTGTCCGCTGCCGTAGCCCGACAGCAGGCAGGAAGCCACCTGACTGTCATCCACGCGCATGTAATTCCGCGTCGTTGAAATCCCCGAACAGTAGACGGGGATCGCCACCGCCGGCGTGGACAGGGTTACGAAGCCGACTCCAAGCGTCGCCGCGGCAAGAAACTTCTGAATGTGTGTCATACCCCCTGCAATGCAGATTCCATGCCATCGACTCCAAACAGTTGATATGTCAACAGTTCGCAGGCGTGACAGGCATTCGCCCCGGACGGAGTTGTAAATAGTTTCGACGCCGGTCCGCCGGTCGAACGCGGGCCGTCGCGGGCCCTTCGGGCTAGGCCGCGACGCGGCGCCGACGACGCGAGGCGGCAAGTCCCGCGAGTCCGAGGCCGAGGAGCGCGAGGCTGCCGGGCTCCGGCACGCTGCGTTCGTTCGTCGAGCCCCAGATGGCGACATGGCTGATCGAGCCCGCGCCGGGCCAGAAGCCGGTCAAGATGATGTCTTCGATGCCATCCCAGCCGGCTGCGGCCAGGTCAAAGAAGTAATACGACGGGCTGTGGTTGCCGTCCTTGATCACGAGATAGCAGGCGCCACAGGCGATCGACGCACCACCGGTGAAGCTGATCGTCGAGTCCTGCCGCGAGCGCATGAATACGCTGTCATAGGAATCCTCGAACAGGCCGCTCTCGTCGGACGGGGTGCCGCCCTCGTCGGCCGAGTCCGCCTTGTAGAGCAGGCTCAGGCTGCCGTCATCGGCGATACCGAAGCTCGAATAGACGCATTCGGGTTCGCAGTTGGACGGGCCCAGGTTGAGCCCGAACACGCCGGTTGATCCGGGATTGATGCTGATCGCCTCGGCGGGCGCGGCGAGCATCGCGAACGAGAGTGTGGCGAGCGTGGCGAGGGCGGTGCGGCGGATCGTGTGCATGGACAGGTCTCCTTCCTGTCTTTATTAATGCACTTTGTGTGCCATGCATCCTAAGTCATTGAATAATTTACACTAAAATATTATGTCAATCGCGCCGGACGGCGCGCGGACTCACGCGAGTCAAGATTTCCGACAGTCGGTTTACTGGGCGAGCACCCAGTCGATGATCGCGGACTGAAGGGTTTCGCCGACGCCGTTCTGCACGCCCTCGTGGTTCGTGAAGATCACGACGGCATAGGTCCGGCCCGAATCGCCGCTCACGTAGCCCGCGATCGCGCTGACGTCCTTGAGCGTGCCGGTCTTCATGCGGATGCGGCTCGGGTCGTGCACGTTGAGGAAGCGTTTCTCAAGCGTGCCATCGAGTCCGCCGAGGGCGAGCGAGGCCAGGAATTCCGGCGCGAAGCGGCTGTTCCAGGCGCCTGCCAGCAGGCGCGCCATGCTGTCGCCCGAAATGCGCGCCTCGCGCGACAGGCCGGAGCCGTTGCCGATCACGAGTTCCGGGAAATCGAGGCTGCGGCTCGCCAGCCAGTCGCGGATCGCCGTCTCGCCCGCCGCGGTCGTTGCGGGCGTGCCGCCTTTCTCGGCGGCGATCGCGAGCACGAGCGAGCGCGCCATCATGTTGCTCGAGTACTTGTTGGTCACCCGCACGATGTCCGCGAGCGGCTGCGAATCCTGGGTCAGCAGGAGCCGCGCCGTTGGCGGCGTCGGCGCGCGCAGCATGCCGCCCGTGAACTCGCCGCCCTGCTGGCGCCAGAGCGTGACGAACGTGCCCCAGGCGTACTGCGCGGGCTCCATGATCGCGAGCCGCTGGGTCTGCGGCGCGCAGCTCGCTGCGAGCCTGCCGGTTGCAACGAC
>JANNHT010000043.1:0-6264 GCA_031404555.1 Gammaproteobacteria bacterium
CGCGCTCGCCGTGACGGGATACCCGATCAACGCCATAGCGGAGACATTCCGATACGCTCCCATGAATGAACTTGTACAGGGATCTCGCGCCAGGCGACCCGAAGCACTTCGACCTGAACAACTTCGTCGACGTGAACGCGGATGTCTGCATCGTGCCGCCGAACTCGTTTGCGCTCGCACGCACGGTCGAGTACTTCCGCATTCCGCGGAGCACGATGGTGATCTGCCTCGGAAAAAGCACGTATGCACGCTGTGGAATTATTGTGAATGTGACGCCGCTCGAGCCCGAGTGGGAGGGCCACGTGACGCTCGAGTTCTCGAACACGACGCCGCTGCCCGCGCGGATCTACGCGAACGAGGGCGTCGCGCAGTTGCTGTTCTTCGAGTCCGACGAATCCTGCGAGACGTCCTACCGCGACCGTGGCGGCAAGTACCAGGGGCAGAAGGGCGTGACTCTGCCTAGGACGTAAGAGGGGACAGTCCCCTAGCCGCCAGGCTGGTGGCGCCGGATGTAGGTGTGGAAAGTGCGGTCGCCGTCGCGCAGCTGCTCGGCGCGGACCATCAGGTAGCCGAGGGACGGCGCAAACCAGGACAGGGTCTCGCGGCCGGAGCCCTCGCGCGCGCTCCGGTACACGACGGTGTCGAGTTCGCCGATCGCGGTCTTCAGTCGCTCGCTCCGCACCAGCGTGTAGCGGTAGCGCTTGATCCGGTCTTTCTCGATCATCGCGATCGTGCCGGGTTCCTGGCCCGCGCGCAGCCGCAGCTGCACCAGCACCTGGATGGATGCCGCGTCCTGCAAGCCGGGCTCGGACGCAATCGCGACCGCCTCGTCCTCCGCGACGCCGCTGACTTGACCCGCCGTCCAGTCGAATTCGAGCGACACGTCGTGGTCGGTCTGCTTCGTGCCGTCATCGAAGCGGTAGCTGAATGGGCGGAGCATCGCCCCGTCAATCGCGAAGCTCGAACGTTGCTCGAGCGTGCCGCTGGCAAGGAGCCGCGCCAATCCGCTCGCATTCGACTGCGAGACGATGGTCCAGCGGCCGGCCAGCGCACCGCGCGCGACCTCGGTCCGGCTGCTGCCGACCGTCAGGCCGCCATAGCGCACCTCGTACTCGGCGACGAACGGCGCGAGCGCCTCCGCCGCGGCGAGCGGCTGGGCGGCGCCGCAGGCGATCGCCGCGGCGAGGATGCGGGCTGCGAATACCCTCATGCTGTCTCCTCGATGACGGGCTGGGTGAGCGCCCGCCCATCCAGCAGGGCCCTGCCGTCCCGCCAGGCGAGCCGGCCGTCGGCAAACCAGCCGACCGCGCGTGGATAGATGATGTGTTCCAGTCGCTGAACGCGGGCTGAAAGCGAGGCGGGGTCCTCGCCCGCGCTGACCGCAAGCCTCCCCTGGATGACCGCCGGGCCGGCATCGAGTTCCTCGGTCACAAAATGCACGGTGCAGCCATGCTGGCGGTCGCCGGCCGCGAGCGCGCGCGCTCATGCGTGTGCAGCCCGCGCCAGGCCGGCAGCAGCGACGGGTGGATGTTGAGCAGGCGTCCCTGCCAGGCGCCGACGAAGGCGCCGTCGAGGATGCGCATGAATCCCGCGAGCGCGACGAGTTCTGCGCCGGATTCGCGGATCGCCGCATCGAGTGCGATGCCGTAGGCCGCGCGGCCGGTCCCGGGCGGGCATTCGACGAGTCCGGTCCGGATGCCGAGGCGGCGCGCCTCGACGAGGCCGGCGGCATCCGCCCGGTCGCTGATGACGGCCGAGATGCGCCCGGCGATCGCGCCGTCAGCAGCCGCGCGCGCGAGTGCGAGCATGTTGCTGCCGCGCCCGGAGATCAGCACGGCGAATGGCAGCGGCGCCGGCATCAGCCGATCCGCACGCCTTCGGCTGCGACCACCTCGCCGATGACGGTGGCCTGCTCGCCGGAGGCGCGAAGCGCCGCGATCGCGGCATCGGCGCGTGCTGCCGGCAGCAGCACGACCATGCCGATACCGCAGTTGAAGGTGCGGTGCATCTCGGCATCCGCGATGCGCCCGCTCGACTGGATCCAGTGCCAGACCGGATCGCGGCCGAGCGCGCTCGGATCGACGCGCACGCCGCAGCCCGACGGCAGCACGCGCGGGATGTTGTCGGTCAGGCCGCCGCCCGTGATGTGCGCGACCGCATGCACGTCGCCTGCGGCCGCGAGCGCCAGGATGGAGCGCACGTAAATCCGGGTCGGCACCATCAGCCGCTCGAACAACGCGGTGCCGTCGAGGCGGGTCGAGGCATCGGCTCCGCTGTCGGCGATCAGGCGACGGATCAGCGAATAGCCGTTCGAATGCGGGCCGGTGGAGGCGAGGCCGATGACGGCATCGCCCGCGCGCACGCGGCTGCCGTCGATGATGCGTTCGCGCTCAACGACGCCGACGCAGAATCCGGCGAGGTCGTAGTCGCCATCGGCATACATACCGGGCATCTCGGCGGTCTCGCCGCCGACGAGCGCGCAGCCGGCGAGTTCGCAACCGGCCGCGATGCCCGCAATCACGCGCGCGGCGACGTCGACCGACAGCCGGCCGGTCGCGTAGTAGTCGAGGAAGAACAGCGGTTCGGCGCCCTGGACGACGACGTCGTTCGCGCACATCGCGACGAGGTCCTGGCCGACGCCGTCATGCAGGCCCGTCTCGATCGCAAGCCGGAGCTTGGTGCCGACGCCATCGGTGCCGGCGACCAGCACCGGCCGCTTCCATCGGCCCTCCGGCAGCTCGATCATCGCGCCGAATCCGCCGACGCCCGCGAGGACCTCGGGTCGCATCGTGCGGGCGACCTGCGGCTTGATGCGCTCGACGAGTTCTTCGCCCGCATCGATATCGACGCCGGCATCGCGATAGGTCAACGGGGGTCGGTCGGTCATCAGTCGGGATCGGGCTCGGTCGGCGGGCCCGTCAGGCGGGCAGTGTACTATTGTAGCGTGAGCAAACCCGTCGACTTCCTCCGCAGGTTCGTTGCCGCGGGTGGCCTTGCGCTGCTGCTTTCGGCCCTGGCAGGGGCAGAGGCTCGGGCGGAAACCGTCGGCGACCTGTACTCGGTGACGGTGCCGCACACCGGCGGGAACGAGGCCGCATTCCGCGAAGCGATGCGGGACATCCTGATCCGCGTGACGGGCCGGCCCGACGCGCCCGAGAGCGCGAATCTCGCGCCGCTCGTCACCGAGGCATCGCGCTATGTCGTGAGCTATCGCCGCGCGGCCGGCGGCCAGCTCGCGGTCAGCTTCGACGGGCCGGCGATCGAGAACGCGATCGACCATTCCGGATTCGGATTCTGGGGCGGCGAACGCCCCGTCACGCTCGTCTGGCTCGCCGTGGATCGCGGCAGCGGCAAGCGCGCGCTCGTGACCGCGGGCGGAGAGAGTCCGGAGCGCGCGCTGATCGAGTCCGCCGCCGCAAGGCGTGGGCTGCCACTTGCCTGGCCAGGCACCGGTGACGACCTGGTGCGGAGCCTGCAGCAGGCCTGGTCCGGCGACCATGCGCCACTCATCGATGCGGCCCGCCGCTACGGCGCCGAGGGCGTGCTGATCGGCCGCGCGCAACCGGCAACCGGTGGCGCCTGGTCCGTCGACTGGAGTTTCAGCGCCGCCGGACTCGCGGCCCAGTCCTCGGGCGGGCTCGAATCCGGCGTCGAGCTCGCCTCGGAACGCTATGCGGGCCTGTATGCCTCGCAGGGAGCGGGGCAGCGCAGCGAGCAGATCGTCACGGTCCGCGGCATCGACTCGCTCGACCGCTACGCGGGCGCAATGCGCCTCCTCGGACGGCTCGCGCCGGTGCGCGGCGTGTCTGTCGATGAGGTGACGCCGGAGGCCGTTTCCTTCCTTGTGCACGTGCGCGGCGACCCGGAGGCGCTGCGCCAGGCAATCCTGCGCGACGGCCGGCTCGTTGCCATCGATGCCGCGCGCATGATCTTCACGCTCACGCCATGAAGGTCGCGACGGTCCCCAACCTGATCTGCGTACTGCGCATGGCGCTGACCGTGCCGATCGTGCTGTTCCTGGTCGAGGGCCGGTTCGCGGCGACGCTGGCACTGTTCGCGATCGCCGCCGTCTCCGACGTGCTGGACGGATTCCTCGCGAAGAACTTCGGGTGGTCCAGCGAGCTCGGCAAGATCCTCGATCCGCTGGCCGACAAGATCCTGCTGGTCAGCGTCTTCATCACGCTCGCCTGGATCGGTCTCGTGCCGGCGTGGCTGGCTGCGGCCGCGGTCGCGCGCGACCACATCAACAGCTTCGGCGCAATCGAATACCTTAAGGTGTTGGGCCCGGTCGGGGGCCGCCCGACGCTGCCGTCCAAGCTCAACACGCTGCTGCAGCTGTCTTACGTGATCGCGGTCGTTCTGCGCGCCGCGTTCGGCGGCTTCCCGCAGTGGGCCGTGACCGCCCTCGGCGCGATGGTGCTCGTCACGACCGTCATCAGCGGCCTCGACTACGTCGTCACGTACATCCGCAAGGCGATCGCGGTGAGCCGCGCCCGCCGCCCGGCCTGATCCGATGCGCCAGTTGCCGCTCGGCGTGCAGCTCGGTGTGTCGCTGCGCCTCGAGACCTTCCACGCGGGCCCGAACGTCGAAGCCGTCGCCGCGCTCGGCGAGCTCGCCGACGGCGCGCGCGCGCCGCCGCTCTGGCTGCACGGCCCGGCAGGCAGCGGCAAGAGTCACCTGCTCCAGGCCGCCTGCGCGCGCGCGGGCGAGCGCGGTGAGACCGCGGCCTGGCTGCCGCTTCGCACGGTGAAGGACGGCGATCCGGCGCTCCTCGGCGGTTTCGAACGCCTCGACCTCGTTGCGCTCGATGACCTCGACGCGGTTGCGGGCGTTGCGGGCTGGGAGCGCGCGCTCTTCACGTTCTACAACGAACTGCTCGAGCGGCGCGGGCGGCTCGTCTGCGCCGCGAGCCAGGCGCCCGCGGCGCTTCCCTTCGGGCTCAGGGACCTTGCGTCGCGGTTCGCCGCGGCCACGGTGCACCGCCTGCAGCCGCTCGGCGAGGCGGACCAGGCTGACGCCTTGCGACGCCGTGCCCGCCATCGCGGGCTGGAGTTGCCGGACGAGACGCTGACCTTCCTGACGCGCCGCGCGCCGCGCGACTTTGCATCGCTCTGCCGGCTGCTTGACGAACTGGACACGGAATCGCTCGCGGCCCAGCGCCGGCTCACCGTGCCGTTCGTGCGCGACTGGCTGCTGCGCTCCGGCGGCTGATTCAGCGGCGGCCAGCGCCCCGAAGCGCCGCGATGATCGCGGCGAATGCGGCGAGGATCAGCGCGAGCGTGACTGTCATGCGCGTGCGGAACGCCGTGGACACCA
Organism: Gammaproteobacteria bacterium; assembly: GCA_031404555.1. Lineage (GTDB taxonomy): Bacteria > Pseudomonadota > Gammaproteobacteria > Steroidobacterales > Steroidobacteraceae > SCUD01. The sequence continues at coordinate 5,318 of JANNHT010000043.1, forward strand.
GCAATTCCGTCAACGTGAGCGCCAGCACGGGTGCGAGCGTGAGCGGCGCCCAGCGCAGCGTCTGGCCCGAGCCCCGCACCAGGCCCGGCAGCGGGAGGAGCAGCGGCAGGAACGCGATCGCGGTCGTGACCGGACCCGCTCCTGCCGGTCCGAGCAGCCAGCAGGCGACCGAGATCATGAGCAGGAGCCAGGCGCCCGTGGCGACGCGGGACAGGCTCCGCGCGCACTCGTCGCTCATGCGGCGGCGAGCTTCAGCGCGAGCGTCGCCACGCGCGCGCCGAGCGCCTGCGCGAGCTTGCGCTCCGCATCGTCGAGCGCCGGCCGCTCACCCTCGCGCACGACGCGGCTCGCACCGTAGGGCGTGCCGCCGGCGGTCGTCGTCGAGAGCGCGGGCTCGGTGAACGGAATGCCGACGATCAGCATGCCGTGGTGCAGGAGCGGCAGCAGCATCCCGAGTGGAGTCGTCTCCTGGCCGCCGTGCAGCGTGCTGCCAGAGGTGAAGGCAGCGGCGGGCTTGCCGGCCAGGGCACCCGACAGCCAGAGCGCCGAGGTGCTGTCGAAGAACGCCATCAGCGCTGACGCCATGTTGCCGAAGCGCACCGGGCTTCCGAGCACGAGGCCGGCGCACTCGCGCAGGTCCTCGTGCGTCGCGTAGGGCGCGCCTTCCGCAGGCACGGGTCCCGGAGCGCCGCCGGCGGCGGTGCCTGTGGCAGGCACGGTCCGCAGCCGCGCGCGCGCGCCGGCAACGCCGTCGATGCCGCGCGCGACCTGCCGCGCGAGCTCCGCGGTCGTGCCATGACGCGAGTAGTAGAGCACCAGGATGTCGGTCATTACTTGCCTTTACAGTCAGGTACTTACAGAATATTCGGGTGGTGAATTCTAGGCTTCAGCCCGGCTCCGCCCGGCGCATCCTCATCCGCGGCAGGGTGCAGGGCGTCTATTTTCGC
>JANNHT010000044.1:0-4451 GCA_031404555.1 Gammaproteobacteria bacterium
GGCAGACCGATTGACGAGAAGGTGACAATCATGAATATCGTCGCAAACCGGTCACTGACATCGCGACGCTCGTCGCCGCGGCCTTCGCGGTCACGTTGTCGACGAAGCCGCTCAGGTGTACGACACCGAGCTTGGTCTCGACGTTGATCTGGTGAGCCTTCGTATCCGGGCTCTCGATCAGCGCCGCCTTCACCTTCGCGGTCAGGATCGAATCGTCGATCTTGTCGCCCACCGTCTGGTCTTCTTTGTTCACGGTGAGGTTGTTCTGCACTTCCATGACGCCCTTCACGCCGGAGGCGATCGTGGTGGCCGCCGACTTCTCTTTCGAGGAATCGACGAAGCCGTTCAGCTGCACGACGCCCCGACGCACTTCGACGTCGATCTGGTTCGCGTCGGTCGCCGAGTCCGCGATCAATGCGGCCTTGACGTTGCCGAGCACGACCGTATCGTCGAGCTGCTCACCGGGCGCCTTCTGCGTGCGTGTCGCCGAGCAGGCGACGGTGCCGGCCGTCATCGCGATTCCCGCGATTACGGCTACCAGTGTTTGCTTGAAGTTCATCTCTCTCTCTCCTTGGGTTGACCGGGACTTACGTGCCGGGCTGTTCGGCCGCTTTCTTGGCGGCATCGAGTGTTGCATGAGCCTGGTCTTTGCAGAGCTTCTGCTCGTCGCCCGCGAGCGCTTCGCAGGTTTCGATGGCGATCTTGTGCTCGCCCTCGGCACGGGTCAGGGCGGTTTCCTCATACGCCGCAGCCTGTGTCTGTGACAGGTCCTGCTGCGCCTCGACCTGCGCATCCGCAACGTCGTCCCGGACTTCGGCCGGGGTCTCGGCCTGCTGGCAACCGGCCAGCAGCGCAACGAGTGCGCCGGCGATCAGGGTGGATTTCATTTCATTGAACATGGTCTTGACTCCTCAGTCGTTCGTCATTCAGAAGCGAAAGGCGCCTGTGAGCCAGAGAGCGTTCGCGTCATCGACTTCCTCGATGTCGAACATCTCGTACTCCAGGCGAAGATTGAACGTGTCAAACAGCGTCAGGCCCACGCCTGCGGTCCAGGTGAAGTCGTCGCCGCTGTCCTCGGCGACCGTGGAGCCGAGCGGCGTGGTGACGCGCGCTTCGGTGTCATAGACCAGGTAGCCGGCCTTGGCGAACAGCTCGAAGGCCGCGAACGGCAACGTACCGACGATGTACGGGGCGAAGCCTTCGGTCTCGACTTCCACGAACGTGTCCGGGAGGACCTCGTCCTCCGGGCTGCCGAAGTTGACATAGGCGAGCTCGAAACCGAGGTACTTGTTCTGGCGGTAGCCGGCAAAGGCTTTCCACGCCGTGTCGTCGCTTTCGTAGTCGTCCACGGTCGCTTCGACGTCGTCGAAGTCGTCGATGTCGAGCTGGAATTCGCCGACACCGCCTCCGAGGTAGAATCCCTTGCCGTCGTCATCCGCAAACGCGGCAGTCGACAGGGTCAGTGCCGCAACAGCGGCCGCAAGCGTTGTGAGTCCTTTCGTGTTCATGCGTCTCTCTCCATGAGTGAAATTGCAACCGGCGCCGCAGCTTGGCATCGCGGCGCCGGTTGCTAGGTCGGACGGAGTCCCAGGTCCATGTCGGACTCCGCCGCCGTTGACCGTCAGGCGCCCCGGCGAACGAGGCTGGCGATGAATGTCAGCGCAGCGACTGCCAGGAACACGAAGAACAGGATCTTCGCGATGGCGGCGGCGCCTGCGGCGATGCCGGTGAATCCGAACACGGCCGCGATGAGCGCAACGATGAAAAATGAGAGTGCGTAGTACAGCATGACGATGACCTCGCTTTCGATGCGTGGTCCGTTATCCCCTGAAGCCGCGAGGGGCGGCAGGGGGCGGGGACTCGACCGCGTGTAGGCGCTGGCCCACAGGCTGGTACCGAGTCGTGCATTCGCTCATGGCGGCGTATCCTTTGGCCCGTGAAAGGCCTTGCGGTCATCGCGGTAGCCCTCTGCCTCGCAGGCATTGTCTGGTCAGGCACCTCTCACGCCGCCGAGCCGCCGGCGGTCAAGAAATCGGATTCCGGCATCTGCCATGACGACAGCTCCGTTCACTACGAACGGACGCAGAAATTCACGCCCTACGATTCGATGGAGGCCTGCCTGGCCTCGGGCGGGCGGGAGAGTCGGGCGGCGCGGAAGATGTCGCCGATGCGGTGGATCCTGGCGGCAGCGGCGACCGCCGGCCTGGGGTTGCTCGGCTGGTTCTGGCTCAGGCGCTCGCCGGGCCGGTAATAATGGGAATAGACTAGGCTCATGAACATCCGCAGCCTCGCAAAAGGCCTGAAGTTCTGCGGCGAAGCCACCGGCAAGCGCCAGACCTATTTTGTGTTCGAGAGCGGCAAGGCCTATGTCGTGATGTCGGCGTCCCGCACCAAGCGGGCGAGCGGCTACTTCAACCTGGTCAGCCGCGATGCGGTCGAACGCATCCGCCGCAGCTATGCCGGCAAGCAGGACGTCACGGCGAAGCTGCTTGCAACGCGTTCACGCGGCGCGGGCGTGCGGGATGCGCTCCAGGCGCTCAACATCCTCTATGTGCTGGTCGCGACGGGAGCCGCGAAGCGGGACGACCGCCACCAGGACACGCGCCTGCACTTCAATATCAGCAAGCGATAAAAAAAGACCCGCCTTGCGGCGGGCCTTTATCAGCCGCGTCCTGCGACTTCGTTCAGGGCTTGAAGCGGTTCCAGACGTTACGCGAGATGACCGTCATCGCACCGCCGGTGACGAAGATGGCGCCCGCGAGGAAGATCTTCGTGATGTAGCCGCCGATTTCTGGGATGTGGTCGTAGAACACCCCCGACAGCCCGGTCAGCACCAATGCCGTCACCATTACACGCACGCTGTCTTCCGCGGCGATGCTGATACCGACCACGAGGCCGAGCAGCAACAGGATCAGCCCCACATACGGAATCGCCGTAAAGGCGCTGACCACGGCCAAAGCAATAGCCGCCCAACCGATGAGCTTGAATGGATTCACTTGAACGTCCCCCCTGAGCTAGTTGTGACGCGGCCCGGTGGCCGGAACCGCTGCGCGATCCTACGCCGGGAGGGGGGCACACGCAAAAGACGCTGCGGGCGGGCGCGCATAACTCATTGAAATAATAGTGAAAGCGTCGGGCTTGGAACGGGCGGGCAGCGCGCCGGTCGGATCAGGCGGGCGGTGGGGGATGAAGCAGCATTGGTTTTCAGGCTGGATCGATCGAGGGCGATCGCGCTCGCGGCGACGCTCACTCTGCATGTCGTGGCGCTCCTCTGGCTGCTGGCGCTGCGATTTGAACGGCCCGTGGCGGTCATCCTGGAGGAGCTGCCGGTCTGGTTTCCCGCGCTGCCTGCGCTCCCGCCGCTACCACCCGAACCCGATGAGCTGCCGGATCCGGACTCGGCGCCGATGATGCTGCCGGTGTTGCCGGTGCTGCGGCCTCCGGTGATGCCGGAGGCGGTGGTGCCGAAATTGAGGGACGCACTCGGCTGGTTCAATGACGCGCGTGACGCCGCGGCCGAGGTCGGCAAGGAATCGCCGTATCGCCGCTTCGGCGAGATGCCGAAAGCGCCGACCGGGCGGCCGAAGGACGAGCACCCGCCCTCGATCTGGAAAAAGGCCTCCAAGGGGCGCACGGGCACAGCGGAGCGGACGGCGGAGGGCGAGCAGATCCTCTGGGTGTCGGACGACTGCTACATCTCGCTCGGGACCCAGAGCCTGACGATGGCGGATTTCCACAAGGCGCACGAGGGCGTGCGCCGCTGCATCATCCCGCTCGGCAGGAAAAAGCCGCGCAGCGATCTGTTCGAACACCTCAAGCGCGAGCCGGTGGATCCCTTCCCGCAGAAGAAGCCCTGAGAGGGGACGCATCCCTTTACTCGGAATAAAGGGATGCGTCCCCTTTTAGAGCGTTTCGACGCGGCAGGCGTAGCAGCCGCGCCGCGCGAAGTGGATGTGCAGGTAGCGCGTCGCCTCGAGCCCGAGATACTTCTCGATCAGTGGTTCGGCCTGGCTGCCGTCGATCACGTCGGCGTCGATCATCTCGTCCGCCGCGTCGTAGGCGCGCACCGACAGCGGGCGACGCGTGAGGTAGGGCGGCAGCTCGTCCACGAACCGGGCCGCGGCCGGCATGCCGCGGCGCACGAAGATCGGACCCGAAGCGCGATACGGCGAGCGGCTGTCCTGGTGCACGAACGGCAGCAACAGCACGTCTTCGCCGACCGGCGCATCCTCGAGGCTGATGCGGCAGGGAAAGCCGACCGGCTGGTCCACGCGCATCCAGCGAATGCCGCGCGCGGCGAGTGCTTCGGCGTCCATCCGGAACAGGGGTTCGAACTGGGCGGGCTCGAGGCCGCGAAGCAGGTATTTCATGCGGTCAGCATCGCGCGCGCCCTTGCCGCAGCCAACCCGATTCTTGCTGTTGGTGCCGGGTCGGGTGTTAGTGGGGGGGGG
>JANNHT010000045.1:0-4317 GCA_031404555.1 Gammaproteobacteria bacterium
GTTAGCAGCTTGGGAAGCTGCAGTTCTACCATTGAACTACACCCGCGGTGGCGCGCGGCAATCTGCCGGGAATCGTCAGGAATATACTCTGCCATTCCCGCGCGTGTACATTCGGCTCCATGAACCCGGAGCGCCACTCGACCGACGTCGCGATCGCGGGCGCCGGGATCGCAGGCATCGTCGCCGCGATCGAGGCCCTGTCCCGCGGGCGGCGGGTACTGCTCGTCGATCGCGACACGGACGAGAACCTGGGCGGTCTCGCACGCGAGGCGTTCGGCGGTCTCTGGTTCGCGGGCTCGCCCGAACAGCGCCGGAACCGCATCCTGGACGACGCCGAACTCGGCTTTGCGGACTGGCTGTCTTTCGGCGAATTGCCCGATTCCGCGCGCTGGCCGCGCGCCTGGGCGCGGCACTACGTCGAACGCTGCGTTCCGGAAGTCCACGAGTGGCTGAATGCCGCAGGCGTGCGCTTCCTGCCGATGCCGCTCTGGGTCGAGCGCGGCCTGTATGGCGGCGGAAACTCCGTGCCCCGGTTTCACCTCGTGTGGGGCACCGGGCGCGTGCTCACGGACACGTTGATCGCGAAGCTGCGCGCCCATCCGAACCGTGAGCTGCTGGAGGTGCGCTTCGGCCATCGGGTCGATGCGCTGGTCGTGCAGGACGGCGGCGTCGCGGGCCTGACGGGCACGATCGAGGCCAGCGGGCGCCCGTTCGAGTTCGCGGCGGAATCCGTGGTCATCGCCGCGGGCGGGATCAACGGTGACATCGAACGCGTGCGCCGTCACTGGCCCGAGGACTGGGGCTCGCCGCCGCCCGTGATCCTGAACGGCTCGCACAAGTTCGCCGATGGCCGGCTGCACGATGCGGCCTCGCGCGTGGGCGCGGCGATCACGCACCTGGACTGGCAGTGGAATTACGCGGCAGGGATCCGGCACTGGCGGCCGCGCAAGCCCGGGCACGGCCTCTCGCTGCTGCCGCCGAAGTCCGCGCTCTGGCTCAATTCGTGCGGCGAACGGATCGGCCCCGCCCCGCTCGTCTCCGGCTTCGACACGCATGACCTCGTCGCGCGCATCTGCGCGGAACCCGGCGGCTACAGCTGGCAGCTGATGAACCGCCGCATCGCGCTCAAGGAGCTCGCGATATCCGGCGCGGAGTTCAATCCGGTGATCCGCGAGCGCAGTCGGCTCGGCCTGGTGCGCGACCTCCTGTTCGGCAACCGCTGGCTCTACGATGAAGTGACGCGCAACAGCCAGGACGTCGTGGTGGCCGACACGCTGCCGGAACTCGTCGAGCGGATGAATGCGCTGAACGGTGACGACGTCGTGGATCACGCGACGGTCGCATCGGCGGTTGCGCGCTACGACGCCGCGATCGAGCGCGGCCCGCGCCTGCATTCCGACGAGCAGTTGCGGCGCATCGAGTGGCTGCGGCGCTGGCCCGCGGACCGGCTGCGCACCTGCGCCTTCCAGAAAATCCTGGACCCCGCGGCCCGGCCGCTGATCGCGATCCGCGAGTTCATCATCAGCCGCAAAAGCATGGGCGGCATCCAGACCGATCTCGACGGGCGCGTGCTCGATGCCGGCGGCCGGCCGATCGCCGGCCTGTTCGCCGCCGGGGAAGCATCCGGCTTCGGCGGCGGCGGGATGAACGGCAAGCGCGGGCTCGAGGGGACCTTCCTCGGCGGCTGTATATTGAGCGGCCGGATCGCCGGCCGTGCTGCCTAGGAACCGCATGAGCTATCGCGAAGCGGTCAACATCGAGGACCTGAGGGACATCGCGCGCAGGAAATTGCCGCGGTTCGTCTTCACCTATGTGGACGGCGGATCCGAGGACGAGCTGACGCTTGCCGGCAACTGCGATGCGTTCCGGCGCCTGCGCTTCCGGCCGCGGACGCTCGTGGATGTCTCCACGCGCGACACCTCGACGACGCTGCTCGGCGCACGTTCGGCGCTGCCGGCGGTCGTCGGGCCGACCGGGCTGAACGGACTGTCCTGGCGCGACGGTGACATGGAACTCGCGCGCGCCGCGGCGGCCGCCGGCCTGCCGTTCGCGATGTCGACCGTGTCGATGAGCCTCGTCGAGGACATCGCGCGCGAGGCGCCGGGACGGCTGTGGCTCCAGGCCTATGTATTCTCGGAGCGGCGCATCACCGATGCGATCATCGAGCGCGCGAGATCGGCGGGCTTCGAGGCCGTGATCCTGACGAGCGATTTCCCGGTCGCCGGCAAGCGCGAGCGCGACATCCGCACCGGCCTGCTGCCGCAACAGAAGTTCACGCTGGCGACGAAGCTCGACCTGCTGATGCATCCGCGCTGGCTTGCGACGGTCGCGACGCACAAGCCGCGGTTCGTCAATGTCGAGCGCGAACTCGGCCCCGGCCGCGACGTCAACTCGTTCGTCGGCCACGGCATGTTCGATCCGTCGTTTCGCTGGGACGATATACGCCGCTTCCGCGACCGCTGGCCCGGCAAGCTGCTGCTGAAGGGCGTGCTGCGCGCAGACGACGCGGAGCGCGCGGTCGCCGCAGGCGTGGACGGCGTCGTGCTCTCGAATCACGGCGGCCGCCAGCTTGACGGCGCGATTGCGGGCATCACGGCGCTGCCCGAAGTCGTCCGGGCGATCGGAGGGCGCGCGTCGATCCTCGTGGACGGCGGCGTGCGGCGCGGCGGCGACATCGCGAAGGCGGTCGCTCTCGGCGCCGAGGGCGTATTGCTCGGGCGCGCCCCCGTCTACGGCCTCGCCGCGGGTGGACGCGCGGGTGTCGCGCGCGCGATCGAGATCCTCGCGGACGAATTCGACCGAACACTCGCGCTGACGGGCTGCCGGAACGTCGCCGAACTGACGGCCGACCTGATCGCCGTGGACCCCTGATGGCCGACGATCTGCCGGTTGTCCGCTCGCACCCGCCGGTGCGGAGTTTCGTGCTGCGTGCCGGGCGCATCACGAACGCGCAGCGGCGCGCCCTCGACAAGTTGATGCCGGCCTGGGGTGTTCCGTTCGACGACGCCCCGCTCGATCTCGACGCGCTGTTTGGCAGGCAGGCGCCGCGTGTGATGGAGATCGGTTATGGCGACGGCGCCACGCTCCTCGATCTCGCTGCGCGCTCGCCCGCCACCGACTTCATCGGCGTCGAGGTGCATCCGCCGGGCATCGGCCACTGCCTGCTCGGCATCGAGACGCGCGGCCTGACCAATCTCCGACTCATTGCGCACGACGCGGTCGAGGTGCTCGGAAGACAGATCGCGCCGGGCTCGCTCGACGAAGTACTACTCTATTTTCCGGATCCCTGGCCGAAGAAGCGCCATCACAAGCGCCGCATCGTGCAGCCGCCGTTCGTGGCGCTGGTCGCCGACCGGCTAAAGCAGGGCGGCCGATTCCGTTTGGCAACCGACTGGGAGCCTTACGCCGCGTGGATGCTGGACGTGCTGGCGCGCGAGCCGCGGCTCGCGAATGCGGCGACGGATGGCCGCTTCATTGATGCATCGGAACGCGGATCCACCCGGTTCGAGGCGCGGGGTCGGCGACTGGGCCACGCCGTCTTCGACCTCTGCTACCAACGTCTCTAAGAGCGGACAGTCCAACTTTTTCGCTACGCGAAAAAGGGGACAGTTCCCTTTCCGCTTTCAGCCAAAGGCGGCCGAGGCGCCGGTGATGATGAACTGGACGGCAAGCGCGGCAAGGACCACACCCGAGAGCCGGTTGATCACATTGCCGCCGGTGACGCCCATCACGCGCATGACAAGCGGCGTCAGGCGCATCAGGAGATACGTGATCAGCAGCACCGCGACGACCGCGCCGAACAGGCCAGCCGACAGGGCCAGGTCGTCGCGTGCGGCGCCGAAGGTCAGCAGCACGATCGCGAGCGCGCCGGGACCGGCAATGAACGGAAATGCCAGCGGAAAGACGGAGACGTCCTTGCGCTTTCGCCCCTCGTCCTTCTCCTGGGAGGTGACACGCGTGCCGGACTCGCGCGCGAACACCATCTCGAGCGCGATCAGGAACAACATCACTCCACCCGCAATGCGGAAAGCGTCGATGCTGATGCCCATCACCTTCAGGAACGCTGCGCCGCCGACTGCGAACAGCAGCAGGACGAGGCCCGCGATGCAGACCGCCTTCATCGCCATCTTGCGGCGGAACGCCTCGTCCTCGCCTTCCGTCATCGCGGCGAAGAGCGGCACCAGCGTGACCGGCTCGACCACGACGAAGAACAGCACGAAGAACTTGACCAGCTCGTCGATCATTTGTCTGTCCGGCCGGCGGTTCCGAGCGCGCGATCGATCAGGCCGACGCGCATCATGTACCAGAACAGCAGGA
>JANNHT010000046.1:0-6117 GCA_031404555.1 Gammaproteobacteria bacterium
GTCCTCGAATTCTTCTTTCGGCTTCTCGCTCATGCGACCGTTCCAGGGTCACTGCGGGCCGACTTATAAGACGCGGCGGGCGCGTCCGCAAGGGGTCTCAGCCCACCAGCTGGTTCAACTGGAAAATTGGCAGCAGAAGCGCGATGACGATCACGAAAACGAACCCGCCCATCAGCAGGATCATCGCCGGGCCCAGGATGCCGACCGCCGTATTGACCACCCCGTCGAGCTCCCGTTCCTGGTTGGTGGCGGCGCGCTCCAGCATCTCCTCGAGTTCGCCGCTGGTCTCGCCGCTCGCCACGAGGTGGATCAGCATCGGCGGAAACAGCTTGCTGGCGCCCAGGGAACGGGCGATCGGCGCACCTTCGCGCACCCGGACCGCGGCATCCTGGACGGCCTGGCGCATCGGGGTGTTGGTAACCACTTCGCCCGCGATCCGCAGCGCCTCGAGCACCGGGACCGCACTCGCCGTCAGGATCGCGAACGTGCGGGCGAAACGCGCCGCGTTGTTGCCGCGGGTGATGCGCCCGATCAGCGGCACGCGGAGCTTGAAAGCGTCGTAGCGACGGCGCGCGTCCGGAGCCCGGATCCAGTGGCGGAATCCCCAGACTGCGCCGATGGCCGCCGCGAGCACCAGCCACCACCAGGCGCGCAGGAAATCGGAGGACCCGATCAGGATGCGGGTCAGGATCGGGAGTTCATGGTCGCTCGCTTCGAACACCCGCACGACCTCGGGCACGACGTAGCCGAGGAGCAGGCCGACGATGCCGAGGCAGATCACGGTCAGCAGCACCGGGTAGATCATCGCGTTCCGGATCTTCTGCTGCAGCACCTGGCGGTTCTCGGTGTAGTCGGCCATGCGCTCGAGCACCACGGCCAGGTGCCCCGACTGCTCGCCGGCCGACACGCTCGCGCGGTAGATCTCCGGAAAGACGGTCGGGACCGCGCCGAGCCCTTCGGCGAGCGTCCGGCCCTCCAGCACGCGTGCGCGCACCCCGGCGACGACGTTGCTGACCCGCTGTCTTTCGCTCTGCTGCGACACGGCGAGCAGCGCCTCCTCGAGCGGGATGGCCGCGCGCACCAGCGTCGCGAGCTGGCGGGTGAGGAGCGCGAGATCGGAGGCGCCGATCCGGTTGCTGAAGGAGAATTCAAAGCTGCGCAACACCGGCGCATCGGCAACTTCGGAGACCGCAACCGGCAACAGGCCCTGGTCCCGCAACAGCTGGCGCACCTGGCGCGGGCTGTCGCCGTCCAGCACGCCCTTCTGCTCGCGGCCGCTGGCGTCGAGCGCCTTGTACTCGTAGGCGGCCATTACTCCTCGCGCGTGACGCGGAGCAGTTCCTCGAGCGAGGTGATTCCGGCCAGCACCTTGGCGCGGCCGTCGTCGCGGATGCCTGGCGTGATCTGGCGCGCATGCCGCTCGAGCTCGTGCTCGCCCGCGCCGTCGTGGATCATCACGCGCATGCGGTCGTCGACGATCGCGAGCTCGTAGATGCCGGTGCGTCCGCGGTATCCGCTGCCGGCGTCGGCGCCGGGACGGTAGAGCGTGGCGCGGCCCGCATCGGCGGCGGACAGGCCGACGAGGCGTGCCTCGTATTCGCCGGCGGGATAGCCGATCCGCGTTTCCGGGTTCAGCACGCGCACCAGGCGTTGGGCGACGACGCCGATGAGCGTGGAGGCGAGCAGGAACGGCTCGACGCCCATGTCCCGGAGCCGCGTGACCGCGCCAACGGCCGTGTTCGTGTGCAGCGTCGAAAGCACGAGGTGGCCGGTGAGCGAGGCCTGGACCGCGATCTGCGCGGTCTCGGTGTCGCGGATCTCGCCGACCATCACGACATCCGGGTCCTGGCGCAGGATCGCGCGCAGCCCGCGGGCGAAAGTCATCTCGACCTTTGTGTTGACCTGGGTCTGGCCGATACCGTCGATGTAGTACTCGATCGGGTCCTCGACCGTCATGATGTTACGCGTGCGGTCGTTGATCCGCTCGAGCGCGGCGTACAGCGTCGTGGTCTTGCCGGAACCGGTCGGTCCCGTGACCAGGATGATGCCGTGCGGCTTGTGGATGTGATCATCGATCATGCCCTGCAGGCGCGGCTCCATGCCGAGCGAGGCGAGGTCGAGCCGGCCCGCCTGCTTGTCGAGCAGGCGCAGCACGACGCGTTCGCCGTGCCCAGACGGCAGGGTCGAGACGCGCACGTCGACCGCGCGACCGGCGATGCGCAGGCTGATGCGGCCGTCCTGCGGCAGGCGCTTCTCGGCGATGTCGAGCCGCGACATGATCTTGATGCGCGAGATCAACAGTGGCGCGACCGCGCGCTTGGTCTGGAGCACCTCGCGCAGCACGCCGTCCACGCGGAAGCGGACGACCAGGCGGTTCTCGTAGGGCTCGACGTGGATGTCGGAAGCGTTCTCCTTGATCGCCTGCGTCAGCACGGCGTTGATCAGCCGGATGACTGGCGCGTCGTCCTCGCTTTCGAGCAGGTCGGACGGCTCCGGCAGGCCCTCGGCGAGCCCGGCGAGGTCGGTCTCGCCCTCGATGCCCTCGACGATCTGCCCGGCTTCGCCGCTGCCGCCTTCATAGGCCTTCTGCAGCAGCTCGTCGAACGTGGCTTCGGCGACCCGCTCGATGACGAGCGGGATGCCCAGGAAGCGGCGGAGTTCTGCAACGGCGGAGGGCTGTGCGCCCTCGCGATAGACGACTTGGGCCTTGCCGTCGGCGACGGCGCGCACCAGCACCCCGTGGCGCTTGGCGAATGCGAACGGGAGACGCCCGACGGGCGCGACCGGTTTCGGCGCATTGCCCGGAATCATCGGGTTACCCCGGTCACCCGCCGGGATTCTCGGCGGTATTCGGCGGCGGCGGCCTGATCTCCGGCGGCGGTGGCGTCGGCGCGGCCGTCGATGGTGCGCTCGGCCCGATGAGCGGCGGCAGCGTCGGCTGCTGGGCGCCAGGCATCAGGTTGACCTTGCCGTCGTTCTGGTTCTGCTGGAGGTTCCGCAGGTAGTTGTACTTGGCGTTGGTCTCGATCGCCGCCTGTTCCGGTGTCCGTATCACGCGCGGCCGGATGAAAACCATCAGGTTGGTCTTGGTCTTCTTGGTATTCCGCACTTTGAACAGGTTACCGATGATCGGGATGCTGCCGAGCCCCGGCACGCGCGACTCGCTCTCGGTCAGCCGGTCCTCGATCAGGCCGCCCAGCACGATCATGCCGCCGTCGTCGATCAGCACGCGGGTCGAGATCGTGCGCTTGTTGGTGACGAGGTCGGTGGTGGAGACCTGCGAGGCGGCCGCAGCGATGCCGGAGGCCTCCTGCTCGATCTTGAGCAGGATCGTGTTCTCGTCGGTGATCTGCGGCGTGATCTTCAGGATGTTGCCGACTTCCTTGCGCTCGATGGTCTGAAACGGATTGCCCGCGCCTCCGCCGGCGGCGTTGGTGGTGTAACTGCCCGTCAGGAACGGCACTTCCTGCGCAACCTTGATCTGCGCCTCCTCATTGTCGAGCGTGATGACCGACGGCATCGACACGACGTTGGTGTCGCCGTCGGCCGAGAGCGCGCGCAGGATCGCGGCGAAGTTCGTGCCGCTGCTGTTGTTTCGGCCGCCGCCGATCGTGAGGCCGCCCGGTGCGGCGTCGATCGTCGAGGGATCGTCGATGCCCTGGAGGACGTCGGCGAGGCTGACACCCGCGATCGGCTGGTTGAACAGGCCGACCAGGAAATCGTCGCCGGAGCCGTCCACGATCCAGTTGATGCCGAGGTCGCGGCTCGCATCCTGCGTGACCTCGACCAGCATCGCCTCGATGATGACCTGCGCGCGGCGGATGTCGAGGCGGTCCACGACGGACATCAGGGTGCGCATCGTCTTCGGCGGCGCGGTGATCACGAGTGCGTTGGTCTCGGGCTCAGCCCAGATCGTGACCGACTTGTCGACGCCGCCCGGCGCGGCAGCCGCCCCGGGCTGCGCGGTCGTGGATGCCGACTGCTCCTTGAGCTTGGCCGCGAGCTTTTCGGCGTCAGCATAGCGCAGGTAACGGACCTGGGTGTCGCCGCCGGCTTCCAGCGGCGTGTCGAGATGGGTGATCAGCGTGCGGAAGCGCAGCCGCTGCGACGACTCGCCGCTGATCAGGACGCTGTTGGTGCGGTCATCGGCGACGATGCGCGCGCCGGAGGCGCCATCCGCACCCTGGGCTGCGGACAATGCGTTGATCACGCGGACGATCTCGCTCGACGAGGCATGCTCCAGGCGCACGACCTCGAAATCGCCGTCGCCGGTGCGGTCGATGCGCGCGATGATGCGCATCATGCGGTTCACGTTCGAGGCGCGGTCCGAGAGGATCAGGATGTTCGCGCTCGGATAGGCGGCGAGGTGCGCGGACTGCGGCATCATCGGGCGCAGCATCGGCACGAGCTGGGCGGCCGAGACATTACGGACCTGCACCACCTGAGTCACGATCTCGTCGGAGGTCGCGCTGACGCGGTCTGGCAGGTCGTTCGCGGGAATCTGGCGGGCGTTCCCGGCCGGCAGGATCTTGATCACGTTTCCCGAAGGAACGGCGATGAACTCGTGCACCTGCAGCAGCGCGAGGAAAGCCTCGTAGAACGCATCGGGGCTCATCGGCGCGTGCGAGAGCATCGTGACCTGGGCGCGTACCCGTGGATCCACGATGAAGTTCGTGCCGGTCACCTGGCTCACGGCCTCGATCACCTGGCCGATGTCGGCATCCTTGTAATTCGGCGTGATCTGCGCGCCCTGCTGGGCGGCCTGCTGGGCGGCCGCGGCGAGCGGCAGGACCAGGGCGAGGAGCAGGATCGGTCGGATGATTCGCATCATGAGTCCAGTCTCCGGAGGCGACGCTTCACTCGGTGGCCTCCGAAGTCGGTGTTTCCACTTCTTCCAGCGGCTGCAGCTCCGCCGCTACCTGCGACGGATCGACATTGAGCTGTTGCTGCTGGCCATTGCGGTCGATCGTCAGCGTCACCGGCGCGCCCTGGCCGACGCTGCGCAGGACCTCGAGGCCGCGCTGCGGATCATCGAGCGCCGCGCCGTTGATCGACATCACGAGGTCGCCGGGCTGCAAGCCGATGCGCGCGAACTGCGCCCGATTGCGACCCGGATACACGCGAAATCCCCGCAGCTGCCCGCCGGCATAGACCGGCTGGGGGCGCAACAATTCATTCGCCGCCGCGGGGTCCTGCGCCATCATCTGGCGGACGTTCTCGGCGAGCATCGCCCCGGGCTGTCCCGCGGGCGGAACAAAGGCAGTACCGGCGGCGCCGCTCAGGCGCGGCAGCACCAACGATTCGCGCGCACCGCCCCGGTCGAGGATCACGCGGTCCGGGTACACGGCGACGAGCCGGGTGCCACCGGGCAGCGAAGCCCCCGTGGCGTAGACGCGAGCCGGCTGGCCGGTCGCACCGATGATGGCCCAGCCGGTCGAAGGATCCGTGCCGGCGAGCGTACCGGCGAGCGAGAGGTTGGCGGAAGTGGCCGGCGCGTCGGAGGGATTGCCGGCATCCGGCGCAATGCCGAACAGGTGGGCATTCACGATGGCGGGAAGGTCGACGACCGGGACCGCGGCGACATCGACCGCGACCGGTGATGCCGCGTCGTCACCACCGGAACCGAGTGCGCGCCAGAGCAGGGAAGCGAGCTGGGCGGCGAGCGCGATGACCAGGACGACTGTTGCCAGCATCGGCGCGGAGGCGGCCATGCCCGCCCGGCCGGCCGTTCCGGGCCGGCGCAAGGGCGCGACAATGCGGTCAACGAGTTGCATGCGCTCCGGTTCCGGACTGGCCCCCCACCTGACCACGACATGATACGGGTTGGCGGCGCCGGCCCACAAGGCGTTTTGGGGCGGGAAAGTGAAGGAACGGCGGGCACTTGTGCGACACTTCTCAAATGCGGCTCGCAATTGCCGGAGCCGTCGCGCAGGGGCGACAGTCCCTTGTACCGGCCGCTCGCGAACCCTATAAATGATCCGACGCAAGGATGGGGTAGCGGTGGCCGGCGAACAGGATCAGGAGCAGCGGCGAGGCGGACACGATCTGGTGGTCGAGGAGGCGCAGCCGAAACTGCGCAAGCCGCCGCTCTACCAGGTCGTGCTGCTGAACGACGAC
>JANNHT010000047.1:0-13085 GCA_031404555.1 Gammaproteobacteria bacterium
CGGAGCTTGATCTCCTTGATCTCGACGACTTTCTGTTTTTTGCGGGCTTCGGCTCGGCAGTTCAGCATCCGCTCTCCTCGACGATCATCTCGCATGCGACGCTCGAGGGTGTCGGCGGCCGGTTGGACGATTGGAACGGGATCCGCGAGCGGACGCGAAGCGCGGACGGAGTGGTCGCAGTCGCGCCGTTCATCGAGGGGCGCGGCATGGTCGTCGCCGGCGAGCGCTCGTCATTGGTCGAACTGCGCGCCGTGCTCCCGACCGACGAGGCGCGCGTATCGGCTATCGGACGGCACGTCTCCGCACCCGGCCTCGCGGCGCTCGTACCCGGGGAGTGGAGGGTGCTGATCGGCCACGGCCTGGCGGAGAAGCTCGACGTCCGGGTGGGCGACGGCATCCTGGTCGTGATCGCGGAGGGCAGCGTGACACCCGCGGGCGTGCTGCCGCGCATGCGGCGGTTCACCGTCGCCGGCCTGATCAACGCCGGCATGTACGAGTTCGACCAGGGCCTGGCGGTCGTGCATCTCGACGATGCCCGCCGGCTTTACCGCATGGGCGATTCGGTGACCGGTCTGCGCTATGCCTTCGATGATGCCGCCAGCGCCGGCCGGCGCATCCGCGAGATCGCCGACGGCCTCATCGGGGAGTTCCTGATCAGCGACTGGAGCCGCCGCCACGGCAACTTCTTCCGCTCGATCCAGGTGACGAAATCCATCATGTTCGTCGTGCTGCTGCTGATCGTGGCGGTCGCCGCCTTCAACATCATCGCGACGCTCGTGATGGTCGTGAAGGACAAGAGCGCGGACATCGCGATCCTGCGCACGCTCGGCGGCGCGCCGCGCGACATGCTCCGGATCTTCATAATCCAGGGCGCGGTGATCGGCGTCGCCGGCACTGCGCTCGGCATCGGGCTCGGCCTGCTGATCGCCTTGAACGTCACGTCAATCGTGCGAGTGATCGAGTCCGCGATCGGCATCGTGCTCATCGATCCGCGCGTGTACTTCATTTCGGAGCTGCCGGCCGACGTGAAGGCGGGCGACGTGCTGCTGATCGGCGGCACGGCGCTGGTACTCTGCATCGCGGCCACTTTCTATCCCGCCTGGCGGGCGGCGCGGACGCAGCCCGCCGAGGCGCTGCGGCACGAGGTCTGAAGGGCATGAACGACAAGCTGGTGCTGGCCTGCGAAGGCCTTGTGAAGGAGTTCCGCCAGGGTCCCGACCTGGTCCGGGTGCTGCGTGGAGCGAACGCCGCGATCGGGCCGGGCGAGCGCCTGGCCATCGTCGGCGCCTCGGGCTCGGGCAAGACGACGCTGCTGCAGCTGCTGGGCGGCCTCGACCTGCCGACGTCCGGCCGAGTGCTGATCGACGGCCGCGAGATGTCTTCACTCGCGGACGCCGAGCGTGGCCGGCTGCGGAATTCGGCCATGGGATTCGTCTACCAGTTCCATCACCTGTTGCCGGAATTCACTGCGCTCGAAAACGTGGCGATGCCGCTCCTGATCCGGCGGATGCCGCGCGACGAGGCGACCCGCCAGGCACGGGAGCTGCTCGGCCGAGTCGGGCTCGGAGAGCGACTCACGCACCGGCCGTCGCAGCTCTCCGGTGGCGAGCGCCAGCGCGCGGCCGTCGCGCGCGCGCTGGTGACCCGGCCGCGGGTGGTGCTCGCCGACGAGCCGACCGGCAACCTCGACGGACGGCACGCGCGCCAGGTCTTCGACCTGATGATGGAGCTGAATCGCGAGCTCTCGACCAGCCTCGTGATCGTGACGCATGACACGGCCCTGGCCGGCCGGATGGATCGCGTCCTCGTGCTGGACGAGGGAATTCTGCGCGAAACCACCGCCTGAGCACGCGATCGAGCTGAACGGAACGCCGCATGCTGCCCCGGTTTCCCGGACAGCAGCACGATGCAGGGATGGGTACTCGCATTCCTCGCGGGCGCGGCGTCGGCCCTCGCCGCAGCGGAACCGTGGCCACTCGCAGCGCTCGTGCTGGCCTCGGCCTGCGCCGCGGTCTTCCTGGGCTGCGGCCGCTGGCTCGTCGCGCTCGGAATGGGGTTTGCCTGTTCGACGCTGCTGGCCTCCCGCATGCTCTCCGCCGACTGGCCCTGCGCGCGCGACCGCGAGGTGGTCGAGGTCACGGGCGTCGTCGCAGGACCCGCGATCGAGCGCAGTGGCCGGCTGGATTTCGACCTCGATGTCCGCACGGGGCTTGCAGGCGTTCCCACCCGCATCCGGCTGAGCTGGTACGAGCCTTCGTCCGGGCTCTTGCCGGGCGAGTGCTGGCGCATGCCGGTGCGCCTGCGATGCCGGAACGGCATGGCCAATCCCGGCGCGCCCGATCGCGAGCTCGATCTGCTGCGCCAGCACATCAGCGCGACGGGCACTGTCGCCTCCGACGCGCGGCCGGAGCGGCTGGCAGCTGCCGCCGCGCAGCCAGTCGAGCGGCTGCGCGCACGCATCTCAGCCGCGATCGAATCAAGCGTGCCGGACTCGGTCTCCGGGGCCGTGCTGAAGGGACTGTCAGTCGGCGTGCGCGGCAACATTCCGGAGCGATACTGGGATGCGTTTGCCGCGACCGGCCTCGCGCACCTGATCGCGATCTCCGGCCTGCACGTCACGGGTTGCGCGGCATTTGCGCTCGTCCTGTTTCGTCTGGCCTGCCGTTTCCAGCCGCTCGGCGCATTGCGCGCGCGCATCCTGATCGAAACCCTGATCGTGCTCGGCATCACGGCGGCCTATGCCGCCTTGTCCGGCGCCTCGCTGCCGGCGCTGCGAACGCTCGCGCTGGTCGCGATCATCGCGCTGCTGCGTTTGCTCCGGCGCTCGATGCCGCTGCCGCAGGTGCTCACGATCGCCGCGTTCCTGCAGGTCGCACCCGATCCGATGGCGCTGACCTCGGCCGGCTTCTGGTTGTCCTACGCGGCGACCGCAGCGCTCGTCGCCATGCTCGATGCCGGTCGCGGCTGGCGGGCACAGGTGATCGCTTTCGCGCACGCGCAGGCGGCAGTCACGGCGATACTTGCGCCGGTGCTCGCCGCCACGTTCGGGCAGGTCTCGTTGATCGCGCCGCTCGCCAATGCCGTGGCGATACCGTTCTTCAGCGTCCTGCTGCTGCCTGCCGTGCTGTTCGCGACGGTCGTCGAACTTGCGATCCCGGGCGCCGGCACGCCGCTGTGGCAGGGACTGGCCCAGGCGCTTGAACCGCTGTGGCCGGGGCTGGTCTGGCTCGCCGATCGACCGCTGGCGAGCGCGGCGCCCGCGGCGCAGCCACTGATCCTCCAGGCCGGCGCCGCACTCCTGATGCTGGCGGCCGTCTGGCTGCCGCTGGCGGGGCTTCGCATCGTCGCCGCGGCCTGCCTCATCGCCTTGCTCTGCGGCGCACCCGAGCGTCCGGCGGCGCCCGCCTGGCAGCTCACGGTGGTCGATGTTGGCCAGGGGCTCGCAGCGGTCGTCGAAACCCGCCGGCACGTGCTCGTGTTCGACACGGGTCCGCGCTGGCGCGGTGGCGCGGCGGCCGCGCGCGTATCGCTCCTGCCATACCTGCGCTCGCGCGGCATCCGGCGCATCGATCGCCTGATCGTCAGCCACGCGGATCAGGATCACGCGGGCGGTCTCGAACTGCTGCAGTCGGCGCTGCACGTCGAACACCTGTTGACGGGTCCCGGGTTCGGCAGGCCCGGCGAATTTCAGGAGTGCCTGCGCGGCATGCGTTGGGAATGGGACGGCGTGCAGTTCGAGGTGCTGCACCCGCGGGCGGAACCGCTGGGATCGGACAACGACCGCTCCTGCGCCCTGCGTGTCGCGTCGCCCGCCGGTACCGCGCTCCTGCTCGCCGATCCGGAGCAGTCAGCCGAAGCCGAACTCGTTTCATCAGCGCTCGCCTCGGACGTCGTCCTCGTGCCGCATCACGGTAGCCGGACCTCATCCACCCCGGCGCTGGTCGACGCGGCGTCCGCCCGACTCGGCATCGCGTCGGCAGGCTTTGGCAATCGCTGGGGCATGCCGGTTGCCGAAGTCGTCGGCCGCTGGCGGACGGCGGGCACGACCGTGCTGTCGACCGCGGAGGAGGGTGCGATCACGATCCGGTTTCCGCCATCGCCCGGCCCGATGCAGATCGAGACGGAACGCGCAGGCCGCCGACACTGGTGGCGGCGGCGCGGCGCTCACTGATCCGCGGCGATCCGGCCCGAAAGAGCCGGCAGCGGGTACGGGCAGGCGGCGGGCCCGCACGGTATCATGCCGCGCCATGTGGGAAATCATCCTCGCCGGCGGCCCCGTCATGTGGCCGATCATCCTGTGCTCGATCGCTGCGGCGGCGATCATGCTCGAGCGCCTGTGGACGCTCCGGCGGGAGCGCATCATCCCGCGCGAGCTGACCGACCGGGTCTGGAAACTGGTCGAGTCGCGCACGCTGAACGAGCGTCACATCGAGGCCCTGTCGCGGAACTCGCCACTCGGCCGCGTGCTCGCCGCCGGACTCGCGAACTACCAGCAGGGCCGCGAGCTCATGAAGGAGGCTATCGAGGACACGGGTCGCCACGTGGTCCACGAACTGGGCCGATTCCTGAACACGCTCGGCACGATCGCGGCGATATCGCCGCTGCTCGGCTTGCTCGGCACCGTGACCGGCATGATCCAGGCCTTCAACGCCATCACCGCTGCGGGCGTCGGCGATCCGCGGATGTTGTCTGGCGGCATCGGCCAGGCACTCATCACGACCGCCGCAGGCCTCATCGTCGCGATCCCGGCGCTCATCGCCTACCGGTACTTGCGCGGCGTCGTCGACCTGCTGGTCGTGGAGATGGAAAAGGAGGCCATGAAGCTCATGCGGGCCTTCGATCACCAGTCGGCGAAGACCTCGGCTACCGCGCGGCGGCGCGAGGCGGCTTCGTGAGGCTCCAGACCCGGCGCGAAGAGGAGCCGGAACTCAACCTGGTGTCCCTGATCGACGTCGTCCTGCTGCTCGTGATCTTCTTCATGGTGTCGACGACTTTCGTGCAGGAGGGCCGCCTCCGGGTCGAATTGCCGGTGGCCGGCGCCGCGCCTAGCGAGGCCGTCGTCCAGCCGGTCGTGATCACGGTCACGGCGCAGGGCGGCTACCGAGTCAACGAGCGCATGCTGGTCAACAACCGGCGCGAGACGCTTGCCGCGGCTCTGCGTCAGGTGGGGGGCGAGCTCGGGACGCAACCGATCACCATCCGCGCGGATGCGCGCGCCACGCACCAGGCAGTTGTCACGGCGATGGACGTCGCGGCGCGCCTCGGTTTCACGCAGGTCAACATTGCGACAGTCAGCCAACAAACGGAAGATTGACGGCACGCTGCCGCCGCTGTCCGCCAGCGGCCTCAGGATCTATCTCCGGCTGCTCGCCTATGCCAAGCCGCACTGGGCGATGTTCCTGCTGGGCGTCGTTGGCATGGTGCTGTTCGCCGCGGTCGACACGGGTCTCGCGTGGCTCGTCAAGCAGTTCCTGGACGGTGCCTTCGTCGAGAAGGACAGCGGCGTACTTGTCCTGGTGCCGGCCGGGATCATCGTGCTTTTCTTCGCGCGCGGCGTCGGCGACTACCTATCGGTCTACGCGCCGGGCTGGGTGGGCCGCCATGTGATCAAGTCGATCCGCCACGACGTGTTCGAGCGTTACCTGCAGCTGCCCGCGGCGTACTTCGATCGCAACGGCGTCGCTCCGCTCCTGTCACGGCTGACCTACAACATCGAGCTCGTCGCTGAGGCGGCGACGACTGCGATCACCTCGATGATCCGCGACACGCTGACAATCGCGGGACTCCTCGGCTGGCTCATCTGGCTGAACTGGCGGCTGACTGCGTTCGCGCTCCTGGTCTCGCCGCTGATCATCGGCCTGATCCGCGTGACGAGCCGGCTGTTCCGGCGTTACAGCACGCGCATCCAGTTGTCGATGGGCGACGTCACGCGGGTCGCGAAGGAATCGCTCGAGAGCCAGCGGATGATCAAGGTGTTCAACGCGCAACCGCAGCAGCTCGAGACGTTTGAACAGGTCAACGAACACAACCGCGCGAGCTTCATGAAGCTCGTCACGGTGAAAGCCGTGTCGAACCCGGTCGTGCAGATGATCGCGGCATTCGGTCTCGCCGCCGTGATGTACGTGGCAATCCGCGACGTGATGTCCGAGGGCCTGACGGTCGGCCAGTTCACCTCGTTCCTGACGGCGCTCCTGCTGATCACCGCGCCCCTGCGCCGCCTCGTCAGCTTGGTCGGGCCGCTGCAACAGGGCATTGCCGCCGGGGAGAGCGTGTTCGAGATCCTGGACACCCCGGTCGAGGATGCCGGCGGCACGGTGGCACTCGGACGGGCGCGCGGCGCCATCGAGTTCCGGGGCGTCGCCTTCACCTACGCCGCCGACAAGGGCGAGGTGCTGCGCGATATCGCATTTGCGGCGGCGCCCGGCGAGACCATTGCGATCGTCGGCCGCTCCGGCAGCGGCAAGAGCACGTTGATCGCCCTGCTGCCGCGTTTCTACGACCCGGATGCCGGCAGCGTGCTGCTGGACGGCGTGGACCTCCGGCAATACCGGCTGACCGACCTGCGCCGCCAGATCAGCCTCGTGAGCCAGGACGTGATGCTGGTCGACGATTCGATCCGCAACAACATCGCCTTCAGCATGCCGGATGCAACGCCACAGGCGGTCGAGGCGGCGGCCGATGCGGCACACGTGCTCGAATTCGCGAACGAGATGCCCGCGGGCCTCGACACGCGGATCGGCGAACGCGGCACGCTGCTCTCCGGCGGCCAGCGCCAGCGCGTGGCGATCGCGCGCGCGCTCCTGAAGGATGCGCCGGTTCTGATCCTCGACGAAGCGATGTCCGCGCTCGACACGGAGTCCGAACACGTGGTGCAGACCGCAATCGCCGAACTGGTGCGCGGCCGCACGACGCTCGTGATCGCGCATCGCCTGTCGACGATCGAGCGGGCGGACCGGATCATCGTGCTGGACGATGGCAGGATCGTGGAATCCGGCACGCACGCGGCGCTCCTGGCGGCGGGCGGTGTCTATGCGGCGCTGCACCGGATGCAGTTCAACGTCTGACGGTGCGCGCCCGCCTGCACGCCTGGCTGCTCGAGACCTGGTACGGAGATACCGGGCGCGGACGCTGGCTGCAGCCGTTGGCCTGGCTTTTCACTTCAATCGCCTGGCTTCGCCGCTTCCTGTACCGGCAGGGCTGGCTCCGGAGCTATCGGTCAAGGCGCGTCGTGGTCGTCGTCGGCAATCTCACGGTCGGCGGCACGGGCAAGACGCCGCTCGTCATCTGGCTCGCGGAAAACCTGCGCGCGCGCGGGCTGCGCGTTGGCATCGCGACGCGCGGCTATCGCGCCGCCGACGGCAAGGCGCGGCGCGTCGGCCCGAATGAGGACGCGGCATCGGTCGGCGACGAGGCCTGCATGATCCGCCGCAAGCTCGACCTGCCGGTCGTGGTCGGCGCCGACCGGGCCCAGGCCGTGCGCCTGCTGGAGAAGTCCTGCGAACTGATCCTCTGTGACGATGGGCTGCAGCACCCGGGACTCGTACCGGACGTCGAGATCGCCGTGATCGACGGCGCGCGCGGCGTCGGCAACGGATGGATGCTCCCGGCGGGACCGCTGCGTGAGAGCGTGGGTCGGCTCGCCACGGTCGATGCCGTCGTCATCAATGGAATCGGGTTCCGGTGGCCCGGGGCGATCGCGATGCGGCTCGAGCCCGTCGAGGTCGTGGCGATCGATGGCCTGACACGCCGCCCGCTCGCGGATTTTTCGAACCGGCCGGCGATCGCCGTCGCCGCGATCGGAAATCCGGAACGGTTCTTCGCGCTCCTGCGCGCGGCGGGCATCGCGATCGAGGAACGGGCATTTCCCGACCACGCGGCGATCACGCCTGACGAGGCGGGTGCGGGCGAGGGCCAACCGGTGCTGATGACCGAGAAGGATGCCGTAAAATGCTCGGGCGCGGGCTGGCGCGACACCTGGTACGTGGAGGTCGCGGCCCGCATCGATAGCCCGGCCCAGGAGCGATTGCTCGCCCACATCGAGGCCGTGACCGCGGCACGCCTGCAAGGAAACACCGAATCGTGACCGAGAGCCTGACCGACATCCTCGCCTGCCCGGTCTGCAAGGGGCCGCTCGTGTGGCTGCGCGAGTCGTCGGAATACCTGTGCCGCGCAGACCGCCTGGCATTCCCGGTTCAGGACGGCATTCCGGTGATGCTGCCGGACGCCGCCCGCGCACTCGCGCCGGACGATCCCGCGCTCGCGGGCCGCTGAATGTTCCGCGTCGTGATTCCGGCCCGGCACGCATCGACCCGGCTGCCCGGCAAGCCACTGGCATTGATCGCTGGCCTGCCGATGATCCTGCACGTGCAGCGCCTCGCGATGCAGTCGGGCGCGGCGGAGGTGATCGTCGCGACGGACGATGCCCGCATCGGCGACACCTGCCGGGCTGCGGGCGCGGACGTCGAGATGACGGCCACTGAACACCCGTCCGGCACCGATCGCATCGCGGAAGTCGCGACCCGGCGCGGCTGGCCGCCCGAATCGATCGTCGTCAACGTCCAGGGCGACGAGCCGCTGCTGCCGCCGACGCTGATCGCGCAGGCGGCAGCGCTCCTCGCCGGTGATCCGGGGGCATCCATCGCGACGCTCGCGACGCCGATCACCGAGGCCGCCGACTACGAGGATCGAAACGTCGTCAAGGTCGTCGCAGACGGACGGGGTCGCGCGCTCTATTTCAGCCGCGCGCCGATTCCGTGGAATCGCGGCGGCGCCGCGTTGCCGGAAGGCGCCGCGCGCCGCCACATCGGCATCTACGCGTATCGCGTCGCGGCGCTCCTGAAGCTTGCAGCGCTGCCGCCGTCCGCGCACGAGCAGGTGGAGAAGCTCGAGCAGCTTCGCGCGCTCGAGGCCGGCATGGCGATCGCGATCGCCGATGCCGCCGAGGCGCCGGGGCCGGGGATCGACACGCCGGAGGACCTGAAGCGCGCCGAGGAACTGATGCTCGGGCGCACGCGCCGATGAACGGGGCCGCGGGCGCGGTCGCGCCCTTCTACGCGGTCGAAATCAACCGGATGGCCAATGCGCGGGAGCGCCGTGGCCTGCCGGTCATCCACATGGAAGTCGGTCAGCCGTCGGCAGGTGCGCCGGCCGCGGCGATCGCGGCCGGACAGCACGCGCTCGCGACCACGGCGCAGGGATACTGGGAGAGCCGCGCACTCGCCGAACGCATCGCGCGCCTGTATCTCGAACGCGATGGGCTCACGATTGATCCCGCCCGCGTCGTGCTGACGATAGGCGCCTCGGGCGCGATCGTGCTCGCGCTCAATGTGCTGTTCCCGCAGGGTGCGCGAGTCGCGATGGCGCGCCCCGGCTACCCGGCGCACCGCAACGTGCTGCTGGCGCTCGGCCTGGTGCCGGTCGAGCTGGATTGCGGCGCGGAGTCGCGATTCCAGCCGACCGCCGCGATGATCGAGGGACTCGATCCGGCGCCGGCGGGGCTGATCCTGACGAGCCCGTCGAATCCGACCGGCACGATGCTCGATCCGGCGGAGCAGGGCGCCATCGCCGCGGTCTGCCGACGGCGCGGCATCCGCGTCCTGTCGGATGAGACGTACCACGGCATCACCTATGGCGAGCCCGCTCGCTCGATGCTGCGCGACCTGCCGGACGCCATCGCCATCAACACGTTCTCGAAATACTGGTGCATGCCTGGCTGGCGTCTCGGCTGGTGCGTCGTGCCATCCGTTTCGGTCGAGCTGATGAACCGGTATGCGGGGAACCTGTTCCTCGTGCCGCCGACGTTGTCACAGCACGTGGCGCTGGTCGCGATGGACGAGGCGGCCGAGCTCGAGGGCCACGTCGCGACCTATGCCGCGAACCGCGAACTGCTGCTCGAGGCATTGCCGAGACTCGGGATCACGCGCATCGCCCCGCCGGACGGCGCGTTCTACCTGTATGCGGACATCGGGCACCTGACCTCGGATTCACTGGCGTGGTGCCGTGAACTCCTGGACGCCACCGGCCTCGCGCTCAACACCGGCCGCGATTTCGATGCAGAGGACGGCGGGCGCAGCGTGCGCCTGTCGTTTGCCGTTTCGACGGAGGAAACGCGGCGCGCGATCGAGATTTTCGCCGGCTGGCTCCGGGACGGACGCCGGACCTGATGCAGCGCGTGCTGTTCGTCTGCCTCGGCAACAGCTGCCGTTCGCCGACGGCGCTCGCAGTTTTCCGGCAGCTCCTGTCGTCACACCCGGCGCGGGAGCGGATCGAGGCGGACTCCGCCGGAACGCATGCCTATCACGCCGGCAGCCCGCCGGACAGGCGCTCGAGCGCAGCGGCGCGAGCGCGCGGCATCGACATGACGGGGCTCCGGGCACGCCAGGTCATGCCGGCCGACTTCGACCGCTTCGACCTGCTGCTCGCGATGGACGAGGACAACTTCCAGCACCTGCTCGAGATTGCGCCGCCGGCGCGCCGCGATCGCGTCCGCCTGCTGCTCGATTTCGCGCCGGAACTCGGCAGGCGCGAGGTGCCGGACCCGTACTACGGCGGGCCGGGAGGATTCGAGGAGGTGCTCGATCTCGTCGAGGCGGCCGCGTGCGGCCTGCTGGCCGCGCTCAACCGTCCCGGCTGATCAGTCCTTCGGTCCGAAGTGCTGGCCGTCGCCGGGCGACGAAGACCAGACCGTGAACGACTGACCGGTCTTCGGCGCCGGCGGCACTGGCGGAGATTCCGCTGCAGGCGACTGCGTCGGACGCGGCTCCATGGCAGGCTCGGCCGAATGCGTGTGCGGCATCGGCGGCGGCACGAACTCGCGCGGCGCATCGAAGCTCGCTTCATGCTGCATCGGCGCCTGCTCGGCGCTACCTTGAGACTCATGACGGTCGCGTCCGCGTCCACCGCGTCCGCGGCGGCGCCGACGGCGGCGCTGGGAATCACCGTCGCCGTTGACCTGATCGGGGCCCCCTTGACCCTGGGCAGCCTGCGGCGGTTGCGGCGCCGGCGGGCGTTCCCGCTGCGCGTGGCCGTCGTGGCGTGGCTGGTCTGCGCGCGCGCGGTCCGGCTCGCGCGGGCGGTCACGATCCCGGTTGCGGTCGCGATCACGATTCCGGTTGCCATCCCGATCGCGATGGCCATCGCGGTCGCGGTTGCGATCCGGCTCGCGGTCGCGCCGCGGGCCGCGCTCATTGCGGCTGTGGTGCCGTCCGCCCCGCTCATTGCGGTGGTGGCGGTCGCCGCCAGGACGCTCGTCGCGTCCCTGGTGGCGCGAGGGCGCTTCGCGCTCGGCCGGTCCACTGCCTTCGCTGCCGCGGAAGAAACGCACGATGCGCGTCCACAGTCCCGGTTGCGCGGGCTCGCGTGCCGCCTGCGGCACGGGCGCCGGCGCCGATGGTGCGATCGGCTGCACGGCGGCCGGTGCGGCGGCCGGATGCTGCTCGGATGCCGGCCTGAAGTCGAGTTCGACGGGGCCCTGGCCCACGATCTGGTAGCTCGTCAGCGCATTGCCGGCGACCGCCATCTCGTCATCGCGCACGCGGCGGATGGAATAGTTCGGCGTCTGCATGTTCGCGTCCGGCACCAGCACGATGCTGGCCTCGCGCTGGCTTTCGAGGGCGTGCAGCCATTCACGCTTCTCGTTGATCAGGAAGGTCGCGACGTCTACCGGCAACTGCGCGATCACGCGCGTGGTCCGCTCCTTCCTCGCTTCCTCGCCGATCAGGCGCAGCACGGCGAGCGCCATCGATTCGACGCTCCTGATCGTGCCCATGCCGCTGCAGCGCGGGCAGGCGAGGTGAGTCGATTCGCCGAGCGAGGGCCGCAGGCGCTGGCGCGACATCTCCATCAGCCCGAAGCGGGAGATCTTGCCGAGCTGGATGCGCGCCCGGTCGGAACGCACTGCATCCCGCAGCCGGTCCTCGACACCCTGCTGGTTCTTCTTCGACTCCATGTCGATGAAGTCGATGACGATCAGGCCGCCGAGGTCGCGGATCCGGAGCTGCCGCGCGATCTCGTCGGCCGCCTCCAGGTTGGTGTTGTAAGCGGTGGTCTCGATATCGGCGCCACGGGTGGCCCGCGCCGAGTTGATGTCGATCGACACCAGCGCCTCGGTGTAGTCGATCACGATGCTGCCGCCGGAGGGCAGCGTGACCGTGTGCGAGTACGCCGTTTCGATCTGGCTCTCGATCTGGAAGCGGGTGAAGAGGGGCACTTCGTCGACGTAGTGCTTGATCTGGCGCTGTGCCTCCGGAGTCTGGAAGCGCTGCACGTACTCGAGCGCGTGCCCGTGGGCACCGGCTTCGTCGATCAGGACCTCGCCGATATCGTCGGAGAGATAGTCACGGAGCGCGCGCGTGACGGCATCGCTTTCCTGGTAGACCAGGAACGGCGCCGGGCGACCGCCCGCCGCAGTGACGATTGCATCCCAGTTCGCCCGCAGGGTGTCGAGGTCCCACTGGAGTTCCTCGGGGGCGCGGCCGACGCCGGCCGTGCGCACGATCGTGCCCATGCCGTCCGGCACATGCAGCTGGTCGAGCGAATCGCGGGTGACGTCGCGTTCCTCCCCTTCGATGCGGCGCGACACGCCGCCGGCACGGGGATTGTTCGGCATCAGCACCAGGAATCGCCCGGCGAGGCTGATGAAGGTCGTGAGCGCGGCGCCCTTGTTGCCGCGTTCTTCCTTCTCCACCTGGACCAGCAGTTCCTGGCCCTCCTGGAGGACGTCGCGAATGTTGAAACGGGCTCCGGGCGCCGGCTGGAAGCGGAAGTATTCGCGCGCGACTTCCTTGAGCGGCAGGAATCCCTGGCGCTGTGCGCCGTATTCGACGAAGGCCGCTTCGAGGCTCGGTTCGACGCGCGTCACGCGCGCCTTGTAGACGTTGCCTTTCTTCTGTTCGCGTGACGGGAGATCGATCGAAAGGTCGTACAGGTTCTGGCCGTCAACCAGAGCGACGCGCAACTCCTCTTGCTGGGTTGCGTTGATGAGCATTCTCTTCATAAGCCCCTTCCGAGGTGCTGGGGGCCGGTTTGCTGCCGATGTCACGCTGCGTCACGAGCGCAAGCTCATCACCCTGCAGGCGCGGATCGCG
>JANNHT010000048.1:0-6565 GCA_031404555.1 Gammaproteobacteria bacterium
ACGTCGGGAAAGGTCACCGTGCTTGGGATGGACGTCACCAGGTCGAAGGCCAAAGTCGCCCGGCGGATCGGCGTGCTTCCGCAGGGTTTCAGCTCGTTCGACCGGATCACCGTGCGCGAGAGCCTTTCGTACTATGCGCGGGTGTTCGGCTGCGAGCCTGATGTCGACGCCCTCATGAACCTCACCCATCTGAGCAGCAAGGCAAACGCCCAGTTCAATAGCCTCTCGGGAGGCCTCAAGCAACGCCTCGGCATCGCCGCTGCGCTCGTCAACGATCCGGAGGTCGTGTTTCTCGATGAACCGACGACCGGGCTCGACCCGCACGCCCGGCGCGCGGTCTGGGATGTGCTCAAGGGCCTCAAAGACCGTGGGAAGACAGTCTTTCTCACGACCCACTACATGGAGGAGGCCGAACTACTGGCCGATACCGTGGCGATCATCTCGAATGGCAGGATCCTGGCCACCGACTCGCCGGCGCGCCTCACGGAACAGTTCGCCAATCACATGCGGTTTACACTGGAGTCGAGCGACGCGGCAGCACCGGGGCTGATTCGCCAAATGGGCTTCGACGTCACGCGGACGAGCGACGAAAGCATCTGCGTACTGGTCAATAACGCAGACGACGTGCGCGCCATTCTCGGAGAAATCGAAAGAGCCGGGCTATCCCTCCGCGGACTGGATGTGCGCAAACCGAACCTGGAAGAGGTGTTCCTCAAGCTCACGGAAGAGCATCACTCGGACGCCGTGAACGAGGGTTCCAAATGACGCCGAGAATCATCGCCGCCAACCTGACTGTGCGGCTCAAGAGCTTCTACCGCGAAAAATCGGCAATGTTCTTCACGCTCGCATTCCCGGTGATCCTCGTGCTCGTTTTCGGCACGATCTTTACCAAGCCGGAGCATCTCGACTTCGAACTCGCGGTGCAGGACTTGAGCGACAGCGCAGCGTCGGCCAGGCTGCTCGATGCCCTCACGACGGATCACACGTTCAGGATCACACCGGTTCCAACCGACGTCGACGCCACGCAATACGCCAGGGAGCACAAGCACAACCTGGTGCTGGTGATCCCCGAAGACTTCGCCGCTCTGGAATCAATGCGGCTCGGCGGCCGGGATGCGAGCGTTTCCGTGCCGCTGACGTACGTCCACGATCCCAGTTCGACGTCGGTGAACACCAAGATCCAGGCGCTCATCACGATCGTGGCCGCGATGAACCAGAAGGTGACCGGCACGCCGCCTTTCATCACACTCGTGGCGACGTCGATACTCTCCGAACGGTACCGCTTCATCGAGTTCTTCGTGCCGGGCATCATCGCGATGGCGATCATGACCTCTGCGCTGGGCAACGCGCTCAACATGAATGCGGAACTCCGACAGAAAGGCATCCTGCGCAAGCTCGCAACGACGCCGATCACGCGCACTGATTGGCTCGTCTCCAGCATCCTGTACCAGCTCATTCTCGCCATCGTTTCGACGATCGCGATCCTCCTCGTCAGCTACGCCGTCTTCGACGTGCGGTTACACATCGGCGCCTGGCTCCCGCTCATCGTCGTGATCGAAGTCATCGCCTTCGTCGGCATCGGCATGCTGCTCACCCCATTCGCGAAAGAGGCGGAAAGCGCGGCAGCGGTCGGCAATGCCTTCCTGTTTCCGATGATGTTCCTCTCGGGCACCTTTTTCCCGGTGGAGATGATGCCGCCCTTCCTGCAGTCGTTCGCCAAGCTGCTGCCGCTCTACTACGTGAACGAAGCGCTTCGCGCGGCGATGATCTTTGTCGATGATCCGGCCACCCTGCGGCTCACGGGCGTAGCCGCCGGGTTTGCCGCGATCGCCTTCGTCGCGGGAACGTTCAAGACTCGGTGGGACAGCGAGACGTGACGGTCGGCAAGCGCATTCTGTTCATCTGCGGATCGATGAACCAGACCACGCAGATGCACGAGATCTCCCGGCATCTCACCGAGTACGAGCAGTCATTCACGCCTTTTTACTGCGATGGTGTGCTCGAAGCGATGCGGCGGCTGAAGATGCTGGAGTTCACCATCATCGGCGACAAGCTCGCAAGGCGCTGCCGGCAGTACCTTGAGGCGCAGTTTCTGACGATCGACTACCAAGGGCGCCGCGACGCATACGATCTCGTGGTCACGTGCTCCGATGTCTTCGTGCAAAAGAATATCCGCGACCGCAGGATCGTTCTGGTCCAGGAAGGCATCACCGATCCAGAAGACCGCAATTTCCGCCTGGTACAGCGCCACCGCTGGCTGCCGCTCTGGATCGCGGGTACCGCCGCCACGGGCCTGAGCGACGCTTACCGCGCGTTCTGCGTCGCAAGCGACGGATACCGCGACTTTTTCGTCCGCAAGGGCGCGAATGCGGAAAAGATCGTGGTGAGCGGCATCCCGAATTTCGACAATTGCGAGCGTTACCGCAACAACGCTTTTCCCCACCGCCACTACGTGCTCGTGTGCACGTCGCCGCTGCGGGAAATCTTCCGCGGCGAGGATCGGAAGTCCTTCATCCTGGACGCTTTCAGGATCGCCAACGGGCGTCCGATGATATTCAAGTTCCATCCCAACGAAGACTTCGCCCGCGCCCAGAACGAGGTCAGTCGATACGCCCCGGGAGCCATGACATTCAGGAGCGGCAGCGCGGAAGAGATGATCGCCAACTGCGACGTGCTCATCACCCGGTATTCATCGACGGTGTTCGTCGGCATCGCCCTCGGCAAGGAAACGTATTCGGACTACCCGATGGACGAGTTATGCAGATTGCTGCCCGTGCAGAACAATTCCGCCGCGCTGAACATCGCGAACGTGTGTCGGCAGGTGATGGAGGATCGGGCATTGCAATGAACGACGCGGTCACGGTCCGAGCGGTAAGGTCCTGGCGGGATCGGCGACGTTTTCAGAGGCTGCCGTGGACAATCTACGCGGGCGACCCGAACTGGGTCCCGCCGATACTCGCGCAGGAACGCCTCCTGCTCGGGTGGGGGCGCCACCCGTTTTTCGACAACGCAAAGATGGTGACACTTCTGGCCGAGCGGTGCGGCAAGGCCGTTGGGCGCGTCGCCGTTTTTGTCAACGACGTCCACAACCAGAAGTACGACGAAAGGCGCGGCTTCTTCGGTTTTTTCGAGTGCATCGACGACCTCACTGTCGCGCACGGGCTTTTCGACGCCGGGCGCGAGTGGCTCCGGGAGCGGGGCATGACAGCGTGGCGCGGGCCCGTGAATCCGTCGCTCAACTACACCTGCGGTCTGCTTGTCGACGGTTTTGACCAACGGCCAGTGTTTCTGATGACCTATAACCCGCCGTATTACGCCACCTTGATCGAGGATTACGGGTTCGGCAAGGCGCAAGACCTCCACGCATACGAGATGGACGTCGCGATCCTCGCGACGCTGGTCGGGCGCTACAAATCCGCGGTGATATCGGCGCTCGAGGGCGGCGGCCTGTCGGTGCGGTGGTTGGACCCGTCGCGCTTTGACGAGGAAATCAGGACCTACCTCGAGCTCTATAACAGCGCGCTCGACGGCACCTGGGGCTTCACCCCGCTTCAGGAGGGCGAAGTGAAACACATTGCCGCGGAGCTGCGACACATCATTGCGCCAGAATTCGTGGCCTTTGCGATGGTCGGGGGAAAGACCGTCGGCGCCGTACTCGCATTGCTCGATTACAATCAGATCATTCGCAAGCTCAATGGCCGGCTGTTTCCGCTCGGCCTTTTCCGGTTGATGTGGGGGAGGAGGCGGATCAATGTCGCGCGCGCACTTACCGTGACGATGCTGCCTGCTTTCCAGCAGTCGGGGTTTGCCATCGTGCTGCTCGATCGGCTCGTGGAGGCGGCCAAGCCGTGGGGCATCAAAGGCTGGGAGTTTTCGTGGGTACTCGAGAGCAACACGAGTTCGCGCGGGACACTCAGGCGTGCGGGGACGAAGCTCGCGAAGACCTACCGGATCTACGACCGGGCGCTGTGAGGCCCGTCAGGCTCCTAAAGCCAGCGCGCGTCGAGGTACCACTGCGCGGTATCTCGGAGTCGATCGGCGAGCGGGGCCGCGGGCGACCACCCCAGCTGCTGCCGCGCTTTTGCCGACGAGCACGTCCACGAACCCGCGAGCAGTTCGGAGATCTTGTCGCTGCTGACCCACCCCGGCTGCCGACGGATCCGCGAAAGGATGTCGCCACAATAACCGGCCACCCGCATCAACCCTTCCGGAACACGAATGATACGAGGCAGCTTTTTCCCGAGTGCGTGAGCGATCGCGACGCCGATCTCGACATGAGAAAGGTCTTCCGCGCCAGCGAAGTAGATGCCGCGCCCCGGGCGCTCGGGCGCAAGGCGCTCGCCGTTCTCGGCGGCGAGGACGATGCATTCGACAAGGTCCGCCACAGAGATGAGCGAGATTTGCCGGTCGCCGTGCCCGTGCACGACGTGAATACCGGATCGAGCGATGCCGTTGAATATTTGGTACATCCCGCGGTCGCCTGCGCCGAACACGGCGCACGGACGAACTATCGTAATGGGTACCGCGCCGGCGTATCTCGCGGCCTCCTGCTCGCCGGCGAACTTGCTACGCCCATAGTCCGAGACCGGTAACGGCGGATCGCTTTCCATTTTCGGCGCCTCGCCCGAGGGCCCCGCTGCGGCGAGCGATGAAACGAGCAGGAACACTGGGCGCCTCGCCTGTTCGGTGCACGCCGCTGCGACCGCCTCGACGCCCCCGGCGTTCACGCGCACGAATTCTCCGCGAGACATGGCCCGCACGAGGCCCGCGAGGTGGAATACGACACGGGCGTCCGACGACGTGATGGCCCGCGAGACGCCCACGCGATCATTGATATCGCCAGTGACAAGCCGAGCGCCCGCAGCCAGCAGCTCCTTGACATGCGAGGTCGGGCGCACCAGGCAGGATACTGAACGGCCGCGCGCGACCAGCAGGCGCACGAGATGCACCCCGATAAAGCCACTGGCGCCGGTGACCAGTACAGATTGCTGATTCGAAGTGTTCATGCGCGGGTAAAGGCTGACGCGATCAGGCTGCTTGCGACGCGTATGATAATGTCATGGCCATGATGTCGAAACTGACCCCTCGTTCCGGGATTTCCGCTGCGTTTCTCCGGCGGGCGCTCGCCGTCCTTGCAGGGATGATGCTGGCCGTCGTGGGCATTGCCGTACAGCCTGCGGCCATTGCCAAAGACGGGTCAAGGGTCACCCACTGGGTGGGTACATGGAGTGCAAGCCCGCAGGCCACAAGCAATTCCGTCGAACTCAAAGACCAGACTATTCGCCAGATCGTGCGAGTGAGTTTGGGCGGCAAACGGTTGCGTGTGCGCCTGTCGAACCTTTTCGGCCGCGACCCGCTGGTGATCGGTGCGGCACATGTGGCGCTGCGCAGTACCGATGCAGCGATCGCACCAGGATCGGACCGGGTGCTGAAATTCAGCGGCTCGCCGTCCACGAAGATTCCACCCGGCGCACTGGCAGTCAGCGATGCCGTGAATCTCCAGGTGCCCGACCTCGGCGAGCTCGCGGTCAGCATCTACGTCGAGGGCAACCAACTCGCCGCGACCGGACATTCGGAGGGTTTGCAAACGACCTACATTTCGGGTGAAGGTGATTTCAGTGGAGCTGACAGCCTGCCCACGACGGCTACGACCGATTCCCTCTACTTTCTGTCGGGCATTGAAGTCGTCGCCGCCCGGAGTTCCAAGGCCATCGTCACACTTGGCGACTCCATAACCGAAGGGAACCGTTCAACTGCGGACGCCAACAAGCGCTGGCCGAATCGTCTTGCCGAGCGGCTGGCCGCACGAAAGAGTGGCAGCAGGGTCGCGGTGCTCAATTCGGGCATCAGCCGCAACCGGATCCTGCATGGCAAGGACAAGGATGGTTCGAACGCCCTGGCGCGCCTCGATAGTGACGTACTGGTGCAGTCCGGCGCGCGTTATCTGATCGTGTTGCTGGGCATCAACGACATCGGCTTTCCCGGCGCCGTGACTGCCGACGAGGTCATTGCCGGTCACCGCCAGATCATTGATCGCGCACATGCGATGGGTCTCAAGGTTTATGGAGGGACGCTGACCCCCTTCCAGGCGTATCTGCCGGGGCTTTACTACACGGCCACTGGCGAAGAACAGCGCCAGGTCGTCAACCAGTGGATCAGGACCGGCAGAGCCTACGACGCGGTAATCGACTTCGACAAGGCGATCCGCGACCCGGACAATCCAGCCAGGATCCTTCCGGCCTACGACAGCGGCGACAATCTGCACCCGAACGATGCCGGCTACAAGGCAATGGCCGACGCCATCGACCTGTTGTTGTTCAAGGACTAGATTTCGGCGCCCACGTGCGGCCGCTGCGAACTTAATATTGAAATCTGCCTTTGAGCTTCAAGATCGGCGCCTCGACTAGATGCCACATCGCCGTCGCCAACACGACCGTCAGTGCGAACCGCGCCGCAGAAGGAGGAACGCCGCGGAACACGGAGTAATGCGCGGAGAGCCAATCGAAGAGGGGCCACATGAAGAGGTGGATGAGGTACAGGCCGTAGCTGATCTTGCCGAGGAAAC
>JANNHT010000049.1:0-3614 GCA_031404555.1 Gammaproteobacteria bacterium
GATCATCGGTTCGACCGCAGCCGCGTCGAGCGTCACCTCGCGCTAGAACCGCGCGCTGGAATGGGCGACGAGCGAAAGGCAGAGTTGTAAGGCCCGCTGCCCAGCGTCGCGCTGCGGCTAGCGCGGACGGCCGCGCAGGTATTCGAATGTCGTGTCGTCCGGCTCGATCATGCCGGCGCGGGCGCCCGCCGCGATCGACATGTTGCAGACCGTCATGCGCTCGTCCATCGACAGCGCACGGATCGCGGCGCCGCGGTACTCGATCGCCTGTCCGGCGCCGCCCGCGACGCCGAGCCGGCCGATGATCGCGAGCGCGAGGTCCTTCGCGCCGACGCCTGCCGCGAGCGCCCCCTCGACCGTGACCGCGAGCGTCTTCGGCTTGCGCTGCAACAGGCATTGCGTTGCGAACACGTGCCCTACTTCGGTGGTGCCAATACCGAATGCCAGCGTGCCGAAGGCGCCGTGGGTGCTGGTGTGGCTGTCGCCGCAGACGATGGTCATGCCGGGCTGGGTGAGGCCGAGCTCGGGCCCGATCACGTGCACGATGCCGCGCCGCGCGTCGCCGAGGCCGAGGAGCTCGACGCCGAAATCGCGGGCGTTGCGCTCGAGTTCCGCGACCTGGCGCGCCGCGGACTCGATCCGGATCGGCACGCCGCCGAAGACCTGGCCCGTCTCAGTCGGCGTCGAGTGATCGAGCGTCGCGAGCGTGCGTTCGGGGCGGCGGACCGGCAGCCTGCGAGCGCGCAGCGCGGCAAATGCCTGCGGCGAGGTCACCTCGTGCGTCAGGTGCAGGTCCACGTAGAGCACGGCCGGCGTTTCGGCGGTCTCCGGCACCACCTCGTGGGCGCGCCAGATCTTCTCGAACAGGGTCCGGGCGGTCATGCGGACGGCCAGTGTAGCGGGCAGCACGTGTATACCGTCATGGCCGAAGTTCCAATATTGCGGGGTCCTTGGGGCTGAGAGTATGATCCGGGCGCCTCTTTTGTATACAACGACGGGGGATTCCATGCCGCACTTCGCTCGCCCGACCACGGTTCTCGGCCTCGCCATCGCGAGCGTGCTGGCTTCCGGAAACGCCGCCGCGCAATCGGCCGCGCTGCCCGAGATCGTGGTGACCGCCCGCCAGCGCGCGGAGCGCATCGAGGACGTGCCCGCGACGGTGCAGGCCTTCACGGCCGCGGAAATCGAATCCGCCGGCATCGAGCGGCCGCAGGACTTCATCGCCCTGACGCCCGGCGTGTCGCAGGTGCAGACCGCCGAGGCCGGCGACCTGCAGGTCGTGATCCGCGGCATCAATACCGGCCGCGATGCGGAAACCAACTTCGCGCTGGTCGTGGACGGCGTGCTGCAGACCAATCCGAACGCGCTCAACCAGGAGCTCTCGAACGTCACGCAGATCGAAGTGCTGAAAGGCCCGCAGGGCGCGCTCTACGGCAGGAACGCCCTCGCCGGCGCGATCATCCTGACCACGCGTCGCCCGGGCGACGAAACCGAGGTCGAGCTCAGCGCCGGCTACGGCACGGACAACACCTACAAGGGCGGCTTCTATATCGGCGGCGCGCTCGGCGGCACGGCCAGGGGCAGCCTGTCGGCGTACACGCGCAAGACCGACGGCCAGTTCGAGAACAGCTTCCTCGGCTGCGACGACTGCGTCGACTACTTCGAGGAGTCGGGGGTGGTCGGCCGCCTGCTGTTCAACGTCGGCGACGGCGGCGAGATCGACATCAAGGCCAAGGCCTCGACCATCGATTCCGGCGCGATCAACTTCAATGCCTCGCTGGCGCTCGCGGAGGCGGCCGCCTTCCTCGGCGTGCCGGTGTTCCAGGAGGATGCCGACGCCCATCCGTTCGTCTATATCAACAACGTCCGCCCGGTGAACGAACAGGACAACCTCAATCTCTCGATCAAGGGCGAGTTCGACGTCGGCCTCGGCACGCTGACGGCGATCGCGGCCTACAACGACCAGGACAACTTCTTCCTGACCGACGGCACCAGCGCCGCGTTCTTCCTGTACAGCGCGACCGCATCCTGCACCGCGAGCAACGACGCGCGCATGCTCGACACGGCCTTGCCGGCGCCGTTCTTCTACGCGCCATCCGGCGGCTTCGTCACGAGTTTCCTGCCGCCGTACAGCCCGACCACCTGCGACGGTTACCAATACCAGTCGCGCAACCAGACCGACACCAGCCTCGAACTCCGGCTGACTTCGCCGGACGACCAGCGCGTGCGCTGGCTCGCGGGCCTCTACTACGCCGACATCGACCGCGATGTCGTGGTCTCCCAGGGTTCCGACTCCGGCGCCGGCTTCGTGAACTCGGGCTTCGTCCCGACCGGCGGGCCGAACCCGACCGATCTACTCTACGACGACTCGTTCGGCAGCACTGTCTATGCGGGCTTCGGCCAGGTCGCGTTCGACATGACCGAAAGCGTCGAGCTCGCATTCGCGGCGCGCTATGACCAGGAAGAACGCGATGTGGACAACAACGTGCCGCGCGTGGCGCCGCAGACGCCCGGGTTTACCGGCTCGAGCAGCTTCATCAACCCGGCCTACGACGTCGATCCGCTGCTGACCGAGATCCCGAGCCGCTCGCTCGACTTCGACCAGTTCCAGCCGAAGGTCTCGCTCAACTGGGAGGTCAATGAGGACTGGTCGCTCTTTACTTCCTACGGCTATGGCTTCCGTTCCGGTGGATTCAATTCCCAGGGCAGCTCGGCGACCGTCGAGGCTTTCTATAGCGGTCTGTGCCGCGGCCCGTCGCAGTTCGTGCCGCCGTTCTTTCCGGAATGCACCGGCGACAACCGCAGCCTGACCGGCGTCAGCGATGACTATGAAAAAGAAGTCTCGAAAGCTTTCGAGGCCGGCTTCAAGGCGAAGCTGCTCGACAACCGCCTGTCCTTGAACGGCGCGATCTATCACACGCAAGTCGACGACATGCAGTACTTCAATTTCTTCGCCGGACCCTTCGGGTTGCTGCGCGTCGTGACGAATCTCGACGAAGTCACGATCCAGGGCGCGGAAGTCGACTTCCGCTGGCTTGCGACCGACCACGTGACGATCCTCGGCGGCTACGCCTACACCGACGGCGAGATCGACCGCTACGACGGCCGGCCCTACACCGAAGGCAACGAAGTGCCCTACGTGCCGGAGTACACGGGCAATCTCGGCATCGAGCTGCGCTTCTCCGTGGGCGGCGGCGGGCTCGAGCTCATCACGCGCGTGGACGGCAGCTTCGTCGGCGAAACCTGGTTCCACCCGGTCCAGGACGAGCTGGTGCCCAATCTGTTCACCGGCTTCGGTTTCGGCCAGGGCGAGTTCTCAAAGCAGAATCGCGACGCCTATGCGGTCGCCAACCTGCGCATCGCCCTCGAGGGCGAGCGCTGGGGCGTCACGGCCTGGGGCCGCAATATCACCGACGAGGATTACCTGCAGGAAGTGATTCCGGCGCCCGAGTTCGGCGGATCGTTCATCCACGATTCGCAGGGCGACAGCTACGGCGTCGACCTGCACTACTCGTTCAAATGACGCGGGCGGACCTGAGTTTGTCGTAGCGCTCGCGCGGCAGGCCGAGGAAGTCGAGGTAGATCTCGTCGTTGTGCTCGCCGAGCGCGGGCGA
>JANNHT010000050.1:0-5011 GCA_031404555.1 Gammaproteobacteria bacterium
GGCATCGGCTCGGACCACACCGACCTGCAGGCGGCGATGAACCGCGGCATCACGGTTGCGGAAGTGACGTACTGCAACAGCATCAGCGTGTCCGAGCACGTCGTGATGATGATCCTGTCGCTGGTGCGCAATTACATTCCGTCGCATGAGTGGGTCACGGCGAAGGGCGGCTGGAACATCGCGGATTGCGTGCAGCGCTCGTATGACGTGGAAGGCATGAACGTCGGCACGGTCGCCTCGGGCCGCATCGGGCTCGCGGTGCTGCGCCGCATGAAGCCGTTCGACGTCAAGCTGCACTACACCGACCGGCATCGGTTGCCGGAAGCCGTGGAGCAGGAGCTGGGACTCACGTTCCACCAGAACGTCGAGTCGATGGTCCGGGTCTGCGACGTCGTGACGATCAATTGCCCGCTGCACCCGGAGACGGAAGGCATGTTCAACGACGCGCTGATCGCGAAGATGAAGCGCGGTGTGTACATCGTTAACACCGCTCGCGGCAAGATCTGCGACCGCGACGCGATCGTGCGCGGCCTGAAGAGCGGGCAGCTCGCGGGCTACGCGGGCGACGTCTGGTTCCCGCAGCCGCCGCCGCGAAACCATCCGTGGCGCACGATGCCGCACGTGGGCATGACGCCGCACATCTCGGGTTCCTCGCTGTCGGCCCAGGCGCGCTATGCAGCCGGCGTGCGCGAGATCCTGGAGTGCTACTTCGAGCGGCGCCCGATCCGCAACGAGTACCTGATCGTGGACCGCGGCCAGCTCGCCGGCACCGGCAAGCACTCCTACAGCGCGGGCAACGCGACGCGCGGTTCGGAGGAGGCGGCCAAGTTCAAGGCCGCACCGGCGGCGTCGGCAGCCAGGAAGGCGGCGAAGAAGCCCGCAAAGAAGGCGGCCAAGCGCAAGTCGAAGCCGAAGGCCAAGAAGAAAAAGTGAGCGTACGGCCGCGTCGGGAAGCGCTGACCCGATGACCGCAGCGCCGGAGACCCTGTCCCGCCACGGATCGTTCGGCGGCGTCGTCGGTTTTTACCGTCACGACGCCGCCGAAACGGCCTGCCCGATGCGCTTTGCCGTCTACCTGCCGCCGCAAGCCGAGCGGCGCAAGGTGCCCGCGCTCTGGTATCTCGCCGGCCTCACCTGCACCGAAGAGACCTTCATGATCAAGGCGGGCGCGCAGCGCTTCGCCGCCGAGCTCGGGCTCGCGTTGATCGCGCCGGACACGAGCCCGCGCGGCGTTGGGTTGCCGGGCGACAGCGAGTCCTGGGATTTCGGCGTTGCCGCCGGGTTCTACCTGGATGCGACCGAGGCGCCTTGGTCGCGGCACTACCGGATGTATTCGTACGTGACGCGCGAACTGCCCGCGCTTGTGTTTGCGAACTTTCCGCTCGACGCGGATCGCCAGGGCATTTTCGGGCACTCGATGGGTGGACACGGCGCACTGACGCTGGGGCTCAGGAATCCGCGGCAATACCGGTCGATCTCCGCGTTCGCCCCGATTTCGGCGCCGATGCACTGCCCCTGGGGCGAGAAGGCGTTCACCGGCTACCTCGGCGCGGATCGCGAGGCCTGGCGCGCGCACGATGCCTGCGAACTGATCTGTTCCATCCCGGACGTGACCGGGCGGCCGGCGCTCCTCGTCGACCAGGGGCTCGCGGACCAGTTCCTGGAATCGCAGCTCAAGCCCGAGCGGCTCGAGCAGGCCTGCCGCGAGAAGGGCTACCCGCTGACCATGCGGCGCCACGCGGGCTACGACCACGGCTACTACTTCATCTCGACCTTCATCGAGGACCATCTGCGACATCACGCGAGGGCGCTGCTCGCCTGACGGCGGTGGCCCGGCTCAGATCTCGCGCGGCTCCACACCCGGCGCGAATCGCCGGTGATGTTCATCCGCGAGCGCAGCCGCCACTTCCGGCAGCGGCCGGTAGCGATCCACGAACTCGACCGGCATGCGCTTCGGCCGTCCGCTGTCGAGGTCGGCGCAGACGTAATGAATGAGCCCGCGGAGCAGCGTCCGACCGTCCGCCGGGCGGCGGATCTGGAACCGCCGGTCGACACGCAGGCGCGCATCCTCGAACACGAGCCAGGTGCCGATCTCGAGCCGGTCGCCGGCGAAGGCGGGCGCCTGGTAGTGCAGCTGGCTCCGCCAGACCACCATGCCGCGGCGCGTCGTGACGCAGTGTTCCGCGGTCACGCCGAGCGCAGCTGAATGGCCCCAGGCAGCCTCATCGAGCCAGCGCAGGTAAACGGAATTGTTGACGTGGCCGTAGGCGTCGATGTCCGCGGACACTGCCGACACCGGATGGATGAAAGGCGAGGGCAGATCCCAGCCGGGCGTCACCGTTGCAGGAACCTGAGCAGCATCCGGAAGCGGCGTCCATAGGGTGGCATCAGGAAACGGACGCCGCTGAAGCGGCCCTCGAAAAAGACCGGCTTCAGCTTGGAAAACGTGTCGAATCCCGCGCGGCCGTGATAGTGGCCCATGCCGCTCGGACCGACGCCGCCGAACGGAAGCTCTTCCTGGACCACGTGGAAAGCCGTGTTGTTGACGGTGACGCCGCCGGACATTGTGCGTGTGAGCACCGCATCGAGTGCGGCGTCGTTCGCGCCGAAGTAGTAGAGCGCGAGCGGGCGCGGGCGCGCATTGACGTAGGCGATGGCTTCGTCGATCGAGCCGTAGGGAACGACCGGCAGGATCGGCCCGAAGATTTCTTCCTGCTGCAGCCGCATGCTGTCGTTCACGCCGGTGACGGCGACCGGCGACAGACGGCGGCGTTCGGCGTCGGATGGCTCGTCGTGCAGGTGATGGATGGCGGCGCCGAGACCGCGCGCATCCTCGATCAGGGCCGTGAGCCGCCGGTACTGGCGGTCGTTGATGATCGAGGTGTACTGCGGATTGGTCGCGAGCGACGGGTAGAACGATCGGGTCGCGTCGCGGCAGGCAGCGATGAAGCGCTCGACCAATGGCTCCGGCACCATCGCATAGTCCGGCGCAACGCAGGTCTGGCCGGCGTTCATGAGCTTGCCGTACATCATGCGCCGCGCGGTCTCCGTAAGGTCGAATCCCGTCGTGACGATCGCCGGCGACTTGCCGCCGAGTTCGAGTGTCACCGGCACCAGGTTGGCGCTCGCGGCCTTCATGACGTCGCGGCCGACCGGGGTCGCGCCGGTGAACAGCAGGTGATCGAACGGCAGCGCGGCGAAGGCCTTCGCGATCGCGACGTCGCCGGTGACAGCGACGACCTCATCCGCCGAGAAATTGCGTGCGATCAGCGCTTCGAACAGCGCGCCGAAGCGGGGCGTGTGCTCGGACATCTTGAGCATCGCGCGATTGCCCGCGGCGAGCGCCGCGATGAGCGGAGAGACCGCGAGATAGAGCGGGTAGTTCCAGGGCACGATGATGCCGATCACGCCGAGTGGCTGGCGCATCAATTTCGCGCGGCCCGGCAGGCTCCACCACGCGACACTGCGGCTTTCGCTGCGCATCCACCGTCGCAGGTTGCCGCGCGCATGCGCGATGCCCTCGAGGCTCGTGAACTGCTCGAGCAGCGCGGTCTCCTCGCTCGCGCGGCCGCCGAAGTCCGCGCCGATCGCATCGCGGATCGCATCGGCGTTGTCGCGCAGCATCCGGTTCAGCCTATCGAGGCGATCGAGGCGGATCGCGCGCGAGGGATTCGGGTCCGCTGCGAAACTGCGCCGTTGCAACGCGAGCGACTGATCCAGCTCCGCCGGATCGGT
Source organism: Gammaproteobacteria bacterium (assembly GCA_031404555.1). Lineage (GTDB taxonomy): Bacteria > Pseudomonadota > Gammaproteobacteria > Steroidobacterales > Steroidobacteraceae > SCUD01. The sequence goes on from JANNHT010000050.1 coordinate 3,736, forward strand.
CGGAAAGCGGGCCGGTGGGTATGCCGTGGCCATCGGGGCCATTTTAAGCGGATAATCGGCCCTCGTGCCGTCGCCACGCCGTGGCCGAAGGGGGAACAGGTGAAGATCGGCTGTCCGAAGGAAATCAAGGTTCATGAATACCGCGTCGGCCTGGTGCCGGCGGGTGTGCGCGAACTGACGTCGGCGGGTCACGAGGTCGTGATCGAAGCCGCGGCCGGCAAGGGCATCGGAATCTCGGACGATGCGTACAAGGCGGCCGGCGCGACGGTGCTGCCGGACGCGAAATCCGTGTTCGCCGCGGCCGACCTGGTCGTCAAGGTGAAGGAACCGCAGCTTCCGGAATGCGCGATGCTGCGCAAGGGCCAGGTGCTCTTCACTTACCTGCATCTGGCCGCAGACGCCGAGCAGGCGAAGGCGCTCGTGAAGTCCGGCGTTACCGCGATCGCCTATGAAACCGTCACGGCGCCGGACCGTTCGCTCCCGCTCCTGACGCCGATGAGCGAGGTCGCGGGGCGCATGTCCATCCAGGTCGGTGCGACGGCCTTGCAGAAAGCCAATGGCGGGTTCGGCGTGCTGCTGGGCGGCGTCCCAGGCGTTGCGCCGGCGCGCGTCGTGATCCTGGGCGGCGGTGTCGCCGGCACCAATGCGACCCAAATGGCGGTCGGGCTCGGCGCGCAGGTGACGGTCGTGGACCGCTCCCTGAGGCGCCTCCGCGAACTCGACGTGCAGTTCGGAAGCCAGATCGAGACGGCGTATTCCACGATCGAGGCGGTCGAACGCCTCGTGACGCAGGCGGACCTCGTGATCGGCGCCGTGCTCGTGACCGGCGCTGCTGCGCCGAAGCTCGTGACGCGCGCGATGGTCGGCCGCATGGAGAAAGGTGCGGTGCTCGTCGACATCTCGATCGACCAGGGCGGCTGCTTCGAGACGAGCAAACCGACGACCCACGCCGATCCGACATATACGGTCGATGGGGTCGTGCACTACTGCGTGACCAACATGCCGGGCGCGGTGCCGCGCACGTCGACGTTCGCGCTGACCAATGCGACGCTGCCCTACGTGCGTTCGCTCGCCGACCTCGGCTGGCGCAAGGCGCTCGGCCGCGATGCGGGATTCGCGGCGGGGCTCAACGTTCACGAGGGTGCGATTACTCACGAGGCCGTCGCGCGCGACCTCGGCCTGGACTACCGGCCCGTCGCGCTCTGAGAGAGGGGACGCATCCCATTAAAAAGGGGACGCAACCCATTTTGTTCGAAAGGGCATGCAGTAGGCGGTC
>JANNHT010000051.1:0-4426 GCA_031404555.1 Gammaproteobacteria bacterium
CGGAGCTTGCGGTCGAGCGCCGCCAGCGGCTCGTCGAGCAGCAAGAGCTTTGGCCGCTTCACCAGCGCGCGCGCGAGCGCCACGCGCTGCTTCTCGCCGCCGGAGAGCTTGTCGGGCTTGCGGCTCCGGAGCGCCTCGAGCTTGACGAGGGCCAGCATCTCCGCGACGCGCTTGGTGATCTCCGCCGCCGGCGTGCGCTCTTTCTTCAGGCCGTAGGCAATGTTCTGCTCGACCGTCATGTGCGGAAAAAGCGCATACGACTGGAACATCAGGTTCACGGGCCGCTCATAGGGCGGCACCTCGGTCATGTCGACGCCGTCGATCAGGACCTGGCCCGAGGTCGGCTGCTCGAAGCCGGCGAGCATGCGCAAGAGCGTCGTCTTGCCGCAGCCGGAGCTGCCGAGGATCGCGAACAGCTCGCCCTTCAGGATGTCGAGCGAGACGCGATCGACCGCAGTCACGTCGCCGAAGCGCTTGGAGATTTCGCGGATCTGCACCATCACGGGCTTCGGGTCGTTCGGCGTCGCGTTGCTCATGTGTCGGTCAGAGTCCCGTCTTGATCCGCGACCAGAGCCGGGAGCGCAGCCGCTCGGTCTTCGGGCCGTGCAGCACACCCTTGTGCAGGTTGAGCCGAATCTCGTCCGGCGGATAGACCGCCGGGTCGTTCCGCACCTCCGGCAGGATCAGCGGCAGCGCCTTCGGATTGGGCGCCGCGTAGCGCGTCTCGTTGCTTATTGCCGCGATCACTTCGGGTCGCAGCAGGTAGTTGAGGAAACGGTGCGCATTGTCCGGGTGCGGCGCATCGGCCGGGATGAACCACAGGTCGAACCAGGCGAGCGCGCCCTCCTTCTGGACCGTGTAGGCGAGGTTCACTGGCCGGCCGGCCTGTTTCGCGCGGTGCATCGCCTGGGAATAGTCGCCCGACCAGCTCATCGCGATGCAGACCTCCTCGTTCGGCAGGTCGATGAGCATCTTTGCGGAACTGAAATAGCGGATGTAGGGGCGCACGCCTTTCAGCAGCTTCTCGACGTCGGCCAGGTGTGCGGGATCGAGGCTGTTCGGGTCGTGGCCGAGGTAGAGCATCGCGAGCGGGATCACGTCGGTCGGCTCGTCAATGAAAGTGATGCCACAGTCGGCGAAGCGCTTCGCGACCTCGGGCTTGAAGATCATGTCGCCGCTCGTCACCGGCGCATCGGGCATGCGCTCGCGGATCATGTCGACGTTGTAGGTGAAGCCAGTCGTGCCCCAGAGGTAGGGCACGCCGAAGCGGTTGCCGGGATCGGCCGATCCGAGGGTCTCCAGCACCCAGGGATCGAGGTTCTTCCAGTTCGACAGCTTCGATTTGTCGAGCGGCTGGTACACGCCGATCGGGATCAGCCGTGCCGAGTAGCGTTCCGCGTGCACCACGACGTCATAGCCCGTGCGGCCCGCGAGCATGCGCGCCTCCGCCATCTCGGTCATGTCGTAGGTGTCGAAATTGACCTTGATGCCGGTTTCGGCCTCGAACTTCTTGATCGTGTCGGGGGCCATGTAGTCCGGCCACGAGAACACGTTTAGGACCTTTTCCTCCGCGGCGCCCGCCGCCATCGACGCGAGCAGCGCGATGCCGGCGAGCAGGAGTGGCGGAGGCTTCACGGCCTACATCGCCTCGAGGCCGCGCTTCAGCAGCGCGCGCGCGATGATCAGGCGCTGGACTTCGCTCGCGCCCTCCCAGATGCGGTCCACGCGCAGCTCGCGGAAGAAGCGCTCGGCGCAGTGCTCGCGCATGTAGCCGCGGCCGCCGAAGATCTGCAGCGCGCGGTCGACGACGCGGTTGGCCATCTCCGAGGCATACAGCTTCGCGATCGAACAGCGTGCATGCAGCGAGCGCAGGTCTTCGCCGCGGTCGTGCGCCTCCGCCGCCTCGAACGTCACGAGACGTGCGGCCCAGAGTTCGGTCACGCTGTCGGCGAGCATGGCCTGCACCATCTGCTTCTCGGCAAGCGGCTCGCCCGCGATCATGCGCGTGCTCGCGAATGCGGTCGCCTCCTCGATCAGGCGCGCGGCGGCGCCGCAGCAGCGCGCCGCGATCATCAGCCGCTCGCGCCGGAACCAGGCGTGCGAGAAGCGCATGCCGTCGCCCTCGGGTCCGAGGCGGTTGGCCTCCGGCACAAAGACGTCCTTGAAGCGGTAGGTCGGGTGGTGCGCGCTGAAGGTGTGACTGAAGAGCGGCGAGCGCAGCACTTCGATTCCTGCCGTGTCCTTGTCGATGAAGAAAAGCGAGTCGGAGCCGGCGTGCGGGCCGTCCGTGAGACGCGCCTGCAGGATGAAATAATCCGCGTGGTTCGCGCTCGTGACTTACCACTTCTCGCCGGAAATCGCGTAGCCGCCTTTCGCGCGCCGGGCCACGGTCTCGATCGAGACGTCCGAGCCCGAGCCGCTCTCGGTGATCGCGTAGCACTCCTTCCGCTCGCCGCTCATGAGCGGCAGGATGAAGCGGCGGATCTGATCCTCGGTGCAGGCCTCGAACATCCAGCCCTGGGCCTCGGAGAAGCACCAGCAGAGCGCGTTCGTCACGCGGCCGAGCTGCTCCCAGACCGCGACCTGGTCGACGATCCGCAGTCCGAGCCCGCCGTGCGATGTCGGCACGTCCATCGCGCTGAAGCCGAGTTCGAGCGCGAGCTTCTTGTGCCGCTTCTCGATGTCGGGCGGTAGCCGGCCCTCGTTCAGCTCAGCCTCGACCTCGTGCGGGATCAGCTCCTCGGTCGCGAAGCGGAACGCCTTGTCCCGCCAGGCCGTGGCCTGCTCGTCGAGCATCAGGCGCATGGTCAGCCCTTCCCGGCCGGCGGCGGCTGGCGGAAGTGCTTCGGGAACGCGTCCGCGAGGTAGGACAGCGAGATGCGCTTGGCGAGTTCGCGGCTCATGGATTCGGGGCGGACCAGCAGGTCGAGCCAGAGGCCGTCGGTGAGCGCCGACAGCCCGTCGGCGACCAGCGCCGGGTCGACATCCGGGTAGTCGCCCTGCTCGCACAGGCGCGCGCACATGACCCGCACCATGCCGTCATAGGACTTGTCCCGCTCCGCGCAGATGCGCCGGTAGGTCGGCCGGAATTTCCGCTCTCCCCAGAATGCGAACCAGACTGCGAGCTTATCCCTGGCACAGATGTTGCGCCGGAAGTCGAGCTCGACCATCGCGGTGAGGCCGGCGGCCGGCGACGCCTCGCCGGCGGCAGCGGCGTCCTGGCAGGCGGTGCGGTACTCGTCGGCGAGGTAGCGCAGCGTCTCCGTGAGCAGGCCTTCCTTGCTCTGGAAATGCAGGTTGATGATGCCCTGGCTGAGGCCCGCTTCCTGGGCGACGGTCGCGATGGTCGTGTCGGCGAGGCCGAAGTTCGCGACGCAGCGGATCGTGGCCAGAATGAGCTGCTCGCGCCGCTCTTCCGGGGGTGCCGTACGGCGGCGCGGCACGGCGGCGAGATGCCGTTTGGAGTTCAGGATATTCCCTTCTGAATCAATTAGTTATGATTGAAGGAGCCGACATCGGGGCACCATCTTACCCGCTTTCCAGGCCCGATCCAATGAATGAACGACTATTCATTGGCATGGACGCCGGACACCCGTTTGTGGGACCCTTGGCGGCCAGAAAACGACCCCTCGACCGGCCGGAGGCCAGCCCCCATGACCCGCAGCCTCGCGAAGTCCAATGCCCAGTTCCAGAAGGCGATCCGCCGCCTCCCGCTCGGGGTTTCCTCGAATTTCAGGTACTGGGGCGAGGACAAGACGATCTACGTGAAGTCGGCCAAGGGCGCCCGCCTGACCGACATCGACGACAACGAGTACATCGACTATCGGCTGGCCTACGGGCCCTGCATCCTGGGCTACGCCGACCCTCGGGTCGATGCTGCAGCACGCGCAGGCATCGAGGTCGGCGGGGTCTTTGCCCTCTCCACCGAACGCGAGTACGCCGTCGCCGAGCGGATCGCCAGCATGGTCCCGGCCGCCGAACTCGTCCGCTTCTCGAACTCGGGCACCGAGGCGGTCATGGCGGCGTTGCGCGTCGCGCGCGCCTACACCGGCAAGGATTCCTACGTCGTCATCGAGGGCGGCTACCACGGCGTCTTCGATGCCGCGCTGTGGACGACCTCCATCGAGGAATGGCACCCCGGCCACGGCGATCCGCAGCTCGTGCCCTACGGCGCCGGGGTCCCGCACGTCCTGCGCGCCCTGATCCACGCCGTGCCGATGAACGACGCCACCGGCTCGAAAGCGTGTTCAAGGCCTATGGCGGCCAGATCGCCGCCTTCCTGATCGAGCCGATCATGGGCAACTGCTGCTCGATTTCGGCGACGCGCGAATTCCTGCGCGACGCGCGAGCGCTCTGCGACAAGTACGGGATCCTCCTGATCATCGACGAGGTGAAGACGGGCTTTCGCGTCGCCCGCGGCGGCGTG
>JANNHT010000052.1:0-2187 GCA_031404555.1 Gammaproteobacteria bacterium
GCATCCAGCGCATCGGTGATCTTGCGGACTTCCTTCGGCAGGCCGCTCATCTCGGCGATGCCGCCGCCGTTGTCGGTGATCGGGCCGTAGGCGTCGAGCGCCACGATCATGCCCGTCATCGACAGCATGGCGGTCGCCGCGATCGCGATGCCGTATAGGCCGTTCAGCGAGTAGGCGCCCCAGATCGCCGCGCAGATCGCGAGCACCGGCAGCGCAGTGGACTTCATCGAGATCGCGAGGCCGGCGATCACGTTCGTGCCGTGGCCCGTCCTTGAGGCCTCCGCGACATAGCGCACCGGCTTGTACTCGGTCGCCGTGTAGTACTCGGTGATGACGATCATCGCCGCCGTCAGGCCGAGGCCGATCAGCGCGCACCAATAGAGCGGCATGGCCGCGTCACCCAGCATGTAGCGCGTGATCGGGTAGTAGGCGATTGCCGCGATGACGCCGGAGACGATCACGCCGCGATACAGCGCGCCCATGATCTTGCCGCCAGCCTTCACGCGGACGAAAAATGTGCCGACGATCGAGGCGACGATGGACACCGCGCCGAGCACGAGCGGGTAGAGCACGGCCGCTTCGCCGAGCTCCTTCATCATCAGGCCCGCGAGCAGCATGGTCGCTACCACCGTGACCGCGTAGGTCTCGAACAGGTCGGCCGCCATGCCGGCGCAGTCACCGACATTGTCGCCGACGTTGTCGGCGATCACCGCGGGATTGCGCGGGTCGTCTTCGGGAATGCCGGCTTCGACCTTGCCGACGAGGTCCGCGCCGACGTCGGCGCCTTTCGTGAAGATGCCGCCGCCGAGGCGTGCGGAGGTCGAGATCAGCGAGCCGCCGAAGGCGAGGCCGACCAGCGCATGCAGCGCGTGGTCGCTGTCGCCGGTCAGGCGCATCATGATCCCGTAGTACGCCGCGACGCCCAGCAGCCCGAGGCCGACCACCAGCATGCCGGTGATGGCGCCGCCGCGGAAAGCGACCTGCAAGGCAGGATTGAGGCCGATGCTGGCCGCGTGTGCAGTGCGGACATTGGCGCGCACCGAGACGTTCATGCCGATGTAGCCGGCGAGGCCCGAGAGAATCGCGCCGAACGCGAAGCCGACCGCGGTGTACCAGTCGAGCGCGAAACCGAGCGCGGCGAACAGCACGACGCCGACGATCGCGATGGTGGAGTACTGGCGATTCAGATACGCCTTGGCACCGGCCTGGATGGCTGCTGCGATCTCCTGCATCCGCGCGTTGCCGGCGGGTTGCGCGATGATCCAGCGCGCCATGAACACGCCGTACAGAATGGCGATCACGCCGGCTGCCATCGCCAGCCAGAGTGCCTGTTGCATCGTCATGAGTTACTCCCTGGAAACAAAAATCATATCACGAAGGTTTTGGTCAGCCGTTTGCGCACGCGCCTGCCCTTGAGCGTCGCGTACAGCGGAATGCCATCTTTGTAAGGCGGATACGACTCGCCGCCGATCAGCGGCGCGAGATAGCGGCGGCAGGCGGCGGTGATGCCGAAGCCGTCGTCAGTGATGTAGTTCCGCGGCACCATCTTTTCCTTGTTGGCGACCTCGGAGATCGCGACCGAGGAAATATCCCAGCGGTAGGGCTTCGACGACCGGCGCCGGATCACCGGCATCACGGCATTCTGGCCGGCCACCGCGAGTTCGACTGCCGCGCGCCCGACCGCATAGGCCTGCTCTAGGTCCACGCGCGAGGCGATATGCCGGGCCGAGCGTTGCAGGTAGTCGGCGAGCGCCCAGTGATACTTGTAGCCGTGCGCCTGCTTGATCATCGCCGCAAGCGTCGGGGCGACGCCGCCGAGCTGCACGTGGCCGAATGCGTCCTTCGTGCCCATGTCGGAGAGGAACTTGCCGTCGGCGTCGCGCGTGCCTTCGGAGGCGACCACGACGCAATAACCTTTCTGCTCGTCCGTCTCCTTGACGCGGGCGAGGAAGCGCTCGCGGTCGAAGGCGATCTCGGGGAACAGGATGATGTGCGGCGCGTCGCCAGCCTTGCGTGCGGCGAGTCCGCCCGCGGCCGCAATCCAGCCCGCGTGCCGGCCCATCACCTCAAGGATGAAGACGCGCGTCGAGGTGCGCGCCATCGAGGCGACGTCGAGCGAAGCCTCTAGCGTCGAGACCGCGACGTATTTCGCGACCGAGCCGAACCCTGGGCAGCAGTCCGTGACCG
>JANNHT010000053.1:0-6478 GCA_031404555.1 Gammaproteobacteria bacterium
CCCCTCTTGTGGGGGGGGGTGTCTTTTTTTTGTTTTTCCCCCCCCCGCCCAAAACACCAAAACCCCCCCCCCCCCACCACTCAGCGCGGCACCACTCAGCGGTAGAGCTCGACCGCCTTTTTCGCCGACGTCACGATCCCCTTGATCATCGCGGAGCTGAACCCGCGGTGCTCCATCTCGTTGAGGCCGGCGATGGTGCAGCCGCGCGGCGTCGTCACCCGGTCGATCTCCGCCTCCGGATGCGAGCCGGCCTGCATCAGCAGGCTCGCCGCGCCGCGCGCGGTCTGCGCGGCCATCAGCAGCGCCTCCTCCGGATGAAAGCCGATCTCGATACCGCCCTGCGAAGCCGCGCGGATCGAGCGCAGGAAGAACGCGACGCCGCAGGCGCAGAGCGCGGTCGCGGATTCCATCATCGCCTCGTCGATCTTGAGCGTCGTGCCGACGGCATCGAACAGGGCCCGCGCCCCGGCGAGCGCCTGCTCGTGCTCGGGCAGCGCGGCGAGGCAGGTCATGGACTGGCCGATCGCGATCGCGGTGTTCGGCATCGCGCGGACGATCGGCAGCTCGCGCCCGAGCTGCGCCTGCATCTGCCCGATCGTCACGCCCGTCACGACGGAGATGACCGTGTGGCGCCGCGGGTCGAGCGCGCCCTGGATATCGGCGAGCAGCGCATCGAGCTGGCGCGGCTGCACGGCGATCACGACCTGGCGCGCGCTGGCGATTGCCGCGCGGTTGTCGGTTCCAAGCGTGAGGCCGGTGCCCGCCAGCGTGCCCTGCTTGTCCGCGTGCCGGCGCGTCAGCGCGAGGTCCCCGACGGTGGCGCGACTGGCGGCGAGCAGGCCGCGCGCCAGCGCCTGGCCGACATTGCCAGCACCGAGAATCGCGATCGGGCCGAGTGATTGGATCGTCATGGTCTGTTTCCCAGGTGGCGGTCGAAGAAATCGAGGATGGTCTTCCAGCCGTGGATGCCGGTGTCCTTGAAGGACAGGGCGCCGTGGCGGCTGCCCGGATAGGGCACGAGCTCGAATGGATGGCCGCTCGCGACCAGCGCCGGGATCAGGAGCGTCGTATTCGTGAACAGCACATTGTCGTCCGCCATGCCGTGGATGATGAGCAGGCGGTCGCGGATCGCAGGCGCGTAGGTCAGCACGTTCGAGAGCCGGTATCCCTCGGGGTTTTCCTGCGGCGTGCCGAGGTAGCGCTCGGTGTAGTGCGTGTCATAAAGCGCGTAGTCGGTGACCGGCGCGCCGGCCACACCCGCCTTGAAGGTGCCGGGCGACTGCGCGAGCAGCATCAGCGTCATGTAGCCGCCGTAGCTCCAGCCGAACACGCCGACCCGCGCCGGATCCACGAACGGCTGCTGTTTCAGCCATTCGATGCCCCGCAGCTGGTCCGTCACCTCGACGCCGCCGAGGCGGTGATAGAGCGCCTCGTTGAATTTCCGGCCGCGGCCGCCCGAGCCGCGATTGTCGAGCGCGAACACGACGTAGCCGCGCTGCGTCAGGAGCTGCGCCGTCATGCTGCCGCGCCGCTCGCCCCAGCGCCGCTGCACGGTCTGCACCGTCGGCCCGCCATAGACGATGAGCACTGCCGGGTAGCGCTTGCCCGGCTGGTATCCGGCCGGCTTGTGCAGCTGCCAGTGCAGCGGCGTTCCATCCGCGGCCGCGAGCGTGCCGTATTCGGGCGCGACGTGGCGATCGAGATAGGGCGCGTAGGGATGCGAGGCGTCGAGCGGGTTCTCGACCAGCCAGGCGAGCCGCCGGCCGTTCGCATCGTGCAGCGATACCTGCGGCGGCTGCGCCGGCGAATTGAAGCCGAGCAGGAAGCGCCGCGCGTCGCGCGATAGGGTGACGCTGTTCCAGCCGTCGCCGTTCGTAAGCGCGACCGGCTCCGCCTCGAGGCTCTTGTCGAGGTCGGTGACGTAAAGCTGCCGCTCGAGCGGCGTCTTCCGGGTCGCCATGAAGAAGATCCGGCCGCGGCGGTCGTCGATACCGCGTACGGCCGGTGCCTGCCATTCACCCGCGACGTCCCAGTCGCCTGCGGTGACCGGGCCCTGGAGAATGCCGTTGTAGTCGTAGCGGTAGATGTGGTTGTGACCGCTGCGCTCCGAGGTCCAGAGGATCTCGCGCCGCTCCGGCAGGAAGTACAGGTCGTCGTGCAGCGATACCCAGGTGTCGCTGCGCTCGGAGAAGAGCTGGCGAGGGTCGCCGCCCGTGACCGGATACGAGAGCACGTCGAGGCGTTTCTGGTCGCGCGTCTGGCGCTGCACCAGCAGGCGGTCGCCCTCCGGGTACCAGGCGACGCGCGCGAGGTAGTAGTCCTTGTCGCCGAGATTCGCCCAGGCCAAGTCGTCGCTCGCGAGCGCGAGGATCGCGAGTGTGACGTTGGCATTCGCGTTTCCGGTTGCGGGGTAACGCTGCTGGAACACGCGCACGCCCCGGGCGCCGATCTCGAAGCGCTCGACTTCGGCGACCGGCGATTCGTCCACGCGCGCGTAGGCGACGTGGCGCTCGTCCGGCGACCACCAGTAGCCCGTGTCGCGGTTCATCTCCTCCTGCGCGATGAATTCCGCCATGCCGTGGCTCACGAGGCCGCCGCCACCGGTCGTGAGCCGCCGCTCGTTGCCGCTCGCGACCTCGACGGCATAGAGGTCCTGCTCGCGGATGAAGCTGACGTAGCGTCCGCGCGGGGAGAAGCGCGCGTCGGTCTCGTACACTTCGGTCGCTGTCAGGCGGCGCACCGCCGCGGACGCAGGCATGCCGAGCTCGTAGTGATAGAGATCGCCACCGAGCGGGAACAGCAGCGACTTCGAGTCCGGCGACCATTCGTACTCAACGATGCCGCGAAGCGCCGCGATGCGCTGGCGTTCGCGCCGCGCTTCTTCCTCTGCGGACAGCGTCTCCTCGGCGGGCGAGAGTGCGCGGGAGTCCACGAGCAGCCGGTGCGAGCGGGTGGCGACGTCGTAGGCCCAGAGGTCGAACACCGCCGGTGCGTCGTCGCGACCGCGCAGGTAGCTGACGAGCCGGCCGTCCGGCGAGAATCGGGTCTGGCGCAGGGAAGGCCCCTGGAGATCCGGCGCCTCGAACAGCCGCTCGACCGTCAGGTCGCCGGCCTGTGCCTGCCCGATGGCGAGGCTCGCTGTGAGTCCGATCACGAATGAACGCATCGTCGCTCCGTCCTGTCGCAGGGGAACCGGGCCGGGCAGCGCGGTTTGTTAGACTGCCGGCCTCTTCCCACGGGAGTGTAAGCACGGTGTACCGCCATGTCATATACGGCTTTGCGATGGCCGCGCTCGCCGCGGCTCCGGGCATGAGCCAGTCCGCCGACTCCGCGGGTTCCGCGGCCCTGGTTTACCCGTCGGCCGCGCGTGGCGCGGTCGTCGACACGCTGCACGGCACTGAAGTCGCCGATCCGTATCGCTGGATGGAAACGCCGTCGGCGGACGTGAGCGCCTGGGTCGGCGCGCAGAACCAGCTGTCGCAGCCCTACCTCGACGCGATTCCCGCGCGCGAGCAGATCCGCACGCGCCTGACCGCGCTCTGGGACTACGAGCAGTACGGCTATAACTGGCTCGACGACAAGTCGCGCATGCCGATCAAGCGCGGCGGACGCACGTTCTTCGTCGAGAAGAGCGGCAAGCAGAACCAGGGCATCCTGTACTGGGTCGATGCATCGGGCGGCGCGCCGCGCGTGCTGGTCGACCCGAACACGCTGTCGGCGGATGCGACCGCGTCTCTCGCCGACTTTTCGATCAGCCCCGACGGCCGCTACGTCGCCTGGTCGGTGTCGGACGGAGGCACGGATTGGGACACCTGGCACGTGCGCGAGGTGGATTCGGGCAAGGACCTGCCGGAGACCATTGGCGACACCAAGTTCACGGGCGTGTCCTGGCTGCCGGATGCGAGCGCGTTCTACTACTCGCGCTATCCGAAAGGCGCTGACGGAAAGGGCGACGACCAGAAGCAGGTGAGCGTCTATCGCCACCGGCTCGGCACGGCGCAGTCGGTCGATGAGCACGTTTATTCGATCACCGACAATCCGCGCCACAACCCGTACGGCCTCGTCACCGAGGATGGGCGCTGGCTGGTGCTGATCATCGCCTATGGTTTCGACAAGAACGCGGTCCACCTGCGCGACCTGTCGAGGGCCGATGCGCCGGTCGTGCCGCTGCTCGACAAGTGGGACGGCATCTACGACTTCCTGGGCGCGATGGACGGGAAGCTCTACTTCAAGACGACGAATGGCGCGGCGCGCGGGCGCGTGATCGCCGTCGACCCGGCATCGGCTGCGATCGCGGAAGTCGTGCCGGAAGCCGAGGCGACGCTGTACCAGGCGAGCCTGGTCGGCGGCCATGTGATCGTGAGCTACCTCGAGAACGCGCGGGCGCGCGTCTCGGTGTACCGCAAGGACGGCAGCCGCCGCGGCGACATGCGCCTGCCGGGACTCGGCACGGTGATCGGCTTCCCGGACTCCGCGAACGAGTCCGAGACCTATTTCGCCTACACCGACTACCTGACGCCGCTCGCGCTCTATCGTTACGACGTCGCGAAGGACGAGGTCGCGCCGTACCGTAAGCCGGCGGTCAGCTTCGACCCGTCGCCGTTCATGACCGAGCAGGTGTTCTACACCAGCAAGGACGGAACGCGCGTGCCGATGTTCATCACGCGACGGCGCGACATTTCGATGGACGGCACGAATGCGACGCTGCTCTACGGCTATGGCGGCTTCGACATCTCGCTGACGCCGTCCTACAGCCCGACGGTCGCGGCCTGGCTCGAGCGCGGCGGCATCTACGCGGTCGCGAACCTGCGGGGCGGCGGCGAGTTCGGCGCCGAGTGGCACGACGCCGGCACCAAGACGAAGAAGCAGAACGTGTTCGACGATTTCATCGCGGCGGCGGAATACCTGATCGCGAAGCGCTACACCTCGCCCGCGAAGCTCGCGATCCACGGCCGCAGCAACGGCGGGCTCCTGGTCGGCGCGGTGATGGCGCAGCGGCCAGAGCTCTTCGGCGCCGCGCTGCCGGGCGTCGGGGTCATGGACATGCTGCGCTACCACACGGCGAGCGCGAACGCGTATGCCTGGTCGTCTGACTACGGCACGGTCGAGGACGCGGACCAGTTCCGCGCGCTCAGCGCCTATTCACCGGTGCACAACCTGAAGCCGGGACGCTGCTACCCGCCGACGCTCGTGACGACGGCCGATCACGACGATCGCGTCGTGCCCTGGCACAGCTTCAAGTTCACCGCGGCGCTTCAGAACGCGCAGGCCTGCGCGAACCCCGTGATCGTCAGCATCGAGACGCGGGCCGGCCACGGCGCCGGCAAGCCGACCTGGATGCAGGTCGAGGACTGGGCCAACCAGTGGGCCTTCCTGGCGAAGCACCTCGACATGGCGGGCGGCCGCTAAAAGGGGACGCATCCCTTTGAAAAGGGGATGCGTCCCCTTTTAGTTCTTTTCGCTGTCGTCGTCGGGGATGTCGGCGGGCTCGCCGCGGATCTTGTGCTGTTCGTCCAGCCACGCGCCGAAATCGATCGTCTTGCAGCGTTCGCTGCAGAATGGCCGCCAGGGATTGCCGTGCCACTCGCTGTGGACACCGCAACGCGGACAGGCGGCGATCGGCGCCATCGGCTTCAGTAGCAGGTCGCGAGCACGAACGACACCTCTTCGGTCGCCTGCACGGGCCGGCTGTGCACGCTGTTCCAGCGCAGGAAGCGCAGGCTGCAGCGGTGATGGCTGCCACTCACCTCGGGATAGAGCCGCGCCGCGCCCGCGATCGAGATGCGCAGCAGCTGCACCGGCCGGTCGCGCTCGAACACGACCTGGTACACGCCGCCGGGCGCCGTCTCGTTCCGTGGCCGCGCGTTCTCGCGCGTGATCCACAGCAGTTCGGTCACCGACTCGCAGAGCGGGCGTATGGTCGCGAGCCAGGAAGCGAGGTCGGCCTCGCGCGCATCGGAATCGAGATTGAGCCAGTGGAAGAAGTCCGGCAGGTCGAACTCGCAGGTGCCGCCCGGGATCGCGCTGCGATGCTTGATCGCACTCAGGAACTCCGACTCGCGCAGCTTCTGGAGGAAGTTCGCACCGGCCGCATTCAGTTCCTCGCGCCGGCGCATCAGCGCGGAGAGCACGGTGCGAAGCCGCGCGCTGTCGACGCCAGGGCGATTCTGGTAGTCGCGCATCGCCGCCATCTGCCGTTCGAGTTCCTTCAGCACGTCGCCGCGCGCATCACCGCGCGAGGTGATCGCCAGGATCTCGAGGAGGCAGGCGACCGCCGAGCGGCTCGACCAGGCGTTCGGCAGGCCGGCGTGATACGAGAGCTGCTGCCACAGGAATTCGAGCCGCATGAATCCGCGCATCCGCTCGTTGAGCGGCTGCTCATAGACAATCGGCTCCGATTCGACCCTGGGTTCCGGGGCGGGCTCAAACATGGTCCTATTCTGCGTCAGGGCTTCCGGCGGCGTAAACCCGCCCGGTT
>JANNHT010000054.1:0-6035 GCA_031404555.1 Gammaproteobacteria bacterium
CAAGAACCCGGTCTTTGAGGTCTACCCGAGTTTCCATGTGGGGAACATGCTCTTCGCGGTGACGCTCGGCGTCATCGCGTACGCGGTCGGCACCTTCATCGGCTTCGTGTTCTTCCGGCCCCGGCGCAAGCTCAAAGGCACGCTGGAGCGCGAGTCGTTCGACTTCAGCCGGTTCCTCTTGCTGCTCCTGACGACGACCGCGAGCGCGGTCGCAATCGTGTTCGGGATGGCCTACGGCTATGAGGCCGCCTACCTGATCGCATCCAAGGTCGCGGATGCATTCCCGAATTCCGGCATCGACGACCTGCGCGGCACGGTGATGGTCATGCTGGCCGTTCCGGCGCTGCTCGCTTCGTTCTCGATCGGCAACCTGTTCCAGATCGCGATCTCGCGCCGCATGCTCGACGACTGGGCACGCGAGTGGTGGGCGCGGTCCGGCGGCGCCTGGCTCATCGCCGCCGGCGCCTGGCTGTTCGGCATCCTGATATTCGTCGTTGCGCCGGCGGTGCTCGTCGCGATCCCGAAGAGTGCCTTCGCCGCAGGCATCGGCGGCATCGTCACCGCGATCCTGGCGTATCACTCGAAGACGGCCTCTCCCGGAACCAATGCAGCGAAGGCCGACAGCCTGATCTCGAAGCTGTCGGTGTCCTTGCTCGACCTCGCTGCCATTGCATTTATCCTGGTTCTGCTGATGGTCGCCGGCCTCGCGGCGAACCTCATCGTCGACGCGCCGGACCTGAAGGTGAAGGCGATGATCGCGGCGGTGGCACTCGCCGGATTCGTCGGGTTCTCGATTTTCGCAGCCTGGGTCGTCGGCGCGAATCGCTTCTCGCTGAATGCGTTATACCGATTGCGGCTGATCCGCGCTTTCCTCGGCAGCTCACGCCAAGAGCGCAGGCCACATGCCTTCACGGGCTTCGACCCCGAGGACGACGTCAAGCTCTCGACGCTGAAACAGCGCCCGCTGCACCTCGTGAACACCGCATTCAATATCAATGCCTTCGACGGCACGAAGGTCGCACGAGGATCCCTTCAGGACCGTCGCGCCATCTCGTTCGTGTTCTCGGCCGCGGGCTACGGCTGCGACCTCTGGAGCGCCGGGGAAGTGCCGGACGACATCACGCTGGGCTCCGCCATGGCGATCTCGGGTGCCGCCGCCTCGCCGCACATGGGCTACCACACGTCCAAGCCCATTTCTTTCGTGTTGGCGTTCTTCAACCTGCGCCTGGGCTGGTGGTTGCGCCGCCCGGACGACACGGATACGTCCGAGTCGTCGGAACCGCATTGTCCGTGGCGTGCGCTGCGCTCGGAGTACTTTTCGCATACGACCGGCCGCGGCCGGTCCATCTACCTCTCAGATGGCGGCCATTTCGAGAACCTGGCGCTCTACGAGGCGCTGCGGCGCCGCTGCTCGCGCATCGTCGTCGTGGACGCCGGCTGTGATCCCGAGTTCGAGTTCAACGACGTCGAGCGGGCGCTGCGGCTCGCGCGCATCGACCTCGGCATCGCAATCGAATGCGAACGCGGACTGCCGACGCCCGCGACCACCCGGGACACCGCATCCCACCATGCACTGTGGAGAGTCAACTATCCGCTGGATGACGGCGGTCCCGCGCAGACCGGCGTCATTCTCTACATCAAGCCCGTCATCAGCCGCGACGAGCCGATCGACATCCTGCGCCGCGCGGCCGATTTCAAGACAGCGAAGTTCCCGCACGAATCGACCTCCGACCAGTTCTACGACGAGGCGCAGTTTGAGGCTTATCGCTACCTCGGCTGGCACAGCGGGCTGAAAGCCTTCGAGGGCCGCAAGTTCCTCGAGGTTACCTGGCTGGAATCGAAGGACAAGGACGTGAAACCGGAGTATCCGGTCTGGGACCGTTGCCGCGATGCGCGCCTGCTGCTGAACGAGTGCGAACCCGCGGGCCGCGTGGCCGGATTCGTGGAGTCGGCGAAGTCGCTGTTCCAGTGGGAGTCGCTGCCAACGACGCTTGCGGTATTGGCGGGCGTGGGCGTCGTAACCGGCGCCGCGCTGCCGAACGGCTTCGGTTCCGGTTCCGATTTCGACATCGCCATCGTGGCGCCGCCGCAGGAGGCGCCAGAGGTATCGGCGGTCATCATGCCGATGGTGCCGGTCCTTACAGAGCGCGGCGGGCGTTTCATGCTGCCGATCTTCGACGAGGCGTCGGGTTGCGATGTCGGTGCCAACGGCTTCACGTGCGAAGTCGGCGATGGTCAGGAGATTCGGGACGCAACGGCCGTGGACGGAAAGCCCATGCGCGACGCACTGGGTCGGCTGGCCGGGCGCATGGCCGCCTGCGAGATCGATCCCGCCACGGTCAGCGTCGTCGGATATTCGAGCAGTTCGGACTTCAAGGGCGCGCAGTCGCAGTCGGCCTCGCTGGAATTCAATCTCAGGCTGGCGGATGCCAGGGCGGCAAATGTCGCGGCCGCATTGAATGGCTACGAGCAGCGCGTCGAACGGTGGCTAGCGAACCCGCCGCTGGACGCGCCCGCTCGCTACACGGAGATGCAGCGGCAACAGGTACTCGATCGCTCGACCCAGGAGCGGTTCGTGCGCACCGCTGGCAGTATCAACCGCCGTGTGGACATCGAATTCGATAACTTCGGCAGCTGCGACATGACGCACCTGATCGACGCCTTCCTGAAAGCGAAGATCGTCGAACCAGAAGTTGCGCAGGCAAGTCGATTACAGGAGTAATGCACGATGCCGCCTGGAAAGCCGAAAAACATTTCGAACGCGACCAAGCTCGGGGTTTTCCACGAGATGATCCGGGAGAATCCCGGCCATCTGGTTGCGATCAGTGAAGGCGATTCCTGGTTCAGCTATCCGCTGAATGCCAATTTGCCGGACTTCTTCAGGACCATGGCGCCGGTGAATCTGCTGCGCCTGGAGAGGAGCGGCGACGAAGTCCGGAAAATGCTGGGACCGGATGGGCCGCAGCTGAAGAAGCTGAGGAAGTACCTGAAGATCTACGGCAAGCAAATGCAGCTGCTGGCATTCAGCGGCGGCGGCAACGACATCCTGGACGAAAACCTCCCGTCACTGCTCATCAAGCGCAAGCCGGGCATGACCTGGCGGCAGTGCATCAACGACGCCGCCCTCACGAAGCGACTCGACGAGATCGTCGAGTGCTACGACCGCTTGATTGCGCTGCGTGACGAACGCGCGCCGAAATGCCAGATCGTCACGCACACCTACGATTACCTGATCCCGACCGGCAAGGGTGCGCCTGTGCCGCTGGGACTCGTGAAGGTAGGGCCGTGGATCAAGCCGGTGCTCGTGAAGTTCGGGATTCCGGATCCGCGGGAAGGAAGCGAGTTGATCCGGTTTCTCGTGGATCAGTTCGCCTCAAAGCTCATCCAGTTGGCATCAGTCACCGCCAACTTCCACGTCGTGGATTCGCGCGGGGCACTGGCCGCGGGGCCGGCCGACTGGAATGACGAGATTCACCCGACGCATCGAGGCTTTAAGGCGATTTCGCAGAAGTGGCGGGACGTGTTCGACAGGCTGTTCCCTGCCAATGGCTTCTGAAAGAGCATGCCGAAGCACATCTTCGTGGGAGCCGGACCAAACCCCTGGGATTTCCCTGCGCCAGAAAAAGCAAAAGGCCACCCAGGAAGGTGGCCTTTCGCTTTTAGTTGGCGCGCCCGGAGAGATTCGAACTCCCGACCCCTTGGTTCGTAGCCAAGTACTCTATCCAACTGAGCTACGGGCGCTTTGGGGCGCGAATCCTATCATATTGGTTTCATTCTGAAACCTGCCCCTGGAGCCGTTTTGCCACGGATTCCGCCTGTTCCAGGGCCCGGAGAACATTACCCCCGGCGATCTTTGACAGATCCTCATCGCTCCAGCCGCGGCGGACGAGTTCGGCGAACAGATTCGGGAACATGGACACATCCGACAGGCCCTCGGGCCAGCTGGTGTTCCCGTCATAATCGCTGCCGATGCCGATGGCATCGACGCCGGCCACCTTCCTGATGTGGTCGATGTGGTTGGCCACCTCAGCGATGCTGACCGACGGCATCACGACCTTAGCCTTCAGCTCCTCGTAAATCGCACTCTGTTCCTCGGGGCTCTTGCCTTTGGAGCGCGCCAGGTATTCCAGCATCATCGGCAGGGTCACGTCGGCCGCCGCCTGCGACACGAAGCCGGACACGAAGGTCACCATGATCACGCCGCCGTTTTTCGGCAACAGCGCGAGCACGTCGTCGGGGACGTTCCGCGGAATCTCACACATGGCGCGGGATGCGCTGTGCGAGAAAATCACCGGCGACTCGGACACGCGGATCGCGTCCCGCATCGTGTCGGGCGAGGTGTGCGAGAGATCCACCAGCATCCCGAGCCGGTTCATCTCGTGCACGACCTCTTCACCGAAGGCATTCAGCCCGCCGTGTACGGGCGGATCCTGCATCGCGGCGTCGGCCCAGTTGGTGTGCGCGTTGTGGGTCAGCGTCATGTAGCGCACGCCGAGCTCGTAGTACATGCGTAGCGCCCCGAGCGAATCCTCGATTGCGTGGCCGCCTTCGGCGCCCAGCATGGTGCCGATGCGCCCTGCCCGCTTCGCCGCGCGGATGTCCTCGGCGGTGCTTGCGAGCGTGAAGGTGTCGGGGTAGCGCGCTACGACACGCCGCGCGGTGTCGATCTGCTCGAGCTGCATGCGCGCGAATCCGCTGCCGCCCTGCGGCGGGGTGTACACGCTCCAGAAGATCGCGCCGACCCGGCCTTCGCGCAGGCGCGGGATGTCGGTCTCCCCTTTGGCGGGCGCGCGACCGCGCAGGTCATAGGCGTTCACGTCGCCGGGCGCGTCCTTGTATTCGTGGATCGCCCACGGCAGGTCGTTGTGGCCGTCGAACAGGATCGAGTTCTCCAGCACTTTCTTTGCGTGCTCGAGTGCGGGGTCGGCGTGGAGGGGCGCGGTCCAAAGGACGGCGAGTGCGGCGGCTATCGGAAGGTATTGATGCATAAGGGTGAATCCTAACAAAGAACCCTAAGCGCGGCAGCGTACCGACGCCAATAGCACGCGGCTGTTAGCCTGCGACCCAGTTCCGAATGCGGCCACCCACTGAGGCTGGCCACCCAGATGCGGGCACCACAGGTGCTGCTCCGACGAAGCGGAGCGGCAGGGCCCAGCACTCCTTTCAACTCTTCGATAACGGTCATGCGACCGCCATTCACAGACTCAATTTTTCCCTCTTGGAGAATCTACATGTATACGAATACCCGCAAGCTGCTGCTCGCGTCAGCCATCGCGCTCGCCCTGGGCACGGTTGGTGTCGCGGCCGCTGGTGAAACGGCAAGCTCGGACGTCACCGAGGCGCGTCAGGAAACCCAGATCTGGACGACCTACGCACTGAGCCCCTACCTGCGCGCCAACGACCTCAAGGTGTCGGTGGATGATGGCAAGGCGACGCTGACCGGCACGGTCGAAGAAAGCGTCAACAAGGACCTGGCCAAGCAGATCGCGCTCGGCGTCCATGGCATCAAGGATGTGGACAACCAGATCATGGTGAAGGCCGACTACAAGCCGGCCGCGCGCTCCTCGGAACGCAGCTACGGCGAAGTGATTGACGACGCGACGATTACAGCGGCCGTCAAGTCCAAGCTGGCCTGGAGCAAGCACACGGACAGCCTGACCACGAACGTCGAGACGAATCACGGCAAGGTCAAGCTCACGGGCGCTGCTGACAGCGCGATGGCCAAGGATCTCGCCGGCAAGCTGGCGATGGACACCCGCGGCGTCGTGTCAGTGGACAATCAGCTGAAAATCGGTGGTGCGAAGCCCATCGTCGCCGGTGCGACAAGCGCCCCGGACATGGCCGATGGCTGGATCACGACCAAGGTGAAGTCCACCTACCTGTTCTCCAACAACGTCGACGGAGCCGATATCTCGGTCACCACCGACAAGGGCATCGTCACGCTGAGCGGCAAGGTTGACAGCGGCGTTGAACGCGCGCTGGCGATCGAACTCGCGCAGAACGTGCGCGGCGTCAAGAGCGTCACTTCCAAGACG
>JANNHT010000055.1:0-11457 GCA_031404555.1 Gammaproteobacteria bacterium
TTTTCGGATGTCATATAGCCAATGAAGGACTTGCCGCCAAAAAGGGGTGCGTCCCCTTTTCAAAGGGATGCGTCCCCTCTGGTGTTTCTGACGCTGCTGCTCGCCGCCTGCGCGACCGAGCGCGCCTACGAGGGCCCGCGCCTGCCGGCCTCCGGGCGCGCGATCGTGCGCGCCGATCCCGCGCTCTCCGCGGGCCTGCCGGTGACGCTGCGCCTGCGCCGCGTCGATGAGCGCGAACTGCCGCTGACCGCAAGCTCGGTCGAACTCGCGCCGGGGGCGCATGCACTGCTCGTCGACTGCAGCGTCGCCGAGAGCGGCTCGACGCGCCGCTTCACGGTCAACGCGGAGCTCGAACCCGGCGCCAGCTACCGCCTCGTCGCGATCGCCTCGGCGCGAAACTGTGAAGCGGTCGAACTCGAGCGACAGTGAAACGCCATCCCGCGCCCGGAGCGCTATAATCCGGCGCGACATGAACTGCAAGTCCTTGATTCCGATGCTGCTGGCGCTGCTCGCCGGCGTCGCCGGCGCCGATGCGTTCTCGCCGCGACCCGCCGGCGGCATGCTGGCGCCCGCCGACCGCATCGTCGTCAGCAAGACCGGCCGGCGCATGGAGCTCCATCGCCAGGGCGCGGTGATCGCGAGTTATCGCGTGTCGCTCGGCCTCGTGCCCTCGGGCCACAAGCAGCGCGAAGGCGACTTCCGTACGCCGGAGGGCAGCTACCGACTGACGCGGCGCAATGCGCGCAGCGATTTCTTCCTCGCGGTGCAGGTCTCGTATCCGGAACCCGCGGATCTCGCGCTCGCCCGCAAGAACGGCTGGGCGCCCGGTGGGCTCATCATGGTTCACGGCCTGCCGAACGTGCCGAAGTATCCGCGCGAGCGCTATCTCAGCTCCGACTGGACCGACGGCTGCATCGCGCTTTCGAACGAGGACATGCTCGACTTCTGGCTGCTGACGGGCGAGGGAACGCCGATCGAGATCCGTCCGTGACGTCTGCGCCCGGGCTCGACCTCACGGCCGTCGTCAAGGCTCGCGTCTCGCCGAAAGGCGTGCTGGACAACCTGTCGCAGCAGGAAGTCGACAAGCTGCTCGACCGCGGCCAGGGCGGCCTCTATCCGCTGTTCCGCCGCTGCGCGCTCGCGGTGCTCAATTCCGGCACTATGATCGACGACGCGCGCGTGATCTTCGAGGCCTACAAGGAATTCGAGATCCGCATCGTGCGCGAGCCCTGGGGCATCAAGCTCGAGATGAACCACGCGCCGGCCTCCGCATTCGTGGACGGCGAGATGATCCGCGGCGTCAAGGAGCACCTGTTCGCGGTGCTGCGCGACATCGTCTATACGCACAACGAGATCGTCGCGCGCTTCGACCTGACCGACGCCGCGAGCGTGACCAACGCGATCTTCTGTATCCTCCGGAACGCCCGCGCGCTCGAGTACCGGGGCCGGCCAGACCTCGTGGTCTGCTGGGGCGGCCATTCGATCCCGCGCGAGGAGTACGACTACACCAAGAAGGTCGGCTACGAGCTCGGCCTGCGGGGCCTGTCGGTCTGCACCGGCTGCGGCCCGGGCGCGATGAAGGGCCCGATGAAGGGCGCGACCATCGGCCATGCCAAGCAGCGCATCCGGGATGGCCGCTACCTCGGCGTCACCGAGCCCGGAATCATCGCGGCCGAGCCGCCGAACCCGATCGTGAACCAGCTCGTGATCATGCCGGACATCGAAAAGCGCCTCGAGGCCTTCGTCCGCATGTGCCACGGCATCATCGTGTTCCCGGGCGGGGCGGGTACGGCGGAGGAGATCCTCTACCTGCTCGGCATCCTGCTCGACCCCGCCAATGCGGAGCAGCCGCTGCCGCTCGTGTTCACCGGCCCGCGCGAGAGCGCGGGCTATTTCCGCGACATGGACCGCTTCATCGCCCTGACGCTCGGGCCGGAGGCGCAGAAGCGCTACCGCATCATCGTGGACGACCCGGCCGAGGTCGCGCGCGAGATGCAGCGCGGCTTCGACAAGGTCAGGCGCTCGCGCCGGCGCGCCGGCGACGCCTACAATTTCAACTGGTTGCTCAGGATCCCGCCCGCGTTCCAGCAGCCGTTCGTCGTGACGCACGCGACGATGTCGGGGCTCGAGCTCTCGCTCGACCAGCCGGTGCACCAGCGCGCCGCAAACCTGCGCCGCGCGTTTTCCGGCATTGTGGCCGGCAACGTGAAGGAGCACGGCATCAAGCTGATCGAGGAAAAGGGCCCGTTCGAGATCCACGCGGACCCGCAGATTGCGCGGCCGCTCGACGAGCTGCTGCGCGGTTTCGTCGCGCAGCGGCGCATGAAACTCGTGGG
Organism: Gammaproteobacteria bacterium; assembly: GCA_031404555.1. Lineage (GTDB taxonomy): Bacteria > Pseudomonadota > Gammaproteobacteria > Steroidobacterales > Steroidobacteraceae > SCUD01. Next base: position 2,337 of record JANNHT010000055.1, read on the forward strand.
CGAATACCGCCCGAGTTACCGTATCGTCTGATTACCACGAAACGCGGGTTTTCCGGCCCGCGAGCTGTGATGCAGTTCCTGTTTCACGCCCCGGGCGCCGCGTACCTTGCGTGGCATGAAGCCTTTTCAGGTCTCGTTCCTGTGAGCGATATCAAGCTCTCCGCCGGCGATGGACGCGCCGAGCGTGGCGACGGCACGGCAACTCCGCGTCCGCCGCGCCGCACCGCGCCGGTCAGCCGCCACGGCGCGATTTCGCGCGACCTCACCAAGTACGCAAGCTACAAGCTGTGGGCCGAAAAGGTCCGTAGCGCCTTCGCCGCCGACGCCGACGAGCCGCCGGGCACGAGCGGCAACGGCCCCGGCTCCCCGCGCCGCTAGGCGCGCCGCGCACATCGATGGAACGCATCGTTCAGCTGATGGACGAGATCGAGGACCTCGTGTCGGTGCTCCGGCATCGACTCGGCCTCTGGCCCGCGCGGACGCCCGTCCGCCGCTGACCCCGCGCGGCTCCCGCCGCGCTTGAAGCCCGCAAATCGTGCCACCATGAGTGCTTCCCGACCGGGAGGAGCCTAGCCGTGGGCGATCACGCCACCGAGACCCGTGCATTCCAGGCCGAAGTCAGCCGCCTGCTGCGCCTGGTCGTGCACTCGATGTACAGCCACCGCGAGATCTTCCTGCGGGAGCTGGTCTCGAACGCCTCGGATGCCTGCGACCGCCTGAGATTCGCTGCGCTCGCCGAGCCCGCGCTCGCCGCGGGCGTTCCCGCGGAAGTCCGGATCGACTTCGACACGAAGGCGCGCACGCTGTCGGTGACCGATAGCGGCATCGGCATGACCCGGGACGAGGCCGCCGCCCATCTCGGCACGATCGCGAAATCGGGCACGGCGGAATTCCTGTCGAAGCTGACCGGGGACGCGCAGGCCGACAGCCAGCTGATCGGCCAGTTCGGTGTCGGGTTCTACTCGGCGTTCATGGTTGCCGACCGGGTCGAGGTGTTCTCGCGCCACGCCGCGGCCGCACCCGAGGCCGGAGTCGCCTGGCGATCGGCGGGCGACGGCGAGTTCACGCTCGAGACCGTCCGGCGCGAGGAGCGCGGCACCACGGTCACGCTGCACCTCAAGGAGGACGCCGCCGAGTTCGCCGATCCGTTCCGGCTGCGCGCGCTGATCCGCCGCTACTCCGATCACATCGCCTTTCCGGTGCTGCTGCGTCCGGACGGGGGCAAGGGCGAGTACGACCGAGTTAACCAGGCGCAGGCGCTGTGGACGCGCCCGCGCCAGGAACTGACGGACGCGGACTACCGCGAGTTCTACCGCCACGTCTCGCACGACGCGTCGGATCCGCTCGCCTGGAGCCACAATCAGGTCGAGGGCCGGCGCGAGTACACGACGCTCGTCTACCTGCCGGAGAAGGCGCCGTTCGACCTCTACAACCGCGCAGCGCCGCGCGGGCTCAAGCTCTACGTCAAGCGCGTCTTTATCCTGGATGACGCCGAGCAGTTCCTGCCGCTCTACCTGCGCTTCGTCAAGGGCGTGGTGGATGCCGCCGACCTGCCGCTCAACGTCTCGCGCGAACTGCTGCAGCAGGATCCCGAGGTGCAAGCGATCCGGAACGCCATCACGCGCCGCGTGCTCGAGCTCCTGGCGACGATCGCCGCCGACACGCCGGACCGGTACCGGACCTTCTGGGCAGCCTTCGGCAACGTGCTGAAGGAGGGCGTGGTCGAGGACCCGGGCAATCGCGAGCGCATCCTGCCGCTCCTGCGCTTTGCCTCGACCGCGCATGCCTCGGAAGCCGCCTCGGTTGCGGATTACATCTCGCGCATGCCCGCGGGCCAGAAGGACATCTACTACCTGGCATCGGACAATGCCGCCGCCGCGCGCGCGAGCCCGCAGCTCGAGGGTCTTCGCGCCCGCGGTGTTGAGGTGCTGCTGCTCGCCGATCACATCGACCCCTGGCTCCTCGCGGAGCTCGACCAAATCGACGGCCACCGCCTGGTGGACGCCGGCAGCCACGAGTTCTCGTTCGAGGGGCTGCCGAAAGCCGCGGAGACCACTGAGGTTCCCGACGGCGCGGACGCGCTCTGCGCGCGCATCGCGGGGGCGCTCGGCGAGCGCGTCGCGGGTGTCCGCGCGAGCGGAAGGCTGCTCGATTCCGCTTCCTGCCTGGTGCGCGATGCGAGGGATCCGACGCCGCAGCTCAGGCGCCTGCTCGAGGCCTCGGGCCAGGCGCTGCCGCCGGCGCGGCCCTGGCTCGAGGTCAATGCGTCACATCCGCTGATCGCGAAGCTCGGCGCGCTGCCGGACGGCGCGGATTTCGAGTCGCTCGCCGCGCTCGTCGCCGACGAGGCGGCGATCGCGGAGGGGACCGCGCCGCCGGACCCGGCCGCGTTCCTGAAGCGCCTCAACCAGTGGCTGCTGAAATAAAGGGGTGCGTCCCCTTTTTTGGTATCGTTGCGAAATGCCGAAGCCGAGTGACGAGGAACTCCGTGCGCGCCTGTCGCCGGAGCAGTATTACGTGACGCAGCAGCGGGGCACGGAGCGCGCGTTCACGGGCGAGCACTACCGCAACGAACGCGACGGCATGTACCTCTGCGTCGTCTGCGGCGAGTCGCTCTTCGCCTCCAGCGCGAAGTACGAGTCCGGTTCCGGCTGGCCCTCGTTCTGGAAGCCGGTGGCCGCAAACCACGTCGACGAACGCAGCGACCGCAGCCACGGCATGATCCGTACGGAAGTGCGCTGCACCAGCTGCGGCGCGCACCTCGGCCACCGCTTCGATGACGGTCCGCAGCCGACCGGCCAGCGCTTCTGCATCAATTCGGCCGCACTCGATTTCAAGCCGGATCCCGACAAATGAACCTTTCGCCGTTTCACGCGCTTGCCTGCGCTCTGCTCTTCTGCGGCCTCATGCCCGCTGCCGCGGAGGAACCCGCGAAGCCGGCGGCCGCTGCGGAGCCTGCGATGCCCGCGGCACCGACGCCCGTTGCGCCCGCGGATGTGTCGGAGGCGCTGCTGGTCACGGATCTCGTCCCCGGCATCGGCGACGAGGTGCTTCCGGGAACGATCGCGGTCGTGCATTACTCGGGCTGGCTATTCGATCCCGCGGCGCCCGATGGCCACGGCAAGCCGTTCGACAGTTCGCGCGACCGCAACCAGCCGTTCTCGTTTCCGCTCGGCGCCGGCCACGTGATCAAGGGCTGGGAGCAGGGCGTCGCCGGCATGAAGGTCGGCGGGCTGCGCCGGCTCGTGATTCCACCCGCGCTCGCCTATGGCAGCCGCGACATCGGCAATGGACTGATCCCGCCGAATTCGACGCTGCTGTTCGAGGTCGAGTTGCTGGGCGTCGAAACCGTGACTTTCACTCCGCAAGCGCAATAAGCACGAGGATCCACACGATGCGATTCGCCCCCCTTGCCGCGGCGCTGGCCGCCCTTGCCTGCGCCGGTGACGCGACCGCCGCGACCCTGATCCACGCCGGCCGCCTGATCGACGGCGTTTCGGACACGCCGCGTGAGCAGGTCACGGTGGTGGTCGACGGCGGCCGGATCCGCTCGATCGAGAAGGGATTCACGGCCCCCGCCGCGGGCGACGAGGTCGTCGACCTGTCCGGTGCGACCGTGCTCCCGGGTTTCTTCGATATGCACGTGCACCTGACCGGCGAACAGAGCCGGCGCACCGAGCTCGACAGCGTCAAGAAGAGCGAGGCAGACCGCGCCTACGATTCCGTGCTGTTCGCCGAGCGCACGCTGAAGGCGGGATTCACGTCCGTGCGCAATCTCGGCGACCAGTTCAACGTGTCAATTGCGCTGCGCCGCGCGATCGAGGACGGCAGGGTCGTCGGGCCGCGCGTCTTCACCTCGGGCCGTTCGATCGGCACGCGCGGCGGCCATGCGGATGCGACCAATTCCTTCGGCCCGTTCCTGAAGAGCGACGACCCGCGTCACAACACGGTGTGCAGCGGCCCGGACAGCTGCCGCGAGGCCGTGCGCCAGCGTTACCAGGATGGCGCCGATTCGATCAAGATCACGGCGACCGGCGGCGTGCTGTCCATCGCGAAGTCGGGCACGGCACCGCAGTTCACCGCCGGGGAACTCGAGGCCATCATCACGACCGCGCACGACTACGGCATGAAAGTCGCGGCCCATGCCCACGGCAACGAGGGCATCCTGCGCGCGGTGCGCGCCGGCATCGACTCGATCGAGCACGGCACGTTCATGGACGACGAGTCGCTGCGGCTGATGAAGGAGAAGGGCACGCACTACGTCCCGACGATCTCCGCGGGCCGCTGGGTCTTCGAGCAGGCGCAGGACCCGACGTACTTCCCGGCGATCGTGCGCCCGAAGGCGCTCGCGGTCGGGCCGCAGATCCAGAAGACCTTCGAGAAGGCCTGGAAGGGCGGGGTCACGATCATGTTCGGGACCGACTGCGGCGTCTGCGCGCACGGCAGCAACGCGAAGGAATTCGGCTACATGACCGAGGCCGGCATGCCGGTGATGGCGGCGATCCGCTCGGCGACGATGGAACCGGCGCGCTATCTCGGCGTGGACGACCGCCTCGGCAGCATCGAGGCCGGCAAGCTCGCTGACATCATCGCCGTGCCCGGCGACCCGCGGGACGACGTGCACGTGCTCGAGCGCGTGCAGTTCGTGATGAAGGAAGGCGTCATCGTCAAGCGGTGAGCCAGGCCGCACCAAACGTCGAACGGCTCACGATCGAGGGCAGCGCCGGGCCGATCGAGGCGATGATCGAGCGCCCGCCGGGCGCGCGCGCCGATGCGATCGCGATCTGCTGCCATCCGCACCCGCTGTACGGCGGCACAATGCAGAACAAGGTCGTACACACGCTTGCGCGCGCCGCGCAGGACCAGGGCATCGCGAGCCTGCGGTTCAACTTCCGCGGCGTCGGCGCGAGCGCCGGCAGCTACGACAACGGTGAAGGGGAGAGCGACGATGCCGTGGCCATCGTCGACTGGTGCCGACGCGAGTTCGGCGCGACGCGCCTGTGGTCGCTCGGGTTCTCGTTCGGCAGCTTCGTCGCGTTCCGCCTCGCGAAGGAGCGCGACGCGGCATTGCTCGTCACGGTTGCGCCGCCGGTGCAGCGATTCGATTTCACGAAGCTCGCGGCGCCGCGTTGTCCGTGGCTCGTGATCCAGGGCGATGCCGACGACATCGTGGACCACCGCCAGGTGCAGGGCTGGACCGGGACGGTGAGGCCCGCGCCGGAGGTGAAGATCATCGCCGGCGCGGAGCACTTCTTCCACGGCCGGCTGACCGAAATGCGCTCAATCCTGGGTGGCTGGCTCGGTGTGCGGGCCGCGGAAAACCCCTGAAAAACGAACGGGGCGGCCAGGGCCGCCCCGTTTGTTCCCTGAACGGAAACGGGAGGGTCGGCTCAGCCGACCATCTCGTTGAGGTTCTTGAGGGCGCGGATACGCACCTTCTTCGAGGCCGGCTTGGCCTTGATCATCATCTTCTCGCCCGTGAACGGGTTGACGCCTTCGCGCGCCTTCGTGGCGGGCTTCTTCACCACGCGCATCTTGCAGACGCCGGGCAGCGTGAACACGCCGCCGCTCTTCAGCGCCTTCTTCATCTGGCCGCCGAGCGACTCGAGCACGGCACCGACCTGCTTCTTGCTGAGATCGGTCTGGGCCGCGACCGCTGATACGATCTGCGACTTCGTCGGAGCCGCGTTCTTTTTCGCCATTGAGATGTCTCCTGTGTTTGTCAACGGCGGGACGACCCCGCCGAATCAATGTCGGCGCGCACCATACCACGGAAAATCCCGCGGCATAAGTGGCCGAGAGCCTTTTTATGCTGTTTTTTACGGCATGGCGCGTGGGTCGGCCATTCAGTCGAGATGAAACTCCCGCGTCCATCGGGCCGTGATCGGTGGCAGCTCAGCGCTCGCGCGCGCCCGGATCTCGATCGTCACCGGCACTCGGTGACGGATTTCGACCGTCGCGAGCCAGGTCGGGCCGCCCGCGTCATCGTGCCGCGCGAGCGACAGGGGCACTCGCTGGCCGGAGAGCGAGATCGCGGTCGCCTCGAGTTCCAGCGGCGCGACACGTGCCACGCCGGGCGTGTTCTTCGGCGCCATCGTGATCGCAAGCAGAGCTAGATTGCGTCTCTGCACAATGCCGTAACTGCCCGCAATCTCTGCCGGCAAGTCCTGCGTCGGCGTCAGCGCGTAGTCGAGCCGCCACTCGCCGGTCAGGACGTGGCCCGGGTCGATGAAGGGCTGTGCCGGCGGCACGTTTTCCGGCTGTTTTCCGCACCCAGCGGCGAGCAGCAAAAGCGATGCGGCGACGAGACAGTGCCTGGCCCGGGGGCGCTTGAGACCGGTTCCAGCCGCGCTGCTCACGGCGCGGTGATCAGGAGCCTGAGCGCCTGGAGGCCGACGATGGCGACGAGCGGCGAGAAATCGAGCCCGCCGACCGCGGGCAGGATGCGACGGATCGGCGCCAGCAGCCATTCGCAGAGGTCCGAGAGCAGGGCAGTGGCCGGGCTCCGGGCGCCCGGGGCGACAAAGGACAGGATGGCGTAGAAGAAGATCAGCACCGAGAAAAGCTGCAGCGTCGCGACCGCGAGCGAGAGGGCGCTCGCGACCAGGAGCTGGCCGATCGGAAGCACGACGCCGCTGCGCAACCGGAACATGATCGCGACAGCCGCGAGCTGCACGGCGAACAGCGCCACGACCGATGCGGTGTCGAGCCGCCGGACCGGCGGCAGGATGCGCCGGAGCGGATGCACGAGCCAGCTCGTCAGCGCCAGGATCGCCTGCGACAGGGGGTTCCGGAAATCGGCGCGCACCAGCGGCAGCAGCAGGCGCAGCAGGAAAGCGTAGACCGCGAAGGTCAACACCGAGTCGATGACGAACAGCAAGGCACTCATGCGCCGATTCTAGGTCGCCGGGGGCCCGGCGTCAGCCGCGCGCGCCGAAAATCGCCGTGCCGACGCGGACATGCGTCGCGCCCTCGGCGATCGCGGACTCGAAGTCCCCGCTCATGCCCATCGACAGCGCATCGAGCCGGTGGCCAGCGGCGTTCAGCCGCTCCTGCAGTTCGCGGAGCGCGCGGAACCAGTGACGCTGGCGCGCGGGCTCCGTCTCTTCGGGCGGCAGGCACATGAGGCCGCGCAGCGCAATCCGCGGCAGGCGTGCTATGCCTTCGGCAAGCGCGGGCAGTTCGTCCGGCGAAACGCCGGATTTCGTCACCTCGTCGCCGAGCCGCACCTGCAGGCAGACCGCGAGCAGCGGCATCGCGGCGGGACGCTGCGCCGACAGTCGCTCGGCGATCTTCAGCCGATCCACGGTGTGCACCCAGTCGAAGGACTGCGCGACCTCGCGCGTCTTGTTGGCCTGGAGCGCGCCGATGAAGTGCCAGCGCAGGGAGTGGGCGGAGAGCGCCGCCGCGTGCTCCCGGGCCTCCTGGACGTAGTTCTCGCCGAGGTCCGCGAGCCCCGCATCGACTGCGGCGAAGATGCGAGATTGCGACTGCGATTTCGCGACGCCGATCAGGGTGATGGACGCGGGATCCCGGCAGGCTGCACGGGCCGCTGTTGTGATCTTTTCCCGCATCAGGACGAGCCTGCCAGCGGGATTCTGCGGAGCAGTTAACATATTGGTGTGCGGCCCCCGGGGATATACTGCCCCCGGCCCACGCAAGCCGTTTTTTGGCCTGCGGGGACCATGCGCCATGCAACGTGCCAGGGAGTCCTGATGGCTGTCGACATCGCCCAACTCTTGGCCTTCGCCGTCAAGAACAACGCATCGGACCTGCACCTGTCCGCAGGCGTGCCGCCCATGATCCGCGTGGACGGCGACGTCAAGCGCGTCAACATGCCACCGCTGACGCACAAGGAAGTGCACAGCATGGTGTACGACATCATGAACGACAAGCAGCGGAAGGTTTACGAAGAGTTCTTCGAGACCGACTTCTCGTTCGAGATCCCGAACCTGGCGCGCTTCCGCGTCAACGCCTTCAACCAGAACCGCGGCGCGGGCGCCGTGTTCCGCAACATTCCGTCCCTGATCAAGACCCTCGACGACCTCAATGCGCCGAAGGTGTTCAAGGACCTGTGCATGCTGCCGCGCGGCCTCGTGCTGGTCACCGGCCCGACCGGCTCCGGCAAGTCCACGACCCTCGCGGGGATGGTCGACTACGTCAACGTCAACCGCCCCGAGCACATCATCACGATCGAGGACCCGATCGAGTTCGTGCACGAGTCGAAGCGCTGCCTGGTCAACCAGCGCGAGGTGCATCGCGACACGCTCGGCTTCAGCGAGGCGCTGCGCTCCGCGCTGCGCGAGGATCCGGACGTCGTGCTGGTCGGCGAAATGCGCGACCTCGAGACCATCCGGCTCGCGCTGACCGCGGCCGAGACCGGCCACCTCGTGTTCGGCACGCTGCATACGAGCTCCGCGGCCAAGACCGTCGACCGCATCGTCGACGTGTTCCCGGCGGCCGAGAAGGAAATGGTCCGCTCGATGCTCTCTGAATCGCTGCGGGCGGTGATCTCGCAGACGCTGATGAAGAAGATGGGCGGCGGCCGCATCGCGGCGCACGAGATCATGATCGCGACACCCGCGATCCGGAACCTGATCCGCGAGAACAAGATCGCGCAGATGTACTCATCGATCCAGACCGGCCAGGCACAGGGCATGCAGACGCTCGACCAGTGCCTCTCGGAGATGCTGGCCAAGGGCCTGGTGTCCAAGGAAGAGGCGCGCTTCAAGGCCGCCAACAAGGACTCGGTCTAAGCGGCGCGTCGCGCCCGGGAGACAGGAATGGATCGCGAACAGGCAATCAGGCTGATGCAGGATCTGCTGCGGCGCATGGTGGACCGCAAGGGATCCGACCTGTTCATCACCAATGGTTTCCCGCCCGCGATCAAGATCGACGGCGAGGTCCGGCCGCAGACCGACAAGATGCTGGCGCCGGAGCAGGCCGCCGTGCTCGTGCGCTCGATCATGAACGACCGCCAGACGCGCGACTTCGACGCCAACAAGGAGGCGAACTTCGCGATCGCCCCGCCGGGCATCGGCCGCTTCCGCGTCAGCGCATTCGTGCAGCAGGGCTACACCGGCTGCGTGATCCGGCAGATCAACTCGACGATCCCGACCAT
>JANNHT010000056.1:0-3425 GCA_031404555.1 Gammaproteobacteria bacterium
CCGCCGCCGGCGTCGAACACGTGCGAGACGTGGCCGCAGGCCGGGCAGCGATGCAGGCCCATGTTTTCGACGATGCCGAGCACCGGCACGCCGACCTTGCGGAACATCTGCAGCCCCTTGCGGGCGTCAAGGAGCGCGATCTCCTGCGGCGTCGTCACAATCACGGCGCCCGAGACCGGGACCCGCTGCGTCAGGGTCAGCTGGATGTCGCCGGTGCCGGGCGGCATGTCGACGATCAGGTAGTCGAGCGGTCCCCAGCGCGTGTCCGCCAGCATCTGCGACAGCGCCTGCGTGACCATCGGCCCGCGCCAGACCATCGGCTGGTCGGAGTCGACCAGGAAGCCAATGGACATCACCGGCAGCCCGTGGCCGCGCGGCGGCTCAAGGGTCTTGCCGTCGATCGTCGTCGGCCGCTCGCCGGCGAGCCCCATCATGCGCGGCATGCTCGGGCCGTAGATGTCCGCATCGAGCAGGCCGACACGGGCGCCGTCGGCCGCAAGCGCGAGCGCGAGGTTGGCGGCGACCGTGGACTTGCCGACACCGCCCTTGCCGGAGGCGATCGCGATCACGTTCGCGACGTCCGGCAGCGCGCGCTGGCGCGGATCGGCGATGAACGCGGGAATGCGGGATTCCAGCTCGACTGTGAACGCGTCGGCGACGCCGGCTGCCCGGGCGTGAGCCACGAGCGCGGCCGTGATCGTTTCCCGGTATCCGCCGACCGGGAAGCCGAGCACGATCCGCACCATGAGCCCGCCGCCGTCCGCCACGACCGATTCGATCGCGCCGGCGTCCGCGAGCGTCAGGCCGAGATTCGGTTCGACATAGCTCGCCAGTGCGGTTTGCAGCCGGATTGCCGGGTTTTCGGGCATGGATCGGTTCCAGGTCGGGGGCGGGATTGTAGCCGATGCGGCAAGTCGCAATCGGGCAGACCGGGGGCTATGTCATACTCTTTAATCCGCATTTTATTGGTCCCAAAAGTAAAGCCGGGGTTGGATGGGAATCTTCGGAGGCTATCGGGCTGATCGCTTGGTCGCGGAGGTGCGGGACAGCGGCGACCCGGCCAGCGCGAAGGCCAAATCCGCCCTTGCCAAGCTCCAGTCGCTCGGGCAGCAGGCGATCAAGCCGATCGTGGATGCGCTCGCGACCGCAGACAAGCGCGAGACCATCGCGTTCGTCGAGGCGCTGACGCCGCTGATCGACAATCGCTCATTCCCGCTGCTCGCGCAGGCGCTGGCCGAGGAGAACCCGCGCGCGGTCGCCGGCGTTGCCTGGGCGCTCGCCTCGTCGAAGAACTACTCACCGTCGCTGCTGCTCGAACTGCTGTCGGCGCCGGGCGTTTCGAAGCCCGCCGTGCTCGACGTGATCGCCTCGCAGAAGAACCGGTTCCAGCTGCGGGACCTGCTGAATGCGGCCTACCAGCAGGACCCCAACGAGAAGGCGGCGCTGTTCCGCATCGCGGGCGACCTGGTCGACCCGAGTTCCGTGGACGAGCTGGTCTCGCGGGTCGAGGGCAAGGACCCGATCGCGCGCGCGCACGCACATCATCGCGCTGCTCGCCCGCTTCGACACGCCGAAGGTTCGCGCGGCCCTGCTGGCGACCCTCAAGGACCCGAACAAGCTGGTGCGGTCGGCGGCGCTGCGGGCCATCTCGACCGGCAGTGGCCAGGTGGATCCCGCGCAGGTCGCCCCGCTGCTGCGCGACCCTGAAATGGACGTCCAGAACCCCGCGATCGAGCTGCTGTGCCGCAGCAAGCATCCGGACACGGTTCGCCACCTGGTCGCGGTGCTGAAAGACGAGTCCGAACACGCCCGCCGCGCCGCGGTCGAGGTGCTGAACGTCGTCGGCGACGAATCGTCGGTGAAGTACCTGCTGAAGTCGATCCGCGACGACGACTGGTGGGTCAGGAGCCGCGCCGCGGACGCGCTCGGCAAGATCGGCGGCCCGAACGTGATCAGCGCCGCGCTCGCGCTCGTATCGGACAAGGACGAGGAGATTCGCCGCACCGCGATCGAGATCCTGAACCAGACCAAGGACGAACGCGCGCTGCAGCACCTGCTCATCGCGACCAAGGACTCCGACTGGTGGGTCAGCGAACGCGCCGTGGACGCGCTCGGCGAGATGGCGACCAAGAAGGCGGTGCCTCGCCTGCTCGAGATGCTGAAGTCCAACCCGAAGTCGATCCCGACCGTGGTGCGCGCCCTCGGCAAGATCGGCGACGCGGCCGCGACCGAGAGCGTGATGCAGCAGCTTGACCACTCGGAGACCGACATCCGCGTCGAGGCGATGTCCGCGCTCGCGAAGCTCGCCGACGACCGCTCGGTCGACCCGGTGCGGGCACGCATCACGCCGTTCGCCTCGCTGACGGACCAATCGGTCGCGGGCGCGGCGATCCGCGCGCTGACCGAGCTCGAGACCCGCTTCGGCGGCACCACGATGGCGGGCCTTCCCAAGACTCCCGCAGCACCGACGCCGGCCGACGTGCAGCGCACGATGCTGATGGAATCCGCGGACGTGTCCGCAATCATGAAGCAGGTCGAGGCGCAGCCGCGGCTCGACATCGGAACCCTGAAACCCGGCGACATCATCGAGGGCCGCTACAAGTACATCGAGCGCATCGGTCGCGGTGCGTTCGGCACGGTGCTGCTGATGGAGGACACGGTCGTCGACGAGCGCCTGATCCTCAAGTTCCTGAACCCGAACATCTCGCAGGACGAGGAAATGATGCAGCGGTTCGTGCACGAGCTGCGCTACAGCCGCAAGATCACGCACCCGAACGTGATCCGCATCTACGACTTCCTGCACATCCGCGGCCTCTATGCGATATCGATGGAGTACTTCCCGTCGCACACGCTGGGCGGCGAGGTGTCGGACGGCAAGCCGCTGGCGCTGCGTCGCGCGATCCGCCTTGGCATGGATGTCGCGAAAGGCATGACGGTCGCGCACCAGGTCGGCATCGTGCATCGCGACCTCAAGCCTGCCAACGTGCTGATCAACGACGAGGGCGTCGTCAAGATCGTGGACTTCGGCGTCGCCGCGGCCCAGCACCAGGGCGACACGCAGCTGACCAAGACCGGCTACGTGATCGGCTCGCCAAAGTACATGGCGCCGGAGCAGATCCTCGGCAAGAAAGTCGACGAGCGCGCTGACATCTATTCCCTCGGCGTGATCATGTACGAGATGCTGACCGGCACACCGCCCTACCACCGCGGTGACCACATGTCGGTCATGTACCAGCACGTCCAGGGCCGGGCCCGGCCGCCGATCGAGCTGAACCCGGCGCTCCCGCAGGGCATCTCGGACAAAGCTACTGGCTGCAGGACCACCTCATCACCTCGCTGGGCTGGAGGCGCGACGAGGATTATTTTGTGCGCCGGGCGATCAACTTCGTCGCCAATCCCGCCAATCCCAACGATCCCGGCCGGAC
>JANNHT010000057.1:0-14867 GCA_031404555.1 Gammaproteobacteria bacterium
CCGAAGGGCGAGGTGCCGGAAGGTCACTACACGGTGCCGATCGGCAAGGCAGAGATCATCCGCGCCGGCGGTGACCTGACGGTCGTCACCTATGGCACGATGGTGCATGTCTCGGCAGCCGCGGCAAGCGGCCTCGGACTCGACGCGGAGATCATCGACGTGCGCACGATGGTGCCGCTGGATACCGACACGATCTGCGAGTCGGTCGCGCGGACCGGCCGCTGCGTCATCGTGCACGAAGCGACGCGCTTCGCCGGCTTCGGCGCGGAGCTTTCCGCAACCATCCAGGAGCAGTGCTTTTGGAACCTGCAGGCGCCCATCCTGCGTGTTGCCGGATATGACACGCCGTACCCGCACGCCTTCGAGTGGGAATACTTTCCGGGCCAGAAGCGCGTGATGCGCGCACTCAAGACCGTGATGGAGGCCGCATGAGCCGCTATGTCTTCAAGATGCCAGACCTCGGGGAAGGCACGGTGTCGGCCGAAGTCGTCGAATGGAAGGTCAAGGTCGGCGACACGGTCAAGGAAGACCAGATCATCGCGGAAGTGATGACCGACAAGGCCGCGGTCGAGATCCCGGCGCCCGTCAGCGGCCGGGTCGTCTCATTGACCGGCCAGGCCGGCGACATGGTCGCGGTCGGCGCCGAACTGATCGCGTTCGACACCTCCGGTGCCGCGCCCGCCACACCTGCGCCCGCGGCCGCAGCGCCCGCGGCTTCCGCACCCGCGGCTGCTTCGCCGGCCGCAGCAAGGGCCCGGGCGCCCGCGGACGATCGCGATTTCGGCAGCACGACCCGAGTCATGGCATCCCCGGCGACCCGCCGCAAGGCGCATGTCGCGGGCGTCGACCTCGCGACGGTCGCGGGTTCCGGTGCCGGCGGTCGCATCTCGGCCCTGGACCTCGAGTCCGTGATCGCCGGCCAGTCGGGCCCGTCGGCGCGCCCCGCCGCGCGCACGGCGCGCGAGGGCACGGAAGAGATCAAGGTGATCGGCGTCAGGCGCGTGATCGCGGAGCGCATGAGCGCCGCGAAGCGGAACATCCCGCACTTCGCCTACGTCGAGGAAGTGGATGTCACCGAACTCGAGTCGCTGCGCCAGCACCTGAATTCGCGGCTCGCAAAAGGCGCGCCGTCCCTGACCTACCTGCCGTTCCTGGTCGCCGCGCTGACGCGCGTCCTCGAGGCGTTCCCGCAATGCAACGCGTTGTATGACGCCGAGCGCAACGTGATCGTCCGCCACCGGCCGGTGCACGTGGGCGTCGCGACCCAGACGCCGGACGGCCTCAAGGTCCCGGTCGTGCGCCATGCCGAATCGCGCTCGCTCGCCGATCTCGCGGCCGAGATCCGCCGCGTGTCGGAAGCCGCGCGCAGCAACAAGTCGACCCGCGACGAGCTCATCGGCTCGACGATCACCGTGACGAGCCTTGGCCGCCTCGGCGGCATCGCCTCGACCCCGGTCATCAATGCGCCCGAGGTCGCGATCGTCGGCGTCAACAAGGCCGTGGAGCGGCCGGTCGTCGTCAACGGCTCGATCGCCGTGCGCCGCATAATGAATCTGTCTTCCTCGTTCGATCACCGCTTCGTGGACGGCTTCGACGCCGCCGCGATGATCCAGGCGCTCAAGGAACTTCTAGAGCACCCTGCCACCATCTTCATACAGGATTGACCCGCCCATGAATGCACAGGTCATGCAGAGCAGAACCACGAATCCGCCGGCCGGCCGCCCGGCATTCGGCACCGTGCTCGCGCCGGTGATGGCGGTCGCGACCTGGCGTGACGGCAAGTGGTCGTCGCATGAGCTGAAGAAGACCGGTCCGATCGAGCTGTCGCCGGCGGCGCACGTCCTGCACTACGCGAGCAGCTGTTTCGAGGGATTCAAGGCCTACCGCTGGGCCGACGGCAGCATCAACATCTTTCGCATGGACCGGCACATCGCGCGCATGCGCCAGAGCGCGCGCCTGCTCGGCATGCTGGAACCCGATGCCGGCCAGCTCGCCGCGATGGTGACCGCCGTCGTCGATCATGTGCGGGGCGAGGTACCGGAGCCCCCGGGTTCGCTCTACCTGCGTCCGATGCAGTTCGGCACGAACATCGGTGTCGGCGGCGCGACCTCGCCGCCGACCGAGGGCATGCTGATCGCGCTTGCGAGCCCGGTGTGGGATTACTTCGACACCGGCCCGAAGCCGCTTCGCCTCTTCGTCGAGGAGCAGGCGACGCGCACCGCGTCGCAGATGGGCATGGTGAAGACCGGCGGCAATTACGCGGCCGCGCTGGGTCCGATGATGGTCGCGAAGCAGAAGCACCAGGCCGACCAGGTGCTGTTCAGCCCGGGCGGCGAGGTGCAGGAGACCGGGGCGGCGAACTTCTTGCTGATCCGCGAAGGCAGGATCCTGACCCGCAGCCTCGACACCAGCTTCCTGCACGGCGTCACGCGCGAATCGCTCCTGACGATCGCACCCGACCTTGGCTTCCAGGTCGAGGAGCGCGCATTCAAGGTCGAGGAGATGCTCGACTGGGTCAAGGACGGGGAGGCGGCGCTCGCAGGCACCGCGGCCGTGCTCGCCGGCGTCGGCACGCTGGTGCGCGCGGGCGGCAAGGAATACAAGGTCGGCGGCGGCGACATCGGACCGCAGACGAAGCGCCTGCGCAAGGCGCTCGTGTCCATGCAGCAGGGCGAGATTCCGACCCCGGCAGGCTGGATCACGCGGGTCTGATGAAGGGCCCGACCCGCGTCAATCATCCGCCGGATGCCGCGATTCCGGCGGACAACCATCCGCTGGTCGCGCCGATCCACCAATCGGTCAAGTTTGCGTTCGAGAGCCTCGAGGAGACGCTGCGATTCAACCGCGGCGAACGCGAGGGCTATTTCTATACGCGTCGCTCCAACCCGACGACCCGCCAGCTCGAAATGCTGCTCGCCGAACTCCAGGGGCGGGATGACTGTATCGCCCTCGGGTCCGGCACGGGCGCCGTGTCGGCCTGCCTGCTGTCGCTGCTCTCGGCCGGCGACCACCTCATTTGCTTCGTCGAAACCTACGGGCCGAGCCTCGCCCTGATCCAGGGGCTGCTCGCGCGCCACGGTGTCACGCACACGATGCTGTCGATCGAGGACGATGCCGGCATCGAGCGCGTGCTGGCGGAGCGCCCGGTCAAGCTCGTCTATTTCGAGTCGCCGACCAACCCGATCACGCGCATTGCGGACATCGCCCGGATCACGCGGGCCGCGCACACGCGCGGGGCGCTGACCGTGCTCGACAACACCTTCGCCGGTTTCCACAACCACGGCCAGTATGGCATCGACCTGTACGTGCACAGCCTGACGAAATACGCCTCGGGCCACGGCGACGTGATGGGCGGCGCCATCATCGCGCGCAATGATCTCATCCGCCGGATGCGGCGCGAGTCCATCCTGCTCGGCGCGCTGCTCGACCCGCATGCCGCATTCCTGGTCATGCGCGGCATGAAGACTTACTACCTGCGCTACGAGGCGCAGGCGGTGAGCGCCATGCGCATCGCCCAGTTCCTCGACGCGCATCCGGCGGTCGAGTGCGTCCATTACCCAGGGCTTCCGGGACACCTGCGCCATGCGCTCGCGCGCTCGCAGATGCACGAGTTCGGCTCGATCGTGTCGTTCGACCTCGCGGGCGGGGCGGAAGCCGTGCAGGGCTTCGCCGATGCGCTGGAGTTCTTCGCGATCACGCCGAGCCTCGGGTCGGTCGAGTCGCTGATGATGCCGCCGCAACTGCTGCGCGGGCGCGGATTCACCAAGGAACAGGCGGCGGTGAGCGGCATCGGCGAGGGCACCGTGCGGCTCTCGATCGGCATCGAGCACGCCGACGACCTGATCGCGGACCTCGATGCCGCGCTTGCGCGGGCGGGCGGCTAGGCGCTGCTCGCGACCCGCACGCGGTGCGGGTGATACGGCAGGACTTCCAGCACGTCGCCCGCTTCATGGCGCGCCTGGACCCCGCGCCACCAGGCAGCCGTCAGGATCTCGCCGTGCCGCTCGAGGAAAACGCGCCGCAGGTCGCCTTCGAGTCCCAGGAACTGGAGGAAGGTCTCGGGAAATACGTCGTTGTCCGCGACGTAGAACCAGCTTTCGGCACGCATTTCGTCCTCGGGCGTCTCCGCCTGCGGCAAATCGCGGAACCGGCAGTCCGTGACCTGGCACAGCTCGTCGTAGTCGTAGAAAATCACGCGGCTGTGGCGGGTGACGCCGAAATTCTTCAGCAGCAGGTCTCCCGCAAAGATGTTGGTCGCGGCGAGGTCGCGGATCGCCTGGCCGTATTCGATCACGGCGAGCTCCGCGTCCGCCGGCTCTGCATCCCGGAGATACAGGTTGAGCGGTGTCAGGCGCCGCTCGATGTACGCGTGCGTGATGATCACGTCGTCGCGGTCTACCTGCACATTCAACGCGCATTCGGACGTCAGCTCGTCGAGCAATGACTGCTCGAAGCGCGCGCGCGGCAGCCGCACGCGGCGAAACTCCTGGGCGTCCACGAGTCGGCCGGCGCGGTCGTGGCGGAACACGAGGTCGTACTTCGCCATCACTTCCTCGCGCCGCATGGTCTTGACCGCCGGGAAGTGATCGCGGATCACCTTGAAGATCACGTCGAAGTTCTCGAGCGTGAAGCAGGCCATGACCAGCCCGCGTTCGCCAGGCGCCCGCACGAAGCGGTCGTCGGTCTCGCCGAGCCGGCGGTAGATCTCGCGGAAGCGCTCGGTCTTCCCCTGCTTGGCGCGCCCGAGCACGGTGAAGAGCTCCGAGACGGGCTTGGCCGGCATCAGCGAGCGCAGGAACAGCACGGCTTCGCCCACGCGCTCAAGGTCCACGTGGAAGTAGGAACGCGTGAAGCTGAAGAGGATTGCGACGTCACTTTCACGGAGCATCACGGCGTCCACCAGCACGCCGCGCTCGGTGTTCCGGAAGGCGATCGCCAGCGGCAGTGTCCAGCCGTCGCCATTGATACGGCCAACCACATAGGCGCGGCTCATCTGGTAGAAGACCGGGCGGATGACCTCGATGTCGCGCAGGCAGCGCGCGCCGCCCCGGTCTGCCAGGTGCAGCTTCACGTCGGTCGCCACGTGGCCGACGCTGCTCTCGAAATCGCGCCAGGGCGTGCGGAAGCGGTAATCGGACAGCAGTTCTTCGAACAGCAGCTCGACAGAGCCCCGATTGACGTAGCGATTGGTGACGACCTCCGAGCCGATGCCGCGCAGCGGATCGAGCTCGAGCGCGAAGAACTCGATGTCGGGATCGACGCCGACCGTGCCAAAGAGCCGTCGCGCGATGGAACTGAAGAACGTCTTCAGGAACTCAGGGTCGGCGAGCTCCGCGATGCGCTCTGCGTAGGCCGCCTTGATCTCGATCCAGAGCGCGGTGTCGCGCGCGCCCTCGCCGAGGCGATCCCGCAGCTCCTCGACCGTGCGGTCGACCATGGATGCATAGAGCTCGAGGCGGAGAACGACGTCCGCCTGCGATCCCTTCCAGTCGCGGTTCTCGAAGCGCTCCGGGGCGCGCCGCGTGATGGCGCGGAACTCCGCATTGTAGCGGGAGAAGGCCGCGACGATCGCGGCTGCGCAGTCGGCGGCGAGTGCCGGTTTCAACGCATGTTGCGGATCAGGGCGTCGCCGAACTCGCTGCACTTGATCTCGGTCGCGCCGTCCATCAGCCGTGCGAAATCGTAGGTCACGGTCTTGTCGGCGATCGTGCGGTCCATCGCGGTCAGCACCAGTTCGGCCGCCTCGGTCCAGCCCATGTAGCGAAGCATCATTTCGCCTGACAGGATCACCGAGCTCGGGTTGACCTTGTCGAGGTTGGCGTACTTCGGCGCCGTGCCGTGGGTCGCCTCGAACACCGCGTGTCCGGTGATGTAGTTGACGTTTCCACCCGGCGCGATGCCGATGCCGCCGACCTGGGCGGCGAGCGCGTCCGAGAGGTAGTCGCCGTTCAGGTTCATCGTGGCGATGACGTCGAAGTCCTCGGGGCGCGTCAGCACCTGCTGGAGCGTGATGTCGGCGATCGCGTCCTTGATCAGGATGCGTCCGGCGGCAAGGGCCTTCTTCTGCTCGTCATTCGCCGCCTGGTCGCCCTTAGCGGCGCGGGTGCGCTCCCACTGGTCCCAGGTATAGGTCTGGCCGGAGAACTCGCTCTCGGCGAGCGCATAGCCCCAGTTCCGGAACGCGCCTTCCGTGAACTTCATGATGTTGCCCTTGTGCACCAGGGTTATGCTCTTGCGCTTGTTCGCGACCGCGTACTCGATGGTCGAGCGGATCAGGCGCTCGGTGCCCTCGCGCGACACCGGCTTGATGCCGATGCCGGAACTGTCCGGGAAGCGGATCTTGCCGTACAGCTTCGGGAAGTTGTCCTTCAGTAGCGCGAGAAATTTAGCGTTCTCCGCGGTGCCCGCCTCGAACTCGATGCCGGCGTAAATGTCCTCGGTGTTCTCGCGGAAGATCACCATGTCCACTTTTTCCGGCGCGCGCACCGGGGAGGGCACGCCCTTGAACCAGCGCACCGGGCGCAGGCAGACGTAAAGGTCGAGCATCTGCCGCAGCGCGACGTTCAGCGAGCGGATGCCGCCGCCGATCGGCGTCGTCAGCGGTCCCTTGATCGACACCAGGTATTCGCGGCAGGCCGCGACGGTTTCGTCAGGCAGCCAGGTGTTCTTGAGGCGATTGGCTTTCTCACCGGCATAGACCTCCATCCACGAGATCTTTCGCTTGCCGCCGTAGGCTTTCTGCACGGCCGCGTCCAGCACGCGCACGCTCGCACGCCAGATGTCGGGGCCGGTGCCGTCGCCTTCGATGTAGGGAATGACCGGATTCTCCGGAACCTGCAGCTTGCCGCCCGCAATACGGATCTTCTCGCTCATGGGCAAATGCTAGCACGGCTTCGCGTAGAATCGCGGCCATGAGAACGCCCGCACAGGACGGTTTCCGCATGCCGGCGGAATGGGAACGCCACGCGGGCACCTGGATGCTGTGGCCTGAGCGCCATGACAACTGGCGCGATGGCGCGAGGCCTGCGCAGCGCGCGTTCACTGCGGTCGCGAGCGCGATCGCGAAGAGCGAGCCGGTCACGATGGGCGTGTCCGCAGAGCAGTTCGAAGCCGCGCGCGTGGCGCTGCCGGCGGCAGTCCGGGTCGTCGAGATTTCGTCGAACGACGCGTGGATGCGCGACGTCGGACCGACCTTTGTCATCGACCGCCGCGGCCACAAGCGCGGTGTCGACTGGATCTTCAATGCCTGGGGCGGCCGCTCGGGCGGCGTCTACGCCCCCTGGGACCTCGACGACGAGGTCGCGGCGAAGGTGCTCGAGATCGAGCGGACGGAGCGCTATCGCGCGCCGTTTGTGCTGGAGGGCGGCGCAATTCACGTGGACGGTCGCGGCACCCTCATCACGACGGAGGAATGCCTGCTGAACCCGAACCGCAACCCGGACCTGCGGCGCGGGCAGATCGAATCGCTGCTCGAGAAGTACACCGGCGTGCGCGCGATCATCTGGCTGCCGAGGGGCGTCTTCAATGACGAGACCGACGGGCACGTGGACAACATCTGCTGCTTCGTGCGCCCCGGCGTCGTCGCGCTCGCCTGGTGCGAGGATCCGGACGATCCGCAGTACGACATTTCGCACGAGGCTTTCGAGGCGTTGCAGTCCGCGCGCGATGCGAGCGGCAAGCGATTGAAAATACACAGGTTTTCGCAGCCCGGGCCGCTGTTCATGACGGCCGCCGAAGCGGCCGGCATCGAGCAGTTGCCGGGCAGCAAGCCGCGGCATGGCGGCGACCGGCTGGCCGCGTCGTACGTCAATTTCTACATCGCGAACCGCGCGATCGTGATGCCGCTGCTCGATCCGCAGAACGACCGCAGGGCGAAAGCGCAGCTCGCGGGGCTGTTTCCGGGCCGGCGGATCATCGGCGTGCCGTCACGCGAGATCCTGCTGGGCGGCGGCAACATTCACTGCATCACGCAGCAGCAGCCGGCGTAGGTAGAAAAGAGGACGCATCCCTTTTCGTCAGAACGACGTTGATCTGATAGAGCCGCACGCCGAAAAGGGATGCGTCCCCTTTTCTACCTACGCGCGAGCACGAAGACTCCCACGATGACGAGCGCGGCGCCGGCGATGCGCCAGCCGTCGATCGGCCGCGCCGGAAATCCCAGCACACCGTAGTGATCGATCAGGATCGCCGCGATCATCTGCCCGGCCACCAGCAGGGCGAGAAATGTCGCACCGCCGATCAGCGGCCCGGTCACGATGGAAGTCGCGATGAAAAGCACGCCGAGCAGGCCGCCCGCCCAGGCCCACCAGGGCGCGGCGCCTGCCTGGGCGAGCATTGGCAGCGACCCGCGGCCGATTGCGAGCGCGAGGAACAGGATCACCGTGCCGACCGCGAAGTTGAGGAACGCGGCGGCGAGCGGCGAACCCACGTGGCGGCTCATGGTCGCGTTGAGGCCGATCTGGACGGCGAGCGTCGCGCCGACGAACGCAGTCGCCGTCATTGCGGCGTATTGCATGACTCAGTCCTCCCGCCACCCGAGTTCGATGAAGTATGCGCGACCGCGCCCCGGAAAGTAGCGGTCGTTGCCGAAGGCGAAGTCGGCGCGGTCCGCGTAGCGCGAGTCGACCAGATTCGCGACGCGCAGTCCGAGCAGCCAGCGCTCAGACGGGCGGACCGACAGGCGCAGGTTCGCGAGGTCGTGCCCGCCGTAGCGCTCGGTGTTGGCCGCATTGGTCCAGTAGGATCCGACCCGCAACCATTCGATCTCGGCCGAGACCTGATCGCCGGCATGCCGCAGCCGCAACGCATGAAGCTGCCGCGGCGCGGTGTCGATCGCATTGCCGGCCGTGATCACCTCGCCCTGCTCGACGGCGGATGAAAACCGGTACTCGTGTTCCGCAAACGTTCCCGCGGCCGACAGCGTCCAGCCGGGCCCGAAGTTCCAGTCCGACTCGTACTCGACGCCGCGATGGCGCGTGCGACCGCCGCTGACGTTGAAGCCCGCGGAGTCGCGAAGGATGACGTCCTGCTTGTCCGCCTGGAAGAGCGTTGCATCGAACGCGAATGCGCCGCGGCGCAGGCGCATGCCGAGTTCCAGTGCATCCACATGCTCGGCGTCGAGGTCGGCGACGGATTGCTGGCGCTGGAGCCGGTAGAGCTCCGTGACCTCCGGTGCGCGGAATCCCCGCGCCGCCGAGAACCAGGCGCTGATGCCGGCCGCCGGCTTCCAGACGAGCCCGATCCGGGGCGCGAATTCGTCGAAGTCGTCGCTGCGATCCGCCGGGCGGGAGTACAGGCAGCCGGCGGGGCAGGGCACGCCGGCCTCGTCGGTGTTGCCGTCGATCATGCGGTTGTCGTAGTCATACTTCACTCGCTCGAAGCGCAGTCCCGCCTCGAGCGACCACCTCGGCGCCAGCGCCCGCGTCCACTGCGCGTAGGCCGCGAACACCGACGAATCCACCGCATAGTCATAGTGCCGGCCCGCGGGGCGGATAGCGTTCGCCGGCGGCGTGCCATCGGTCGTGGGCCCGTCCTGGAACTGCAACAGCGTGCTCGCCGCGGCTTCCGCGTCGAATCCGAGCAGCAGCTCGCCACCGGCCAATGACGCATCGCGATACGACAGCAACACGGCGCCGCTGTCCTGGCCGTTCTCCTCGACCGGCTGCCCGAGCAGGAAGTGCTGCAGGAAATCCATGCGGGAGCTTCGCAGCACCGCGCGCACCGCGAATCCGCCGGCGTGCTCGTAGGCGAGGCTCGCGCGCAGGCTGTGCGCCTTGCGATAGGCGTCCGGATTCGGATTCGACTCGGACTGCGCTTCGTCCTCGTAAGCGTCCTCGCCCTGGATGAATCCCGCAGTCTCCTGGTCGAGATGCGTCGCCGCGACGGCGAGCCAGAGCGCGTGATCGCCACCCGCGCGCGACCAGCCGGCGTTCAGTTTCTGTTCCTCGAATCCGGAGGAATCGCGCCAGCCGCCGTCGTCGGTTGCATGCAGCGCGAGCCCGAAGCCGCCTTGCCCGATCGAGGTTCCGGACGCGAGGCGGATGCGCCGGTAGCGGTCGCTGCCGGCCTCGATGCCGATACCCAAAGAGGGCAGTTCGTCCGGCCGTGGCAGGATCACGTTGATGATGCCGTGCACGGCACTCGAGCCGTAGAGCGCGCTGCCGGGCCCGCGCAGCACCTCGAGCGCCGCCGCCTGCTCGATGTTGACCTCGAACAGTTCGTTGACGTTGCAGCTTCCGACCGGCCGGATCGGAATGCCGTCCTCGAGCACGAGCACGGCGCCGCAGGCGCCGGCGCCGGTCAGCACGGGCGAGCGCAACGCTGTCAGCGATTCCTGGCCGCTGCCGCGCTGGATCATGGCGCCCGGCACGCGGTTGACGAGTTCCGACGCGTGTGTCGCGCCGGCCAGGGCCATCGCATCGGCGTCGATGCGCGTGATGCTTCCCGGATAGTCCGCGAGCGCGAGCGGCCGGCGCGTCGCGGTGACGACGATTTCGTCGAGCTCCGCCGCGACAGCGGATGCCGGGAGCGCCAGCAGCGCGCCCGCGAGTGCCATGCGACGAACAATCCCTGTCGACATCGGTCGGATTATGCCGTGCTACCATCGATTGTCCGCAGGGATCTCCGCATGGACCGACTGTTCGCCGCCGCCTGCTGCTTCCTGCTCGTGCTGCCGGCCTTGGCCGCCGACCATGAGCCGGAAACCGTCGCGCAGGCGCAAGCGCCCCCGCAGAATTCGGCTCCCCGACCGCGCATCGGCCTCGTCCTGTCGGGCGGCGGCGCCCGCGGCTTTGCCCACATCGGGGTGTTGCGTGTGTTTGAGCAGATGCGCATCCCGGTGGATGCGGTCGCGGGCACCAGCATGGGCGCGGTGATCGGCGGGCTGTACGCATCCGGCCAGTCCGCATCCGAGATCGAGGCGCTCGCGGAACGCATCGACTGGAACGAGGCCTTCCGTGACCGCCCGGCGCGGGGCAACCTGAGCTATCGCCGCAAGCAGGACGACCTCGCCTACCTCGTGCGGTTTCCGCTCGGCGTCTCGGGCGGCGACTTCCGAGTCCCGCGCGGCCTGATCCAGGGCCAGAAACTCACGCAGATCCTGCGCCGCGAGACCATGGCGACCGCGACCATCGACGACTTCGATCGCCTGCCGACGCCGTTTCGCGCGGTTGCGACCGACCTCGAAACTGGCCAGCGCAGGGTGATCGCGCGAGGCGACCTGACGGCGGCCGTGCGCGCCAGCATGTCGGCCCCGGGCGTGATCGCGCCGGTCGAACTCGAAGGGCGCCTGCTCGTGGACGGCGGGCTGGTCGAGAACCTGCCCGTGGATGTCGCGAAAGCGATGGGTGTCGACATCGTGATCGCGGTGGACGTCGGATTCCAGCTCCAGGGCCGCCGCGAACTCAAGTCGGCGCTCGCGGTGTCAAACCAGATGCTGACGATCATGATGCAGCGCGAGACGCTGCGACAGCGGGGCCTGCTGACCGGCGGCGACCTGCTGATTGAGCCCGCCCTCGGCAGCAAGCTGTCGA
The DNA here is from genome assembly GCA_031404555.1 of Gammaproteobacteria bacterium. Taxonomy (GTDB): domain Bacteria; phylum Pseudomonadota; class Gammaproteobacteria; order Steroidobacterales; family Steroidobacteraceae; genus SCUD01. Next base: position 11,532 of record JANNHT010000057.1, read on the forward strand.
CCGACTTCAATGGCGTGACGGAGACGATCAAGCTCGGCGCCGATGCAGCGCGCGCCCAGGCCGTGCGTCTCGAAGCGCTCGCGCTCGACGAAGCCGGCTGGCAGGTCTACGTCGCGGCCCGCGACGGCTGGACGGCGGAACTGCCGGACATCCAGTTCGTGCGGACCGATGCCAAGTCTTCGCGCTACAAGGAACGGCTCCAGGCGGAGCTCGCACCGATCGTCGGCAAGCCGCTCGATCCAGCCGTGATGGAACGACACCTCTCGCACCTCTACGGCGACGACACCTTCGAATCGCTCGACTACAAGATCGTGCGCGAGGGCGAGCTGAAGGGCATCGAGGTCTCGGCCAGGCGCAAGAGCTGGGGACCGAACTACCTGCGATTCGGGCTCGAACTCCAGAACGACTTTGAGGGCTCGACCAGCTTCGATGCCGGCGTGCGCGCCCAGGTGACCGAGGTCAACCGCTATGGCGCGGAGTGGCAGACGGACCTGCGCATCGGTGAAAGCCCGCGTTTCATGACCGAGTTCTACCAGCCGATCGGCTACGGTTCCGACTGGTTCGTCGCACCGCACATCCTGCTCGAACGCCGCAATTTCGGCGTTGTCGAGGACGGCCGGCAGCTCGCGACGATCCGCATCCGGAACGCGGAAGCCGGGCTCGATTTCGGGCGCGAGTTCGGCAGCTGGGGCGAGGCGCGCATCGGCGTCGTGCGCGGGGAGGGCAACCAGAGCCTGCTGATCGGCGATCCCACGGACCCGGACCTGCCGCCGCGCGAGGATTTCAGCCGCGGGGAGTTCTTCGTGACTGCGGGGCTCGACCGGCTGGACGACGTCTACTTCCCTCGCCACGGCGAGCTTGTCACGCTGCAGTGGAATGCGCCGCGCCGGAGCCTCGGCGCCGACGACAATGCCGACCGGGTGTCCTTCGATTTCACGCTGGCGCGCTCGGGCCAGCGCAACACCTTCGTTTTGTCCGCGGCAGGCGGCTCCCACGTGTCCGGTCCCGAGACCGCAGTGCAGGATTTCTACTCGCTGGGCGGGCTCTTCAATCTCTCCGGCCTGTCGCCGGACGAGATCAGCGGGCCGCACTTCGCAGTCGCGCGCGCGATCTACTACCGGCGCGTCGGCATCGTCGAGGACGGGTTCCTGAATGTGCCGACCTACCTCGGCGCCTCGCTGGAACTCGGCAATGTCTGGGAGGACCGCAGCGATATCAGCGTGGACTCGGCGCGCATGAACGGCTCGGTCTTCCTCGGCTTCGACACCTTCCTCGGGCCGGTCTACCTCGCCGCCGGCTTCGACGAGGGCGGTGAGCGCAGTTTCTACCTGCTCCTGGGCCGGATCCGCTGACCCAGGGCCGGGACGGCGTCAGAACCGCCGGTCACCGGCGCCTTCGCGGTCGGCCCAGCCAAAGATCCGCCGCGTCACGAACGCATAGACCGGCTTGCCCGTAGCCATCCAGGCGCGCGACGGCCAGGACGGTTTCGCAAGCATTCTCCGCTCGCGCGCTGTCAGGCGTTCCGGGCAATACCTGCGCTTGTGCTTCAGCAGGTGACGCAGGTCTTCGCGGGCGAGCGTGCGGAACAGGCGGCCGCGACGCGCCGAGTGCGATGCGAGCTGGAAGTCCACGAGGGCCGGCTGGCCGGTCGGCGTGACCAGCCAGTTCGGTTCCTTCGCCAGGTCGTTGTGCGCGATGCCGGCGCGACGGAGCGCGGCGAGCAGGCGGCGCGCGGCGCGATAGTACTCGGCATTTCGCGGCCGGCTGGACTGCATCGGTCGGCCCTCGATCCACTCGCGCCGCAGGCTCCGGCGGTCGCTCGCGATCAGCCGCGGCGTTCCCGGCAAGCCGTCGAGCTGTGCGAGCGCCCGCGCCTCGCGCCGGCACAGGACACGCGCGAGCCAGCCCAGCCACCAGCGCGCGCCCCGCGTGTCGCGGATGACGAGCGACCGGCCCGGTTCCTCGGCTCGCCAGATCGAACCGAACAGGTCGGACTTCAACAGACGCGGATCCGTATTCAAGGCAGCAGGAACACGTTCGGCCAGCCGCCCGAGGCGCGCAGGGTCTCGATCAGCACGACCAGCAGCCACAAACCGAGCAGCGATGCGGCGTCCAGGAACGCCTTGCGGAAGATGTCGGGACGCACGGACACCGATTCCGGCGTCCGGCCGAGCGATGGGGACGGCCAGAACGCCGGCACGGCGTCCCGGTAGCCACGCCAGGCGGCGTCGTGGGCCGCGGCGAGCGCCCGGTCCTCGCGCCGCGCGGCGAGCAGCGCCGGCAACCCGATCGCGAGCGGCAGCGCGACGCTGAGCACGACCGATCGGCTCGTCAGCCCGATGCCGAGCGCGGCGGCGATGGTGCAGAGATACAGCGGATGGCGGCTCATCGAGTACGGCCCGTCGACCACGAGCTCAGCGCCCTTGCGGCCCGCGATGAAGAGCGACGTCCACAGCCGCCCGAGCACGGCGGCGACGACCAGCAGGAATCCGGCGGATTGCGCGGCAAGAACGAGCCCGCCATCGATCGCGCGCCCGCCACTCGCGGCGATTGCGACGAGCGCGAGCAGGTAAGTGGCGTGGGTCAGCCGCACGCGTCCCCGGCTGTCGGTCGTCCCCATGGGCGCATTGTAAGATAGGGCAACGATGAACTTCGCCGCCGATTTCCTGAGCTATGTCGGGCTGACCGTGATGACGCTCCTGCCGATCATCAACCCGGTCGGCACGGCCGTGCAACTGCTCGGCATCGGCGCGCAGTTCGTCATCAACGGTGTCAGCGAACTGATCGGGAGTTGATTCATGGGCCGCATGACCACTATGCCGAAAGCGAGCGAAACCCTGCCAGGGCGCGAGGCGCCGATGCCGGTGCCGGCGAACCATTTCGTCAATGGCAACCGCATGACGCCGCCATGGCCGGCCGGCCTCGAGCTCGCCCAGTTCGGCATGGGCTGCTTCTGGGGCGCCGAGCGCCTGTTCTGGGAGCTGCCGGGCGTCTATTCGACCGCCGCAGGCTATGCGGGCGGCAGGACGCTGAACCCGAGCTACCAGGAAGTCTGCTCGGGCCTGACCGGCCACACCGAGGTCGTGCGCGTCGTGTTCGACCCGAAGCGGATCAGCTATGCGGAGTTGCTGCGCCAGTTCTGGGAATCACATGACCCGACCCAGGGCATGCGCCAGGGCGGCGACGTCGGCACCCAGTACCGCTCCGCGATCTACGCGACCGACGAATCCCAGTTACGCGCGGCGGCGGAATCGAAGGCCGCGTACCAGCATGCGCTCACCAATGCCGGACATCACCAGACGATCTCGACCGAAGTGCTGCCGGCGCCGGTCTTCT
>JANNHT010000058.1:0-18872 GCA_031404555.1 Gammaproteobacteria bacterium
GTGGACAAGTTCGAATACCGCCGCGGCTATAAGTTCTCGACCTATGCGACCTGGTGGATTCGCCAGGCCATCACGCGTTCGATCGCCGACCAGGCGCGCACCATCCGCATCCCGGTGCACATGATCGAGACGATCAACAAGCTGAACCGCATCTCGCGGCAGATGCTGCAGGAGATGGGCCGCGAGCCGACGCCGGACGAGCTGGCCGAGCGCATGGAGATGCCCGAGGACAAGGTCCGCAAGGTGCTCAAGATCGCGAAAGAGCCGATCTCGATGGAAACCCCGATCGGCGACGACGAGGATTCGCACCTGGGCGACTTCATCGAGGACACCGCGGCCGAAAGCCCGCTCGATTCGGCGACGGTCGAGTCGCTGCGCGAGACCGTGCACGGCGTTCTGAGTCAGCTGACGCCGCGCGAGGCCAAGGTGCTGCGCATGCGCTTCGGCATCGACCTCTCGACCGACCACACGCTCGAGGAAGTCGGCAAGCAGTTCGACGTCACCCGCGAGCGCATCCGGCAGATCGAGGCCAAGGCGCTGCGGAAGCTCCGCCACCCGAGCCGCAGCGAGCAGCTGCGGAGCTTCCTGATCGAGGATTGAGATGAAAGGCCCCGCAAGGGGCCTTTCCTTGCAAGCTGCGCGCGGAGGCATCGCCGACTGGTCATCAAAGTCGATGCTAGGCTTGACCAGCAGAGGCATACTTGGTGCCTTAGAAGAACCATCGAGTGATGGCATCGTGCCCCGGATTCCGTACCAGTCGACTCCCATGCAGCCACGCCACCTGAAAATGCTGGCGCTGTTCGCCTGCGCAGTGGCTTCGATTCTTCTGCCACCTGCGGCCGTCGCCGACTCGATCCAGGAAATGCTCGACGCCGGCACCCTTTCCGACACCAACAATCCGGTTGCGGCGCGCTACTTCGTCGAACAGGGCCGCGGCGTGCTCCCGAAGGAAATGGAAGATCGCGCGGTCGAGCAGCTGCGAGCCGGCCTCATGCGCCAGACCAACGCGATGGGCCGGCTAATGCAGGGGGTGGCAGGGATGCTGTCGGGTCCCGCCTCGCAGAAAATGCAGGAGCAGATGGCCGAGATGGCGAAACCGGGAAGCATCGCCAAGATGGTGATCGGCAGCGCCCTGGGCGTCGCCCCACCCATGCCAGGAATTACGCAACGCCAGACCGAACTGGCGCAGCAGGAAATGAGGCAGGGCTTCGCGGATCCGTGGATCCGCGGCGTCGAGGCGGCGAAGGCCCTCGAAGAGATCGGCGAAGTGCAGGCGGCGGGCCAGTTCTATGTGAATTGCGTCCAGCTGGTGATGGCCGACTGGATGAAGGATGGCTGCCTCAACGCGATTCTCGGCATGGGTCCGCGTCGTGCTTTCGTGCTCTTGAGCTGGCTCGCCGAGAACGCCGAGCAGGCTTCGATCATGCGCAACATGGGCGGCGATGCAAATGCCGAACAAGACGTTGACATTGGAATCGTGCAAATGCGTGGCGCAGCGCTGCGTGGTCTTGGAGCGTTGATCGGCTCGAATGCAATCGAAGGCGAAGATCGCGAACGCGCGCTGGTGACGATCCTGCGCTACGCGGATGGCAAGGAAAATGCACCTTACTACGCCGACGCGGCCACGGGCCTCGGCCGCGCCGCCGATCCGCGCGGGCTTCCCGCGGTGAAGCGGCTGGCCAAGTATCGCAAGGACGAAGTGGTTGTGGACGCGGCGCGGATTGCACTGGCAAGTAATTTCAGGGATGCGGGCGCGATCAAGTCGCTGCGCGGCGAGCTCCGCGGCGACGATGCGGATCGCGCCATACGCATGGCCACGGCACTCTTCCGTGCCGGCGATGAAGAAACCTTCCAATGGGCGGTTGAGGTCGTCACCAAGCGCCGTCCAAGCGACAAACGGGGCGCCGATCTGCGTCCGCGCATCGTGCGCGAACTCGCAGTGCTGCATACGGACCGCGCGCATCAGGCGCTGACCCAGATTTCCAGCGCTGGCGCCGGCAACGACTGGCTCCAGGCATGGACGGCCGTGGCACTGCTCGAGCTCGGCGATGCCGAGCAGTTGCCGCAGGTGAGCGCGGCCATCGACAAGTCGGACTGGACGCTGGACCGCTCGGGCATTCGCACTCTGTGGAGTCGCATCAGTCCGATTCTGAATCTGGCCGCCGGGGTCTTGCTGGGTGGCGCGATAGACGTGCAGAAAACCATCCAGGTCGTCGGTGGAATGATCGCCGCTGAACGCACGAGATTTCTGCAGAAGGCGACGGATCGCGAGTTGCTGAGTGGGCAGCTTCGTTGGCAGGCCGCCGATGCCTTGGCGCTATCCACCGATCCGGCGGCCGTGGTCGAGTTGATGGCGCTACTGGATGACCCGGAGCTCGCAGTGAGAATGAGCGCGGCGCGCGCGCTCGCCATGCACGCCGACAAGCGATCGCTGGACGGAATCGCCAAGGCCTTTGCGCTCGACTTCGGCGAAGAGAACGGCGTGTCCCGCGCGCCCGAAATCCGCTCCGCGCTGCTGCGCTCAGCTCTGTTGCAGTTTCCAGATGATCCGCGAACGCGCGCATTGTGCAAGTCGGCGCTCGCTGATCCGGATTCGGGTGTGCGATTCATCGCCGCCGTGGCACTCGAGCGCACTTGATTTCTGCCGTCGTGAAAAACCAAACCCAGGGAGCAATGCCCATGCGCCTGCTGATCGGTTGTGTCGCAATTCTGAGTCTCTGCGTTGCATCGCGGGCGAGCGCCGGCGTGCAATACACGCAGGTCAATTCCAGCGGCGCTGAAGGCGGCAGCACCATCAGCGAGATGATGCTCGAAGGCGGCAAGTTCAAATCGGTTTTCGTTGCCAGCGACAACCCGATGATGGGCTCCGGTTTCTATGTGCTGGCCACCGGACCGAATGACATCTACATGGTCAATCCGGCCACGCGCAGTTACTCGCGCATGGACCCCGTGGGCATGCAGAACATGGGGCAGGACGCGCAGCAGATGGCCGGCCCTTTCGGCGACCTGATGACGGCCGAGTACGAGGACTTCAAGGCGATCAAAGTACTCGATGAAGCGGGACCGACCATCGTCGGCCTGCCGACGCGGCACTATCGATACTCGATCAGCTACAAGGAAGTTCGCCGGCCGCCCGGAGCCCCGATGACAATGACAACGGACATCGAGGAGGTCAATGAATTCTGGGCGTCAAAGGAATTTGAAATGGCGACCCCCGAAGGGTGGCAGGACCCGACCTCGGGTGGCGGCATGCCCTCGGGCCAGCCGAACCTCCAGCTGCAGGAAGCAGAGCGCCAAATGGCGGAACACGGCTTCGTGCTCAAGCGCGTCGTCACCCACAAGGCAAGCATGGGCGGAATGATGGCTGTAATGGCAATGGGGATGGGTCGCAGTGCGCAGAAGAGTTCGATGGAGATCACCTCGCTCAACCGCAATGCGACTTTTCCTGCCGCCACCTTCGATCTGCCGAAGGGTTTCACGGAAGTCGATATGATGAATCTCATGGGCGGCGGCGCGATTCCCGATCTCACTTCCGTCCCGGGCAAGGAGCAAGGTCCGGAGATGCCGGACCTGAGCAAGGAACCGCCGCAATAGGCCAAGGCGCACCGCGTGCGCTGCGGCACGCAAGCCGCAGCGAACAGCTCCGGGGCTTCCTGATCGAGGATTGATCCGCGGCCTGCCCTGCGTGGGCGCCGCGGCTTCAGACCCCGGCCCAACCCTGTGGTAGCTTTATCGATACCAGGGACGGGGAGATCTTTTGTGCGCTACCTGTTGGCTGCCGGCCTGCTGATCCTGCACGCGGTGGCTGCCGCCGCGCCCGCCGGGCCGGACCCCGACATCACGATGCTGCCCGCCTCCGCGGGAGACCCTGACCCGGCGACCGTCACGAGCGGATCGCTCGACGGGCAATTCGGTCCGTTCGACTACAAGGCGGCGCGCCGCAGCGGCGGCCCGTTCTGGGTCCGGATTCGCGCCGGCGACGGCGCCACCGCGCTCGGCCCGATGCCGTCGCTTGGCCTGCGCAAGGGGCGGCACCTGGCATTGCAGGTCTACGCGCCACGAAGCGGAGGCGCAGCACCGCTGCCGGTCGCGGCCACCCTTCCTGCGTTTCGCGGCGAACAGAAAGCGCTCTATGCCCTGCCGGGCGGGCTCTCCCCCGACGAGGCCGTGTATGTCCGGGCCACGGCCGAGGGCCGCGGGGCCGAAACCCTGAAGATCACGCTCGCGCCGCTCGAAGAGGCGCTGGCCCAGGGCGCCGAGCAGGGCCGCATGATCGCGCTCGCCTTCGGCTCGCTGATGTCCATGGCGCTCGCGGCACTCCTGATCTGGTTCGTGCTGCACGAGCGGATCTTCATCTTTTACGCGATCCTGTTCTCGATGCAGGCGCTCTACATCGCCTTCATCTCCGGGCAGGGCTTCGACTGGCCCGGCTTCACGTTTGCGCGCGCCTTCAACGCGCATGCCTGGAACGTGCCCGCAGCGCTCTCCGGCGCCGCCGCCTGCCTCTTCATCCGCGAGATCGCGGATCTCCGCCGCTATTCGCCGCGCGTCTATCGGATCTTCGGCTGGCTCGCGTTCACCTTCGTCGTGCTCGCGTTCGCGAACTTCGCGCACCTCATCGGCGCGGGGGCGTTCGTCGCGCCGATCGGCAACCTGATCTTCGTCGGCGTCGCGGTCTTCACGCTGGTCGTTGCCTTCCTCGCCTGGCGACGGGGCAGCCGCGCCGCCGGCTGGTTCCTGATCGCCTGGGGCCTGCTCGAGGTCATGACGATCGCGACGGCGGGCGGCTTCCTGGTCGGCAGCGCCGAGCCGATGCTCTATTACGGCCTGCCGCTCTCGATGGTCGCGGCCGCGATTCTGGTCGCGCTCGGCGTCGCGGACCGGCTGCGCGAGCAACGGCTCGCGCTCACCGATGCCGAACGGCGCGCCCAGACCGACGCGCTGACCGGCGTGCTGAACCGCCGCTCGCTGATCGAGCGGCTCGACGCCGCCTGCCGGCGCGCGCAGACGCGCGGCCTGCCGATCGCGCTCCTCTTCATCGACCTCGACTACTTCAAGGGCATCAACGACACGCGCGGGCACCTCGCGGGCGATGCTTGCCTGCGCGCCGTGATCCCGCCGATCCAGGCAGAGCTGCGCCAGTCGGACGTGATCGGGCGCTACGGCGGCGAGGAATTCGTCGTGATCCTGAGCAGCGCCGACGCGGCGGCGGCGCATGCAATTGCGCAGCGCATTCGCCAGCGCGTCGCGGAACTCGAGGTCGATGGCTTCGGCGCACCGATCAGGCTCACCTGCAGCATCGGCGTCGCGACCAGCGACACGCTTGGCGTCTGGGGCGAGCACCTGGTCGCCCGCGCGGACGCGGCCGTGTACGCCGCCAAGAACTCCGGCCGCAACCAGGTGCACGTCGCGCTGCCGGCGGTCGCATGACACCCGGGCGCAACGCGCTCGCCGCGATCGCCTTCTCCCTCGTGTTTGCGCCTGCCTGCGCGCTGGCCCAGGGCGCCGCCGTGCCGCAGGCCGCGACCATCCAGCTCTTCAGTCCCGAGGGCAGCGTCAAGGACGCGCGCCAGGCGCAGGCGCGCTTCAGCGCGCCGATGGTTGCGTTCGGCGATCCGACGCTCGCCGACCCGTTCACCGTGGACTGTGCGGCGCCCGGCAAGGGCCGCTGGGCCGATGCGCGGAACTGGATCTACGACTTCGAGGCCGACCTGCCGGGAGGCCTGCGCTGCCGGTTTACGCTGCGCGCCGACGCGAAGACGCTGGACGGGCGGCCAATCGCGGGCCAGCGCGAGTTCCGGTTCGACACAGGTGGGCCGTCGGTCCGCGCGTCCTTCCCGCGCGAGGGCTGGGAGGAAGTCGACGAACAGCAGGTGTTCCTGCTGAAACTCGATGCGGTCGCGGACCCGGCTTCGATCGGCCGCCACGCGCATTGCGTCGTCGACGGCCTCCGGGAAAAAATCCCGGTGGACGTGCTGACCGGCAGCGAGCGCGAGCGGATGCTCGCCGAACGCAGCTCGCTCGGCTACGCGTACTACCAGCTGCTGTGGAAGTCCGGCCAGTCGTCCGGCGCGCGGGTGCGCGACCGCTCGCTGGAAGCGGCCGAGGCGGCGATCGCCGTCGTGCGCTGCCGGCGCAACCTGCCGCCCGCGACCCAGCTGCGCCTGGTCTGGGGCGCCGGCATTGCGACCGCGAACGGAATTGCGACCACGGCCGACCAGTCGCTCGCATTCCGCGTGCGGCCCGCGTTCACGGTTCGCGTCGAGTGCTCGCGCGCGAATGCCGATGCCGGCTGCCTGCCGATGCATGCCATCCGGGTCGTGTTCGGCACGCCCGTGCCGCGCGCATCGGCGCTGGCGGTGCGGCTGCGGTTCGCCGACGGCACCGAGCTGGCGCCCTCGCCCGACGCCGGCGCGCCGCCGCCCTTCCTCGAGTCGGTGTCATTCAAGGGCCCGCACCCGGCGGGCCGGATGGCGACCGTGCACCTGCCGCCGGTATTCGCGGACGACGCAGGCCGTGCCGCGGTCAATGCCGACCGCTTTCCGGTCGAGATCGCGATCGACGAGTATCCGCCGCTCGCGAAGTTCTCCGGCGACTTCGGCATCCTGGAATCCGCCGAGGGCGGCGTGCTGCCGGTGACGCTGCGGAACCTCGAGGCCGAGGTGCCCGCCGCGAGAAAGCCGGTCTCCGGCAGCCAGCTCCGGCTCGCCAGCGATCCGGGCACGATCGCTGCGTGGCTGCGCCGCGTCCACGATGCGAACGCGCCGCGCGGGGAATGGCTGCGCGACCCGAAGACGCGCGATCACAACTGGCGCGAGGACACGGGCGACCGCTCGGTGTTCGCGGAGGGCGATGCCGCCTCGCTGTCGCGCTTCACGATCGGGAAGGCCGAGGGCGCGAAACCGGCCGAGGTCATCGGCATCCCGCTCGGCGGTCCCGGACTCTACGTCGTCGAGATCGCGAGCGAGCGCCTCGGCGCCTCCACGCTTGGGCGCGCCGCGACGCGCTACGTCTCGACCGCGGCGCTCGTCACGAACCTCGCCGTGCACTTCAAGTGGGGCCGCGAGGCCTCGCGCGTCTGGGTCACGCGGCTCGACGACGGCAGCGTGGTGCCGGACGCGCGCGTCGTGGTAGCCGAGTACTGCAGCGGCGCCGCGCGCTGGGAAGGCCGCACGGATGCCGACGGCATTGCGGCGATCCGCGAGTCCCTCGGCGACCCGCACAGCTACGGCGGCTGCGATTCGAGCTGGGCCCGGCCGCTGATCGCGGTCGCGACGCTGGCCGACGACACGGGCTTCGCCGTGTCGAGCTGGACCGACGGCATCGAGCCCTACAACTTCGGCCTGCCAGTCGGCAGCGAGTACGAGACATCCGCTTTCCACACCGTGCTCGACCGGCCGCTGTTCCGCGCCGGCGAGACGGTGTCGATGAAGCATTTCCTGCGGCGCCGACAGCTGGACGGCATCGGCCTGCCGGACGGCGCCGCCGGGACCCGCAAGGTCGTGATCCAGCACCTCGGCAGCGACCAGAGCTACCGCTTCGACGTCGCGTTCCGCGCGGACGGCACGGCCGAGCAGCAGTGGCCGATCCCGGCCGAGGCGCGCCTCGGCGACTACGAGATCCGCATCCAGCGCGACAAGGACAGCTTCCTCGACAGCGGCCGCTTCAAGGTGCAGCAGTACCGCCTGCCCGTGATGCGCGCCACCGTCCAGGGTCCGCCGCGTCCCGTCGCGCGGCCGAAGCAAATCACGCTCGACCTGCACGTCAGCTACCTCTCGGGCGGCGGCGCCGGCGGGTTGCCGGTGCGCCTGCGCACGGCCGTCGAGTCCGTGCCGCTGCACATCGCGGGCTATGAGGACTACACGTTCGGCGGTGGCGCGGTCACGGAGGGCATCGAACGCCGCGAAGGCCATGTCTATGACTTCGATCCGGAGTCCGGGGAGGAAACCGCGGACGTCAAGACGCGCCTGATCCCGCTCACGCTCGAGGCCGACGGCACGGCGCGCGTCACCATCGACGAGCTGCCGGAAACGGTGGAGGCGTCGCGGCTCGTCGCCGAGCTCGAGTATCCCGACCCGAACGGTGAAATGCTGACTGCGACCGGGCGCGTGCGCCTCGTGCCCTCCGCCGTGCAGCTCGGCATCCGTCGCGAGGGCTGGGTTGCGAGCGACAAGCAGATGCGCTTTCGAGTGGTCGCGCTCGACCTCGACGGCAAGCCGCTCGTGCGCCAGAAAATCGCCGTCACGCTCTACCGCTCCTCCGCCTACTCGTACCGCAAGCGCCTGATCGGCGGCTTCTACGCCTACGAGACGCTCCGCGAGACCGCGCGCATCCCGGCGGCCTGCAGCGGTGCGACGGACAAGCAGGGGCTGCTGCTCTGTGAGGTCGCGCCCGGCATCTCGGGTGAGGTGAAGGTCCGCGCCGAAACGCAGGACCGCGCGGGCCTCCTGTCCGGCGCGACGGCCTCGATCTGGGTCGTCGGCGAGGACGACTGGTGGTTCGGCGGCACCCAGGGTGATCGCATGGACGTGCTGCCGGAGAAGAAGGAGTACGAGGCCGGCGAGGTCGCGCGCCTGCAGGTGCGCATGCCCTTCCGCGCGGCCACCGCGCTCGTGACCGTCGAGCGCGAGGGCGTCATCGAGAGCTTCGTCACGCGGCTCTCCGGCAAGAAACCGATCGTGAAGCTGCCGATCGGCACGACCTACGCGCCGAACGTGTACGTGTCGGTGCTCGCGGTCCGCGGCCGCGTCGGCGACAGGCCGCGCGGCAGGGGCGCTGCGGACGAGACCGTGACCGCGCTCGTCGACCTCAACAAGCCCGCATACCGCCTCGGCGCCGCCGGCATCCGGGTGGGTTGGAAGCCGCACCGGCTCGACGTCACGGTCGAACCGGCCGCATCGGTCTTCCGCGTGCGCGACACAGCCGAGGTGCGCGTGCGCGTGCGCCGCGCAGACGGGGGCGCATTGCCGGCGGGCGCCGAGATCGCGCTCGCCGCGATCGACGAGGCGCTGCTTGAACTCGCGCCAAACCCGAGCTGGGCGCTGCTCGACGCGATGATGGGCGAACGCGGGCTCAGCGTCTGGACCTCGACCGCGCAGATGCAGGTCGTCGGCAAGCGCCACTTCGGGCGCAAGGCCGTCGCGCAGGGCGGCGGCGGCGGACGCGATCGCGCGCGCGAGTTGTTCGACAGCCTGCTGCTGTGGCAGCCGCGGCTCGCGCTCGACGCGAATGGCGAGGCCACGCTCCGGGTTCCGCTCAACGATTCGCTGACGTCGTTCCGCATCGTTGCGATTGCCCACGCGGGCGCCGGCCTCTTCGGCACCGGCGGCGCGAGCGTCGCGACGACGCAGGACCTGATGCTGCTGCCCGGCCTGCCGCCGCTGGTGCGCGAGGGCGATCGATTCGCCGCGACTTTCACCGTGCGAAACACGACGAAGGCCGCGATGACCGTCGACGTAACGCCCTCGGTTGAACCCGCGCTCGCAGCACCAATGACCGCGCAGCGCCTCACGCTCGCGCCGGGCTCCGCGACCGATGCCAGCTGGACGGTGACCGTGCCCGTCGGCACGAAGGCGCTCGCCTGGGAAGTCACGGCGAAGGATACCGGCGGCGCGGCGAGCGATCGCCTGCGCGCGACGCAGTCAGTCGTGCCGGTGTTCCCGGTCCGCACCTACCAGGCGACGCTGATGCAGCTCACCGAGCCCTTTGCGATGACGGTCGAGCGTCCGGTGAAGGCGGTCCCGGGTCGCGGCGGCATCGACGTCAACCTGCGCGCGAGGCTCGGCGACGGGCTCGACGGCGTACGCGAGTTCATGACCTTCTATGCGTACACCTGCATCGAGCAGAAGCTGTCACAGGCGGTGGCGCTGCGATCCCGCGAGCGCTGGGATGCCGCGATCGCCGAGCTCCCCGCCTACCAGGACGACGACGGCCTGGTGAAGTTCTTCCGATCGGATGTCCTCGACGGTGACGATGCGCTGACCGCCTACGTGCTCGCGATCGCCGACCAGGCCGGCTACGCGATCCCGCAGGCGCCGCGCGACCGGATGATCGCGGGCCTCACCGGTTTTGTCGAGGGCCGCGTCACGCGCTACTCCGCGCTGCCGACGGCCGACCTCGCGATCCGCAAGCTGGCCGCGGTCGAGGCGCTGTCCCGCCACGGCGCCGCGAAGGCCCCGATGCTCGACAGCATCACGATCGAACCGCAGCTCTGGCCGACCTCGGCCGTGCTCGACTGGCATGCCGTGCTCGGGCGCGTCGAGGGACTGCGCCAGCGCGACGAGCGCCGCAAGATCGCTGAATCGATCCTGCGCTCGCGGCTCAACTTCCAGGGCACGACCTTCGGCTTCTCGACCGAGCGCAGCGACGCACTCTGGTGGCTGATGATCTCCACCGACACCAACGCGGCGAAGTTCCTGCTGTCGATGATCGACCGCGCGGACTGGCGCGAGGACGTGCCGCGACTGGTCCGCGGACTGCTCGGGCGCCAGCAGCGCGGCCACTGGAACACGACGCTCGCGAACGCCTGGGGCGTGCTCGCGATGGAGAAGTTCTCCGCGGCCTTCGAGTCGACGCCGGTTGCGGGGCGCACGGCGCTCGCCTACGGCGCACGCGCGCAATCCCTCGACTGGACGGCTGCGAAGGGCGAGCTGGCGGCGAGCCTGCCCTGGCAGGAAGGAAAGAAGGACGTCACCGTGCGCCACGAGGGAACGGGCCGTCCCTGGCTGACGCTGCGCTCGATGGCTGCAATGCCGTTGACGGAGCCGCTCTCCACGGGCTACCGGATCCGCCGGAGCGTGACACCCGTCGTGCAGAGCGTGCCGGGCCAGTGGACGCGCGGCGACGTCATACGCGTCAAGCTCGAGATCGGCGCGCAATCGGACATGACCTGGGTCGTCGTGGACGACCCGGTGCCGGCCGGCGCGACCGTCCTCGGCAGCGAACTCGGCGGACAGTCCGGACTGATGCAGCGCGGCGAGAAAGCCGAGGGCTGGGTGTGGCCCGCCTTCACCGAGCGCCGGTTCGACGCCTATCGCGGCTACTACCGCTTCGTGCCGAAGGGCACGTTCTCGCTCGAGTACACGCTCCGGCTCAACAATCCGGGTGAGTTCCTGCTGCCGTCGACGCGGGTCGAGGCGATGTACGCGCCGGAGATGCTGGGCGAGATCCCGAACGACGCGCTCACCGTCCTGCCCTCCCGCTGATGTCGATGAAGGCGATCGCAGAAAAACTGAGGACCTGGCCCTGGCGCATCGCCGCCGCACTCCTGGTGCTGAAGCTCGCCGTCTCGGCCTGGCTGATCCTGCCGGCCTTTGGCGTGCCGGGCTACGACGCAGTTCGCGCCGCCCACGTCCCATCCGATGCCTGGCTGCAGGACCGCCACGGCGCGCCGCTCGACCGCGAACGGCTCGACTTCGGCGTGCGCCGCCTCGCCTGGGTCCCGCTCGCCGACGTGTCCCCTGCCCTCGTCGATGCGATCGTCGCGGGCGAGGACAAGCGCTTTCACGAGCACGGCGGCGTGGACTGGCGCGCGGTCGCCTCGGCGATCGCGGACGGCATCCGCGACCGGCGCGCCCGCGGCGCGAGCACGATCACGATGCAGCTCGCCGCGCTCATCGATGCGCGCGCCGTGCGCCGCGAGGGCGTCGCCGGCTGGTGGCGCAAGCTCGCGCAGATCCGCGTCGCGCGCGCGATCGAGTCGGACTGGACCAAGCCGCAGATCCTCGAGGCCTACCTGAATCTCCTGGGATTCCGCGGCGAGCTCCAGGGCATCGGTGCGGCGGCCGAAGTGCTCGCCGGCAAGTCGCCGGCCGGACTTGACGAGGCGGAGAGCCTGGTGCTCGCGGCGCTCCTGCCCGCGCCGGGCGCGGACCGCGACCGCGTCGTCCGCCGGGCCTGTGTGCGCGCGGCAGCGGCGCGGCTCGCGACCGATTGCGGGCGCATCGGCGCAACTGCGGATCGCATCCTGTCCGGACGCGCGCCGCTGCCTGCCAGCGCGAGCCTCGCGCCGCATGTCGCGCAACAGCTCCTCACCGCGCCGGGCCAGATCATCAGGAGCACGCTCGATGCCCGCATCCAGGAGCTCGCGACGGAAGTGCTCCGCCGCCAGCTCGCCGCGCTCGGCGAGCGGAACGTCCGTGACGGCGCGGCGATCGTCGTCGACAACGCAAGCGGCGAGGTGCTGGCCTATGTCGGCTCGGCCGGCCCGGAATCGCGGGCCGGCGCCGTGGACGGCGTGCGGGCGCGACGCCAGGCGGGCTCGACGCTGAAGCCCTTCCTCTACGGGCTCGCCTTCGAGCGGCGCTACCTGACGGCTGCGTCGCTCCTCGACGATTCGCCGATCAACCTCGACACGGCGAGCGGCGTCTATCTCCCGCAGAACTACGACCTGTCGTTTCGCGGGCCGGTCAGCGCGCGCACCGCGCTCGCGAGTTCACTCAACATCCCGGCCGTACGCACGCTGGTGCTGGTCGGCGTCGAGGCCTTTCGCGAACGGCTCTGGTCGCTCGGCTACGAAGGCCTGACCGAGGACGGCGAGTACTACGGTTATGCGCTCGCGCTCGGCTCCGCGGAGGTGAGCCTCTGGGAACAGGCCGCGGCGTTCCGCACGCTGGCGCGGGGCGGCCTGCAGTCACCGCTCCGCCTGACGGCCGGTGCGGGCGCGCCGGCGTCGAGCCGGCTGCTGCCGGCGGACGCGAGTTTCCTCGTCGCCGACATCCTCTCCGACCGCGCGGCGCGGATTCCGACCTTCGGGCTGTCGAATCACCTGAACACGCCGTTCTGGAGCGCGGTCAAGACCGGCACCAGCAAGGATATGCGCGACAACTGGTGCGTCGGATTCTCGAACGACTACACGGTCGCGGTCTGGGTCGGCAACTTCGAGGGCGATTCCATGCACGACGTCAGCGGCGTCACAGGCGCGGCGCCGGCCTGGCAGGAGATCCTGCTCGCGCTCCAGGCCGGACGGCCGAATGCGCGGCCGGTGCCGCCGCCTGGGCTCGTCGCCGAACACACGGTCTTCACGCCCGCGATCGAGGCCGCACGCGACGAGTGGTTCCTCACCGGCACGGCGACGGCCTCGGTCGAGGCGATCGCGCCCGGCGCCGGCATCGCGCGCATCACGAGCCCGGCGAACGGCATGGTGATCGCGATCGACCCGGACATCCCGCCGGCCCGCCAGCGCGTGCCATTCGAGGCCGCCGGCGCGACGCCCGCGATGACGCTCGCGCTCGATGACCGGCCGCTCGGACAGGCGTCGGAGCTGCATCTCTGGCAGCCCCGGACCGGCGCGCATACGCTTGCGCTCGTGGACGCGGGCGGGCACATCGTCGATCGCGTGCTGTTCACGGTCCGTTGACCGGCGAGGTACCCGACATGAACCGCTGCATCCGGACGCTGGTTCACGCGATGGCCGTCATCGCTCTCTCGATCGGGACCGCCGCCGCGATCGGCAAGGTCGCCGACAACTGGCGGCTCCAGGTCAGCGGCGGCAGCTGGGGCGGCGGCACGATCGTCATGCAGTTCATCGAGCACGACGTGGTCGTCGCAGAAGTCACGATCACGATCCCGAAGATCACCGGCGAGGACAAGATCGCGCGCCTGATCCGCGACCAGCTCAAGGCCGGGCTGCCGAAAGGCAAGTTCCAGGTCGAGGTGGACGACGAGGAAGACGTGCTGGTGAAGGCGCGCGGCGGGACCAAACCTTTTGAGATCCGCATCCTCAGAAATACCGCACATACACGGATCAATCTCGACCACGAGTAATCGCGGTCAGGGACCGCGGTAGACCACGCCGTCCTTCATCACGAAGCGCACGTCCTCGACCACGCGGATGTTCGCGAGCGGGTCGCCCGGCACGGCCACGATGTCGGCCAGCAGGCCCTCCTTCAGGCGGCCCCGATCGGTGACGCGCAGCAGCGCCGCGGCATTGATCGTGCCGGCGCGCAGCGCATCGGCCGCGCTCATGCCGTGCTCGACGTAGGACGTGAACTCCTTGCCGCTACCGCCGTGGGGCCCCGCGCCCGAGTCCGTGCCGAGCGCGACCTTCACGCCCGCCGCGAAAGCGGCGCGCATGCTGTCGCCGACCCGCGCCTTGATGTACTCGTTTTTCGCGTGCAGCGCCGGCGGCAGGTCGTAGGGCAGGAACCACAGGTAGAGTGTCGGCACCAGCCAGGTGCCGTTCTTCTTCAGAACGCGGATCGCCTCATCCGTCAGCAGCGAGCCGTGCTCGATCGAATCCACCCCCGCCTCGGAGGCCGCGATGATGCCCTCCGTCCCGTGCGCGTGGGCCGCGACCGGGATGCCGTGCATACGCGCCTCATCGACGACGGCGCGAAGCTCCGCGGCGGTGTACTGCTGCGCGCCGACCGAGCTTTCGTAGCTCAGGACGCCCGCGGTCGCGCAGACCTTGATCACCTGCGCGCCGTGCTTGATCTGGTAACGCACGGCCCTCGCGATCTGGTCGGGGCCGTCGGCGACGCCGTGCTCCGGCCCCATGTCTTCGAAGATGCCCGGCGCATAGCCGGTCGCATCGCAGTGACCGCCAGTCGCGCCGATCGCGTGCCCCGCCGGCACGATGCGCGGCCCTTCGATGTCGCCGCGCTCGATGGCATGCATCAGCGACACGTCCCAGAAACCGTAGGAGCCGACATCGCGCACGGTCGTGAAACCGGACAGCAGCGTCAGTCGCGCGTAGCGCACGCCGAGCAGCGCATAGTCGATTTCCGTCCACTCGACGCCGCGCCTTTCCCAGCCCTCGCCAAGGTCCGAGCCGAGATGCACGTGCGCGTCGATGAATCCCGGCAGCAGCGTGAGTCCGGGCAGCTCGATCGTGCGCGCGCCCGCGGGTGGCGCCGCGGGATTCACGGCGACGATCTTCGTGCTGTCCACGACGATGACACCGGGCGTCACACGCCGGCCGGCGTCGACATCGACGTAGCCATCGGCTTTCAGCACCACGACTTCCGCCTGCGCGCCCGTTGCAAGCAGGCAGGCCGAGAATGCAATCCCGAACCGTCGGCCTCTTGTCATATCCGCTCGGGCCTGGTCCTTAAGACAAATACCCTCATTCGGCCGGAGTATAGCGCTTGCCCTGACCATGGCTTGGCGTCATGCTGCCGATCGCAACGATGTCCCGGTCATTGAAACTGTGGCTGCTGTCGATGACCCTGGCGCTCGCGCCACCCGCGTGGGCCCAGCAGGGCGCACTCACCGTTTCCCGCAACCTTGACCAGCTCACCGACCGCGCGGCGATCATCGTGCGCGGCAACGTCGTCAGCGTGCGCGTGGAAAAGCATCCTGAATTGAGCAACCTCGACACCGTCGTCGTCACGCTTCGCGTCCGGGATTCCCTGAAGGGCGCGGTGAGGGACACCCACACCTTCCGCCAGTACCTCTGGGACCTGCGCGACCGGCTCGATGCCGCCGGTTATCGCAAGGGACAGGACCTGCTGCTGTTTCTGGTCGCGCCAAGCCGTTACGGCCTGTCGAGCCCGGCCGGCCTCGACCAGGGCCGGTTCCGCATCGAGCGCGATGCCGACGGCCGCGAGGTCGCCGTGAATGCGGTGGACAACTACCGGCTGTTCGATGGCGTGGCCGCCGAGGCCGCGAAGGAAGGCGCAGTCCTGTCGCCGGCCTCGCTGCGCCTCGCCGAACGGCCGTCAGGACCGGTGCCCGTCGCCGATCTGACTCGGCTTGTCCGCGAGCTCGCCGTGGGGGACCGCTAGCATGGGCGCCCCCACCTATCGCGGCGCCATCGCGGCGTTCGCCCTGTCGCTCGCCGCCGCAATCGCGCAGGCCGGCGGGCCCAACCTGATCCGCACGACCGGCCTGCCATTTGTCTGGGCTAATGCCGGCGCGGTCTCCTACCGCACTGACAACGGGCCGCTCTCCGCGAGCGTCAACGAAGCCGCGGCGCGCGCGCGCGTCGATGGCATGTTCGGCGTCTGGCAGGCCGTGCCCACCGCCACGATCTCGTACTCGCGCGCCGGGTTCATCAGCGCGACCGGTGCGTTCAGTGACGGCGACGTCAGCACGGTCGCCGAGTTCGACGCGGTCATGGCGAGCTGCAACACCGCCACCCAGAGTCCCGTCATCTACGACGTCGATGCGACCATCGTCGTGGATCTCGGATTCGACGAGGACGCCGTGATCGGCTTCGCCGGGCCCTGCGCGATCAACGCGACGCAGTTCCTGAGCGGCAGCGTCGTCATGAATGGCCTGTTCCAGGACGGCCTCGACGCGCCAGTGCCGGACATCACGCCCGGACAATTCGACGCTGCCATCGTGCATGAGATCGGTCATTTCTCCGGCCTCGACCACTCGCAGATCAACGTCAACTGCCTCGGCGGCTGCGGCAACGACGACCTCGCCGGCCTGCCGACGATGTTCCCGTTCCTGCTGCACGAATCGCAGATAACGCTCTCCACCGACGACGTCGCCTGGATCTCGCGGCTCTATCCGGGACCGACATTCGCGACGACACACGGGAC
Source organism: Gammaproteobacteria bacterium (assembly GCA_031404555.1). Lineage (GTDB taxonomy): Bacteria > Pseudomonadota > Gammaproteobacteria > Steroidobacterales > Steroidobacteraceae > SCUD01. The sequence goes on from JANNHT010000058.1 coordinate 16,491, forward strand.
GATCACCGGGCGGGTGTTCTTCACCGATGGCGACAGCCAGGCGCAGCTCGTCAACGTGATCGCGCGGCGCGTCGATACCGGCGGCAACGAGGACCGGACGACGGCGGTCTCGGTCGCCTCCGGCTACAAATTCCGGTCGAGCCACGGCAACCCGATCAACAACCCGACCGGCGATTCCTTCGGCACCGAGACGCCCGGCGATATCGGCCTGTTCGAGATTCCGGTACCAGCCGGCAACTACACGATCGAAGTCGAATCCATCAACGCGGCGTTCACCGAAGGTTCAAGCATCGGTGCCCCGGTGCGCATCGCCATGCCGGGTACGGCGCCAGCGCCGAGCGGGCCGATTGCGGTCGCGGCCGGCGCCACGGTTTCCGGAAACGACGTGACGTTGATCGGCACGCCCCCGCGGTTCGACCAGTTCGAGGGGCCGTGATGCGCGACCTCAATCGCCTCGCCACGGCGGCACTGTTGACGGGCGCGCTGCTGCTTGCCTCCTGCGGCGGCGGTGGAGGCGGTGGCGGTGGCGGCGGCGGACCGCCCCCGCCGGCCGCACTGCAGATCACGACGACGACGCTCCAGGCCGGCACGATCGGCGTCGCCTACAGCCAGACCGTCGGCGCCACCGGCGGCACGGGCGCGCGCGCATTCTCGGTTTCGGCCGGCACGCTGCCGGCCGGCCTCTCGCTCGCCGCCGGCACCGGAGTCATCAGCGGCACACCCGCGGGTCCCGCCGGCACGTCAAACTTCACCGTCACGGTCGCCGATTCCGCCGCGCCCCCGCAGACCGACAACCAGGCGCTCAGCATCACGGTCAATGCGACCGTGGTCGGGCGAAACGACACGATTGCGACCGCCACCACCCTGACGAACGGCGCATTCAATGCCTCCATCAGCCCGAGCGGCGATCCGAGCACTGTCTTCAATCCCGACGAGGACTACTACCGGATTACGACAACGGCCGCCTCGACCGTCACGATCGACATCAACGCGCAGGTGAATGGGAGCCCGATCGATTCCGTCATCGAGATCGTCGGCGCCAACGGCGTGCCGCTCGCGACCTGTGTTTCGCCCGCGTTCAACACGACCTGCGTGCACGACGACGAGGTGCTCGGTGTGACGCTCGATTCCTTCCTCCAGATCCAGGTTGCGGGTGCGACGACGTTCTACGTCCACGTCGTGGACTGGCGCGGCGACGCGCGGCCCGACCTGCTCTACACGATCAACGTCAGCGGCATCAACTGACTGCGCCCGCGCTCGGGACAGCCTTACAAAGGACGACCGCAAATGAAAGTACTCGGCGCACTGGCCGGCGTGATCCTTTCCGGACTGGCGATCGCGGCCGCTGCCGATCCTGCGGACCGCCACGTCGTCCTCCTTACGCTCGACGGGGTGCGCATCCAGGAGCTGTTCACCGGCATGGACCCGGTGATCGCGAATGCGACCGAGGCCGAGTCCGGCATCTACGAGATGAACGTGACCCGCGACCGGTACTGGCGGGCGAGCCCCGCGGAGCGGCGCGAGGCGCTGATGCCGTTCTTCTGGAAGACGCTGGTCCCGGCCGGCATGGTGGTCGGCAATCCGGAGCTCGGCAGCGGCGTCACGGTGCGCAACGACCAGTGGTTCTCCTACCCCGGCTACTCCGAGATCCTGACCGGCGAACCACAGCCGGAGATCCAGAGCAATGACTTCGTCCGCTACCCGCACGAGACAGTGCTCGAATACGTTCATCGCAAGCTCGGCCTGACATTCACCGACGTCGCGCAGATCGGTTCCTGGGACGGCTTCAAGTACGCGGCTTCGCAGAAGGACGGCACTTTCTTCATGAGCGGTGCCTACGATTTCCTGCCCGCCGCACTCAGCACGCCGGAACTCGATTTGATGGCGGGGCTGCGCCGCGAAGTCCTGGAAAACTGGGAGGAAAGCAGCAATGACGCGCTGACCTTCCGCCTGGCGCTCGGCTACCTCAAGAAACACCAGCCGCGCGTGCTGTGGCTCGGCCTCGGCCAGTCCGACGACTGGGCGCATGCGCGCCGCTACGACCGCGTGCTCGACTACCTGCATCTCGCCGACTCGTGGATCGGCGAACTCTGGCAGACGCTGCAATCGAACCCGCACTACCGGAGTCGCACGACGCTGATCATCACGGCCGATCACGGCCGCGGCCGCGCGCCCGCGGACTGGCACGATCACGGTGTCGGGATCGAAGGCGGCCAGGACATCTGGATCGCGATCGTCGGCCCGGATACGCCGGCGCTCGGGGAAGTGAAAGGGCTCGCCGGCGTCACCCAGAGCGACGTCGCCGCGACGCTGCTCCAGTACCTGGGACTGGATCACCGCCAGTTCAATCCGAAGGCTGGACCTCCCATCCCCGGCAGCCTG
>JANNHT010000059.1:0-22962 GCA_031404555.1 Gammaproteobacteria bacterium
TGATCAAGGGCATGCTGGGTGCGCGCGAACTCTGGCTGCCGAAACTGATGCGTTCCCATGCCGGGCCCGGGCTTCGAGGCGAGATCGACGGGCTGCTCCGGCAGTCGCTGGAGTCGGAACTTGCCGCGGTCACCGGAGCGCTGTCTGGCACCGACTGGCGGCCGCTGTTCACGCTCTGCCGGCAGGCGGCGGCGGCCGGTGCGCCGGAGAGCCCGGCGCGAGTGCTGGCGCCATTCGGCGGCCTGCCGCCCGCGACCGCTGATTCCGCCGCAGCCTGGCGCTCGCTCGCCGATCTCCTGCTGATGGGTGAAGCGAAGCCGGCTTTTCGCAAGCAGGTCGCAGCGAAACAGGGTTTCCTCGCAGCTGGCGAAGGGGCTGCCTGGCCGGCGCTCAAGCGAGACATGAAGGCGCTGCTCGAGACGCTCGCCCGCAACGAACAGCTCGCTCCAACGCTCGGACGGCTCCGGCAGTTGCCGCCGGCCGCGCTCACCGACGCGCAGTGGGAACGCATCGACGCGCTGTCCGTTGTGCTGCCGCATGCGGTCGCAGAACTCCTCGCGCTCTTCGCCGAACGCGACAGCCTCGATCATCCGGCGGTCGCCGCGGCCGCGCGCGATGCGCTCGGCGACGAATCTGCGCCGACCGAGCTCGCACTCGCGCTCGACTACCGGATCCGTCACGTGCTGGTCGACGAATACCAGGACACGTCGCCGTCGCAGGCGCGCCTGCTCGAACTGCTGGTCGCCGGCTGGCAGCCCGCCGATGGCAGGACGCTCTTTTGCGTCGGCGATCCGATGCAGTCCATCTATGCGTTCCGCGAAGCGGACGTCACGCTGTTCCTGCAGGCGCAGCGCCAGGGCATCGGCGGCGTCGCGCTTGCCCCGGAGCGGCTCGGGCGGAATTTCCGTTCGAGCGCCGCGATCGTCGACTGGGTCAACCAGACTTTTGCCGCCCTGCTGCCGCCTGCCGATGATTTCGAGCGTGGCGCCGTGCGCTATTCGCCGGCCGCGTCCATGAAAGCGGGCGAGACCGGCGACGGCGTGAGCGTGCACCCGCTGCTCGACGCCGACGAACGCGCCATGGCGACAGAAGTCGCAGCTGTCGCACGCGAGGCGATCGCGGCGCTCGGCCACCCGACCATCGCGATCCTGGTGCGCGGGCGGCCATCGCTGCCGCCGATCCTGGCGGCGCTGCGTGACGCCGGCATCGAGTACCGCGGCGTCGAACTCGAATCGCTGCTCGACCGGCCGGCTATCCGCGACCTGGTCGCGCTGCTGTCGGCGATGCTGCACGACGGCGATCGCACGGCCTGGCTCGCCGTGCTGCGCGCGCCCTGGTGTGGGCTGCCGCTCGGCGACCTGCTCCGCCTTGCGAGCGGTGGGGAAGGGTTGACGCTCCGCGAGCGGCTGCGGGAACCTGCAGGACTCGCGGCCGATTCGACGGCGCGCGCGAGCCGGCTTGGCGTCGCGCTCGACGCGGCGATCGCCGGGCGCGGTCGTCAATCGCTCGGCAGCTGGCTGAAGTCCGCCTGGCTCGCGCTCGACGGCCCGGCGACGATCGACGATGCCTCCGACCTCGCGAACGCCGAACTGCTGTTCGGCGCGCTCGACCGGCTCGAGCTCGAGGCGGGCTGCATCCCGCCGGCCTCGGCGATCGGGGCGGCGGTGGATGGCGTCATGGCCTCGCCGGTCGGCAGCGACAGCGCGCGCGTACAGGTCATGACCATCCACCGGGCCAAGGGTCTCGAGTTTGATGTCGTGATCCTGCCGGACCTTCAGCGTGGTCCACGCGGCGGTGAACGGCCACTGCTCTACTGGACGACGGTCGCGACCGGCCCCGGCGCGCGCGGCATCGTCCTCGGGAGCCGCACGGACTACGACGAGAACGACGGCAGCGCAGATGCGCTCGAGCGCTGGATGCGCAGACTTGGTGCCGAACGCGAAGCGCTCGAACTCGGCCGGCTCGCCTATGTCGCGGCCACGCGCGCGCGCCGGCGCCTGCACCTGATGGGGACCGTGAGCGTGAAGGAGGCGGAGGAGGGACCCGTACTCCGCCGCCCGCGTTCCGCGAGCCTGCTGGGCTTCCTGTGGTCCGAGCTGGCGCCGCATTTCGAACGCGCGCTCGCGGACCGGGCGCAGACGGCACCGGGCGCGGGCCGCTCCGCTGACGGCCGGCGGCGGCTCACGGCGCCGCCGGCGCGGCGCCTCGTCGCGGGATTCCGCGCGCCGCAACCTTCGCCGCTGTCGGTCGCGCCGATGCTTCGCATCTCGGGCGAGCCCGAGGGTTCGATCCGCCCCGAATTCGACTGGGCGGGCGCGATCGCGCAGGCGGTCGGCCTCGTCGTTCATGCGGAACTGCAGCGCATGGCCGAGCAGGGCGCGCAACCGACCGGCGAAACGCGGGCCGCCGGCGGGCCATCGCAGGCGCGCTGGCGTCGGCAGCTCCTCGGCCTCGGCATCGACGAGGCGCATCTCGCCGCGGCGGAGGATCGTGTCGGCCGTGCCCTGTCGGCGGTCGCACGAAGCGCTACGGCGGCGCGGCTCCTCGATCCGGCGGCGCGCGAGGGGCGCTCGGAGCTCGCGCTCACCGCGATGATCGACGGCGTCATGCAGAGCTTGCGCATCGACCGGACGTTCGTCGACGAGGACGGTGTGCGCTGGGTGGTCGACTGGAAGACCAGCGCGCATGAGGGCGGCGACCGCGAGGCCTTCCTCGACAACGAGCTCGCGCGCTACCGCGTGCAGCTCGAGCGCTACGCGCGGGTCATGCGGCTGTTCGATCCGGATCGCCCGCTGAAGGTCGGCCTCTACTTTCCGCTGCTAGATGCCTGGCGCGAGATCTAGAGCGTGCCTTCGATGCTGAACGGCCGGCGGCCGCTCGCGTCCGGCGGCCCGAGGAACGAAAGCGTGTCGAAGATCGCCGGTCCGGCGCCGGGGCCGGGCGCCACCTCGCCGCTCAGGAAATAGCTGCCGTCCGGTTTCAGCTCGATCGCGCCGCGCACGCGCAGCGGTCCGCCGAGGTCGCTCAGCCGCCCGGTCAGCGTATCGGTGCCGACCGCGCCCTCGCCGACGACCAGGTTGAAATCGCCGAGCAACTGGCCGCCGGATCCCGGTGCGCGCAGCGCCCGCACGAAGAGCTGTCCTTCGGCGTCGCGCGCACGGCGTTCGACGACGCGGATGCGATCGACATCGAGTTCGAGTTCCCCGGTCCAGCCGGTCGGCGTCGCCATGCCCTCGAAAGCCGAGATCGGCGCGCGACCGCGGATGTCGCGGGCCTCGATCTCACCGCCGAAGCTGCCCGACAGGTCCGCATCGATCGCGCCGCCGCCCGGTTCGAGCGTGATGCGGCAGGACCAGCGCAGGATCACGAGATGCCAGGGGCGGCAGAACCAGTCGAATGCGCCGAGCGAGGTGCCGTCGACGACCAGAGTGGCGGCGTGCCCGGACCAGATGGTGCCGCCGACCCCGGTCATCGCGATGCCGGGCGGCAGGCGGCGCGACAGCTGGCTCGCGGGTACCATTGCGACCAGGAACACCGCGAAGGCGGCGACTCCCGCCGCGATCAGCTTGCTGCGTCGCGTCATCCGGTTCAGCGGCCGCGCAGCACCAGGCTTGCATCGACGAGTCCCGGCGCGTCGGTTGCGCTGACGCTTGCGGTCTCCGCGATGACGCCGCGCTCCTTCTGCAGGCGTGCGAGCAGCAGCGCCAGCGAATCGAAGGAAGCGCCCGTGAAGCGCGCGCGGACCGAGCCTGCGGTCGCGGGCTCGACGCCCGCCAGCGAACCCGCGAGCCCGCCTTCCTCGGCCATGCGATCGATCGCGATCGCGAGCGACTCACCGGGGCGCGGTGCGGGCGCAGCCATCAGCCGCGGTGTCACCGCCACGATCCAGGCGAGATCATCACGCTTCTGCTGCACGCGCTCCTCGGCGACCGCGACGGCCGTGCCGAGCTTCCAGACGGACCCCGCGACGAGGATCACGGCGGCGGCCAAGCCGCCCCAGGTGACGACCCGCTGGTCGCGCTCGCCGAGTGAGCCGTACCAGTCGCGAAGGTTCATGACTGCGGTCCCGCCGCGATCCTGATCTGTGCCTGGACGCCGGCCTCGCCGGGGGTCGTCGAGGCGACGTCGGCCGTGAGGCCACGCGCGTTCAGCGCCTGCGCGAAACGCGCGATGGCAGCGGTATTCGGCGCGAGCAGATGCAGCTCGAGCGAGCGGTCGCGCCAGCCGAGCGATTCGAGCTTCGGCCCGGGGCTGCCGGCGAGCGCACCGCCGACCGCGGCGAGTTGCATCAGCAGGCCGCCGGTATCGGTCGCACCGGCGCCGCCGAGGCGCTGCTCGATCTGGGCGCGCGCATCCACGATTGTTTCGGCATCCGGCAGTGCGATGCGCGCCGCCTGTTCGATCGCTGCGTCGAGCCGCTGCTGCTCCGAATTCAGGCGGATCAGGTCATAGCCGCGCACGCCGACGTGAAGCGCGAGCACCGCAATCGCGAGCATCGCCGCGACCCGCCAGCGCTGCCACTCGGCGCGCCAGCCGGTGCGGCGCGCGAACTCGCCCTGCATCAGCGAGAGCGCTTCGCCACGCACCGCCTCGGATGCGAGGAGCGGCAGGCTGCCGTCCGGCAGCAGCTGCAACTCAAGGCTGCCCGTCACCTCACGCAGCGCCTCGATCATCTCGCGCGAGTGATGCCAGTCCTGCTGCGAGACGTAAAGATGGACATGGCGATCCTCGCCCTCGAGACCGGCGAGCGTGAACGCCTCGGTGATCGGCTCCGCGTCGAGTGCGAAGGGCAACGCACCCGGGGCGCGCACCAGCAGTTGTCCGCTGTCGATGACGGCGACAATCTTGCCCGGGTTGTCGGGAACGCAGAGCGTGTCCGGCACGATCGCCTGCGGGTCGAGCCCGGCGGTCCGCAGGGCGTCCAGCCAGCCGCGCAGTTCTTCGCGCCGCAGCGCTGCGACGAGTGTTGCGCCCGCGGCGTCGGTCGGCCCGATCGAAAAATGGAAGTTCTCGACTTCGCCGGCGAGCGACTCTTCCATCGCATACGGCACGACCTGGGCGACACGCGAGCCGCTTTTCACCGGCAGCTCGGGTTTCGCGAGCGTGACGCTCGAGCCCGGCACGATCACGACCAGCGGCCGCTCCGCGGCGAGCGGCGCGGCGTCGGCGAGCGTGCCGGTCGAGACCGGACCGATGCGGCCGCCGTCGGCGCCGGTGATGACCCAGCAGACCGGTTCGGCGAGCCGCAGGACCAGGAATTGATTCATGCGACCTACTCGGTGCCCGTGGAACGCAGCACAGTCCGGCTGCCGCCGGCGCTGGACCGCTCGATCAGACTGTACAGCGTGAGTTCCGAGGTGCCAATACGCACCGCCGTCACCGCCCGGAACCAGTTCGAACTTTCCGAAATGGCCGGGCGCAGCGCCTGGAAAGTGTCGGCGTTGAGCGTCGCCTGGAGATCGGCCATGGTCGGAAAGCAGCCGTCCTTGCGGTTCGACGCCAGGAGCTTGTCGTCGCCAAAATCAGTGCCGCCCTCGATCAGCGCCGCGAGCAGCGGCGCGTGCGCCGTGCAGAGATTGATCAGCGTGCCTACCGGGAGTGCCGCGACGTGCCCCCGGATGCGCTGGAACTCGTCCAGCGTCATGCCGGGCAGCGCCATCAGCTCGTAAACCGTCGTGACCGGGCCATTGGCCGAACGGTAGGGCGGGTTCTGCGACAGGTAGGTGCCGTCCTCCGCGCCATCCGGGAAGCCCGGCACGGTGTCGGTGTCGAGCCAGTCCGCCATGATCCGCGCCCAGCGCGGGTCCGCGCCGACGAAAGTCAGCAGCCGTTCGAAGCGCGCGATCTGCACTTCGCTGGCCGTGCCCTCGTCGGTCAGCAGGTTGTTCAGGTTGAAGCGGCCCTGCATGTCCTCGAGCGCGCCGCGCACCTCGCCGCCGTCTACCGGAAGCGGCGGCAACGGCTGCGCCCAGGCCTCGCCGAGGTGGTCTTCGTTCCCGTCCTCGGCGTCGTCCCGCAGCACTTCGGCGGCCCAGGCCTCTGCGCCGAGCGCGATGTGCCAGCCCTGGTCCATGGCGACCAGCCCGATGGTGCGGCGCTGGTCGAGGGCGGCGCGGGTCTGGATGTGGACAGCGAGCACCATCGCGATCGCGACCAGCACGATGGCGGTGATCAGCGCGACGCCACGCTGCTTCATCCCGGCACCTCGACGAGTCGCCGCAGCACGCCGTAGTCCTCGAGCTCGATCGTGATCTCGACCGCGAGCGGGCGGGTGCGGAAGGCGAAGTCGCCGGCGCTGCCGAGCGGCGGCCATTCGCTGATCCATTCGCGGCCGCTGTTCATGTAACGGATCTCGAATCGCAGGACGTCCTGGAGGAGTTCACGCCTGACCGGCGGATTCGCGAGCGTGGTGTCGGTGACGTACCAGTGCTCGCGGATCAGCTTGCCTTCCTCGAGGCGGTAGCTGACGCGCTGCACCGTGCCGCGCGGCGTACCGGCGCCATTCGGCCAGCCGCCATGCGAGAGTTCGACGACACCGAGCGTGTTCGGGTCGCGCAGCAGCGCAGCGCGATAGCCGTCGCCGATGGTCTCGCGCACCGGGCGCGGCGCGATCGTGCGGAAGTCGGCGACCAGCAGGTGCATGCCGCGCTGCACTTCCTTCAGCCGGTCGAGGCGTGCCTCGGTCGCCATCGTGGTCTTTCGCACCTCGGCGACCGTCCCGTAGGCCAGGTAGCCGAGGATGACCATGATCGCGACCGCCACCAGGATCTCGATCAGCGTGAAGCCGGCCTGAAGTGCGCGCTTCATGTATCGCCGTCGTCGTCGTCGCTGTCGCCATCCCCGTCGCCGTCACCGCCATCCTCCAGCGCGCCGACATTCCAGGGACGGGACGAGGGGCCGGTCGTCGTGGCCGTCATGCCGACGAATCCCGCGAGGCTCGCGAGCGGCGCGCCTTCCGCGTCCGTCTCCCGGCGCACGGTGACGTCGATGCGCCGCATGCCATCGACCGGCGTCTGCGACACCTTCTGCACCCAGTGCCAGTTCCGGCCGGCGTACTCCACATCGCCCTCGGTCTGCTCGACCGAGGGATACACGCCCGACAGGCGAACTTCGGTGATGCGGTTGTCCGCAATCCAGCCGGCAAAGCTGCGGTCGAGCAGGTAGGTGGCGTTGTTGATGGTCTCGCCGATCGCCATGAACACGGCGAGCAGGCTGACCGAGACGATCGCGAGCGCGACCAGCACCTCGACCAGCGTGAAGCCGCGGCGGCGGTCAGTTGCCGGCATTGCGCGCGATTTCCATCGTCCCGTCGGGCTTGCCGATCAGCGCGATGCTGGCGGCGCCGCTGCGCACCAGGTGAAGCTCGAACGGCGACATGTCGCCGCTGCCCCAGGCGATCAGCTGCGGCTGCTTCGTTTCTTCCCGCGTCTCCGCGCGCAGGAGCACCGGCCGGCCTTCCAGGATCAGCTCGAAGGCGAGCCCCGCCGGCAGCTCGCGCGGCTGGAGGCCCGGGTCGCCTTCGACGTCCGACCACTGCTGCAGGAATGCGTCGTAGCGCAGGAACTCGTAGTTGTCGGCCTCGATGCGCAGCCCGTAGTCGCGGCCCTCGAGCTGCGCCTGTTCCTGGAGCAGTGCGATGCCGTTCGCCAGGCGTTCGGTTTCGCTTTCGATTTCGCTGTCGTCACCGAGCAGGCCGACGGAGAGCGTCGCAAGCGTGGCGAGGATGCCGATGATGACGACGACGACCAGGACCTCGATTAACGTGAAGCCGCGCATGGCGCGGCTGGCGGGACAGATGACGGTCGTCACGGTCCGCTCAGGGCGTCAATCGATGTTCCAGTTGCCGAGGTCCGCGTCGGATTCCTCGCCGCCCGGTTGGGCGTCGGCGCCGAGCGTGTAGAGATCGAAGGGAAGGCCGTGCTCGCCAGGCGACTGGTACAGGTAGTCGTTGCCCCACTGGTCCTTTGGGACGCTGCGCGACTTCAGGTAGCCCTGGGGCCGCCAGTTCTTAGGCAGGGGCTCGACTTCAGGCGCCTTGACCAGCGCCGTCAGTCCCTGATTCGTCGTGGGATAGCGGAAGTTGTCCATCTGGTACATGTCGAGCGCCGTGCTGAGCGCGCGGATGTCGAGCCGGGTCGCCTTGATGCGGGCGTTGTCCACCTGGCCGAGGAGCTGCGGTCCGATCAAGGCGCCCAGGATGGCGATGATGACCAGCACGACCATGATCTCGATCAGCGTGAAACCGGATTCGCGGCGTCCAGTCAGGGCCATTCGGTTCTCCAGCCTCGCTGCGAGGCACACCCGTTGATGGACCCGATGATAACAGAGGGGTTCCGCCGGCCCGGGCGCACCGGTCCACCGTGTGACGCCGCGCAACCTATAATCCGGCGATCGGGAAGGCGGGGAGCTATTCGATGCTGGGAGTGATGTTTCCGGGACAAGGCTCCCAGTCGGTCGGGATGCTGTCGTCAATCGCCGACAGCGAACCGGTCATCCGGAAAACCTTCGACGAAGCGTCACAGGCGCTCGGATACGACCTGTGGCAGCTCTGCCAGCAGGGGCCCGAAGGCGAACTGTCCGCGACCGAACGGACACAGCCGGCCATGCTCGCGGCCGGCGTCGCCGTCTGGCGCGCGTGGCAGGCGCAGGGCGGCCCGGAGCCCGCGGCCATGGCCGGCCACAGCCTCGGCGAATACAGCGCGCTCGTCGCCGCGGGCGCGCTCGAATTTCAGCCCACGATCGAACTCGTGCGATTCCGGGGCCAGGCGATGCAGCGCGCGGTGCCCGCAGGCATGGGCGCGATGGCGGCAATACTCGGATTGGACGACGGCGTGATCGAGGCGGCCTGCGCCAGGGCCGCACAGGGCGAGATCGTGCAACCCGTCAACTACAACTCGCCCGGCCAGCTCGTGATCGCGGGCCATGCGACAGCGGTCGCGCGCGCGATGGACGCCTGCAAGGCGCAGGGCGCGAAGCGCGCCGTGCTCCTGCCGGTGTCGGTGCCGTCGCACAGCGCGCTGATGAAGCCGGCAGCCGAGGAGCTGCTGGTGCGGCTTCGCACGCTCGCGATCCGCGCGCCGCGCATCCGCGTGCATTCCTTCGATGCCGGGACCTACGGCGACGCCGACAGCATTCGCGACGGCCTTTACCGCCAGCTGTTCAATCCGGTGCGCTGGTCGGCTATTGTCGCGTCGATGATCGGGGCAGGCGTGAAGCAACTCTGCGAATGCGGCCCGGGCAAGGTGCTCGCGGGGCTCGCGCGCCGTGCGCCCGGCGGCCGCGAACTCGACATTCACGCGATCGACAATGCGGATTCATTGAACGCCGCCGTGCAGGCGTCGGCCGGGAGCCAGTGAGCATGACTGACAGGACATTGACCGGCGAGATCGCGTTCGTGACCGGCGCCTCGAGGGGCATCGGCCGCGCGATCGCACTCGCGCTCGGCCAGTCCGGCGCGACCGTGATCGGCACGGCGACCGGTGCCGCCGGCGTCGCTGCGATCGACGAGGCGCTGAAGGCCGCGGGCATCACGGGACGGGGACTCGTGCTCGACGTCGCCGATGGCAGCGCGATCGATGCGGCAGTCGCCGACGTCGAGGGGCGCGAAGGCGCGATCTCGATCCTGGTCAACAACGCCGGCGTCACGCGCGACACGCTGCTCTTGCGCATGAAAGCCGAGGACTGGGACGCGGTGATCAACACCAACCTCGGGTCCGTGTTCCGGCTCTCAAAGGCGGTGCTGCGCGGCATGATGAAGGCGCGCAAGGGTCGCATCGTCAACATCGCGTCCGTGGTCGGCCTGATCGGCAACCCCGGCCAGGCGAACTACTGCGCCGCGAAAGCCGGCATCGGCGGATTCACGCGCTCGATGGCCCGTGAAGTCGCCTCGCGCGGTATCACGGTCAACGTGGTCGCGCCCGGCTTCATCGATACCGACATGACACGGGCCTTGAGCGATGCCCAGCGCGAGGGCCTCGCCGGCCAGATACCGCTCGGCAGGCTCGGACAGCCCGAGGACATCGCGGCAGCCGTCTGCTTTCTGACGAGCCCGGCGGCAGCCTGGATCACCGGCGAAACGCTGAACGTCAACGGCGGCATGCATATGGCCTGAAAATTCTTTCAGAAACAGGGCTCAAGAGACGCATCTGGTAGCCAGTGGGGGGTCCGTGGCATAGAATGGCGACCCCCGGCCGGCGCGACGCCGTCATGGGCATCACAAGGTGAGGGACATCAAACCGATGAGCACAGTCGAAGAACGGGTAAAAAAGATCGTCGCCGAGCAACTCGGGGTCAAGGACGAGGAAGTCACGAGTGACGCCTCGTTCGTAGACGATCTGGGTGCCGACTCACTGGACACGGTCGAGCTCGTGATGGCGCTCGAAGAAGAGTTCGAGACCGAGATTCCGGACGAGGATGCCGAGAAAATCACCACGGTGCAGCAGGCGATCGACTACATCGCCCAGCACCAGTCCAAGACCTGAACTCATCCGCACGCGTGACCCGGCAGGCCTGCCGGGTCGTGCTGCCTGCAGTCGGTCGCCTCAGCCGGAGGTAGCGCCTTGAGCAAGCGACGCGTCGTCGTCACGGGCCTCGGCATGGTCACGCCGCTCGGCCTCACGGTTGCCGACAGCTGGGCCGGCGCCCTCGCGGGCAAGAGCGGCATCGGCCGCATCACGCGCTTCGACACCACCGGATTTCCCTGCACGATCGCCGGCAGCATCCCGGACTTCGATCCCGGGAAATACGGCATGCCGCCGAAGGAAGCGCGGCGCATGGACCTGTTCCTGCAGTACGGCGTCGCGGCCGGCGTGCAGGCGATCGTCGATGCCGGACTCGAAGTCACGGACGCGAACCGCGCCCGCATCGGCCTCGTGTTCGGTGCGGGCATCGGCGGCCTCTGGACCATCGAGGACAACTACGCCAAGTACCTCGAGACGCGCACGCCGAAGAAAATCTCGCCGTTCTACATCCCGGCTTCCATCGTCAACATGATCTCGGGGCATCTCTCGATCATGTACGGCATCACGGGCCCGAACCTCGCGGTGATCACGGCCTGCACGACTTCGACCCATGCGATCGGCATCGCGATGCGCACCATCCAGTACGGCGATGCGGACGCGGTTGTGGCGGGTGGCGCCGAGATGGTGCAGACGCCGACCGCAGTCGGGGGTTTCAGCCAGGCGCGCGCGCTGTCCACGCGCAACGACGAGCCCGAAAAGGCGAGCCGGCCCTGGGACCGTGACCGCGACGGCTTCGTGATGGGCGACGGCTCCGGGGCGGTCGTGCTCGAGGAGTACGAGCACGCGAAGAAACGCGGCGCAAGAATCCTCGCGGAGCTGACCGGCTTTGGCATGAGCGGGGATGCCTACCACATCACGGCGCCGCCGGAAGACGGCGCCGGCGCGCGGCTGTCCATGGAGAACTGCCTGCGCGACGCGGGCATCAACGCGGACCAGGTGCAGTACGTGAACGCGCACGCGACCTCGACGCCGCTCGGCGACCTCGCCGAGACGACGGCGATCAAGAATGCCTTCGGTGCGCACGCGAAGAAGCTCGCGGTCAGCTCGACCAAGTCGATGACCGGCCACCTGCTGGGCGCCGCCGGCGTGGTCGAGGCGATCTTCTGCATCCTCGCGATCCGCGACCAGGTGGTTCCGCCCACCATCAACCTGGACAATCCGAGCGAGGGTTGCGATCTCGACTACGTGCCGCACACGGCGCGGCGCATGAAGCTCGACACCGTCACCAGCAATTCCTTTGGCTTCGGCGGCACCAATGGCACGCTGATCTTTCGCGCGCTGCGCTGACTCCCGCGCCCCGGATGCGGCGGCAGGACCACGCGATGCGCGAGATTCCGGAGCCCGGCGATGCCCTCGCCCGCATGCTCGCGATGCACGCGGCCTCGCCGGGCCGCTATCCGGTCCTCCTCGACAGCAACGCCATCGGCGGGGCGCTTGGGCGCTTCAGCCTGCTGCTGGCAGCACCGGGTGAATCGCTCCGACTTGACGATTGCGGCCGGCTCGAGGGCCCGGGCAGCGGCGGCGACTTCTGTTCGCGGCTGAATGACTGGTGGCGGATCGAGCGCGCCGATGCGCCGCCCTGGCCGTGGCCATTCGGCGGCGGCTGGTTCCTGTTTCTCGGCTACGAGCTCGCGGGCGTCATCGAGCCGACGCTCAGGCTCCCGCGTTCGCCGCTGCCGCTGGTCGCCACCGCCTGGCGCATGCGGGCGGCGCTCCTGCACGATCACCAGTCGGGACGCACCGCGATCCTCGCCGAGCCGGGCGCCGCTTCGGCCGTGGACGCGATTGCGGCGGATTTCGAGGCCACGGCATCGCAGTCCCCGCAGGCACGCGCATCCGCGGCCGGACCGATCGCCGAGGACGATCCCGCGGAATACCTCGAGGCCTGCCGTGCGGCGCTCGGGCACATCGCTGCGGGCGACGTGTACCAGGCGAATCTCGCGCGCTGCTGGCGAACCGAGCTCGCGCCGGGCTCCGCGGCGAGTGCGCTGTATGCGCAGTTGCGCGCGGCGAATCCCGGCGCTTTCGCCGGCATCGCGGAGCTGGGCGAATTCGCCATCCTGTCGAGTTCGCCGGAACGGCTGGTGCGGGTCCGCGGCCGGCGGGTGGACACCCGCCCGATCGCCGGCACGCGCCCGCGCCTGCCCGGGCAGGATGCTGCGTCCATCGCCGAGATGACCGGCAGCGCCAAGGAGCGGGCCGAACACGTCATGCTGATCGACCTCGAGCGCAACGACCTGGGGCGCATCTGTGAACCCGGGACGGTCCGCGTGGACGAATTCATGGTCGTGGAAAGCTATGCGCATGTGCACCACATCGTATCGAACGTCACCGGCGAACTCCGCGCCGAGGTCGCGCCCGGCGACGTCGTGCGCGCGCTCTTTCCGGGCGGCACGATCACGGGCTGCCCGAAGGTGCGCTGCATGCAGCTGATCGGCGACCTCGAGCGCCGCGGCCGTGGCGCCTACACGGGAGCGATGGGATATCTCGCGCAGGACGGGAGCCTCGACCTCAACATCCTGATCCGCACCATGACGCTTCGCGGACGCGCGCTGGAATGGCGGGCGGGAGCCGGCATCGTCGCCGATTCGGTGCCCGAGCGCGAACTCGACGAAACGCGCGCCAAGGCGCGGGGTCTGCTCCGCGCGCTCGGGAGCAGCGCCTGATGGCCGTGCTGGTCAATGGCCGCCAGGATTCCGCGATCGATGCGGCGGATCGCGGACTGCATTACGGCGACGGGCTGTTCGAGACGCTCGCCGTGACGAACGGCCGCGCGCGATTTTTCGGCTGGCACTACGAGCGCCTCGCCGATGGCGCGACTCGTCTCGGGATGCCGATGCCCGACCGCGACCGGATCCGCGACGAGATCGCGGCGGCCTGGCCGGATGGGCGCGGCGTCGTGAAATACCTGCTGACGCGCGGCGCCGGTGAACGCGGCTATCGGCCGCCGGCCTCGCCGCGGACGACGCGCATCGCGATCGGCGCGGGCTGGCCAGCGCGGGACCCGTCGCACTGGCAGGCCGGCGTGCGGCTCCGCCGTTGCCGCACGCGCCTCGGCCGGAACCCGGCACTGGCCGGCATCAAGCACCTGAACCGCCTCGAACAGGTGCTGGCGCGCGCGGAGTGGGATGATGCGGACGTGACTGAGGGATTCATGCTGGATGATCGCGAGCGCGTGATCTCGGGCACGCAGAGCAACCTGTTCGCGCGCGTCGCCGGGCGCTGGGTGACGCCAGCCCTCGGCGACTGCGGCGTCGCGGGCGTCATGCGCCGCGCATTCCGTAGCTGGGCAGCCGAAGCGCAGGTTGAAGTCGTCGAGCGCGACCTGCCGGCCACCGAATTCGCGGGCGCCACGGCGATCATCCTGACGAATGCCCTGATCGGCGCCTGGCCCGTGCGCGAATGCGAGGGCAGGGCGCTTGCGCCGGACCCGGATGCCGCGCGTTTCAATGCCTGGCTGGAGACGCAATGAAACGGCGGCTGCGCACGGCCCTCCTGCTGGTTCTCATCGGAGTCGCGTCCTGGTTCGGATGGCGGCAGCACGAAACCTCGTGGCTCGAACGGCCGATCGCGGCGCTGGACGCGCCTGCAACATTCGAATTGCCGGCGGGCGCGTCGCTGACGGCGGTCGCCGATGCGCTCGAGGAACGCGGCATCCTGGACCAGCCTGGCGCCTGGGTGCGCCACGCCAAGCGCACCGGCGGCGCGACCCGCATCCAGGCCGGCGAATACGAGCTGTCGCCCGGTACGACACCGGCGTCGCTGCTCGCGCAGTTCGTCGCGGGCGACGTGCGGCTCTATGCGCTGACCATTCCCGAAGGCTGGACGGCGCGCCAGGCTCTCGCTGCGATCCAGTCACATCCGCAGGTTCGCGTCGAACTCCGCGATGTGCCGGAAGGGGAGCTGATGAAGCGCCTCGGGTTCGGCGCCCGGCACCCGGAGGGCCAGTTCTTCCCGGACACTTATCGTTTTCCGCGCCACACGACCGACGCCGAACTGCTGCGGCTCGCGCACGGGCGACTCGAACGCGAACTGGCGGCGGCCTGGAAGCGGCGCGCGCGCGCGCTGCCATTCAACACGCCGGAAGAGGCGCTGATCCTCGCCTCGATTGTCGAGAAAGAGACCGGCGCCACGGAAGAGCGGCCGGAAATTGCCGGCGTCTTCGTGAATCGCCTGCGGCAGGGCATGAGGCTGCAGACCGATCCGACCGTCATCTACGGCCTCGGCAAGGCATTTGACGGAAACCTCCGGCGCCGGGATCTCCTGGCCGACACGCCGTACAACACCTACACCCGCGCGGGCCTGCCGCCGACGCCGATCGCGCTGCCGGGCCGCGCAGCGCTCGAGGCAGCAGTGCGCCCGGCCTCGACCGATGCGCTCTATTTCGTCGCGACCGGCCGCGGCGACGGCCGCCATTTCTTTGCGGAGACACTGGTCGCGCACAACGAGAACGTCTCGCGCCACCTGGCCAACCTGCGTGGCGGCAGCGGCGTTCAGGTACGCTGAGTCGATGCGCGGCCGCTTCATCACGTTCGAGGGCGTCGAGGGCGTCGGTAAGTCGACGCAGGCGGCGCGTGCCGCGGAATACCTGAAGCAGCGCGGCGTCGAGGTGGTGCTGACGCGGGAACCCGGCGGCACGCCGCTCGCCGAGCAGCTGCGCGCACTCGTGCTCGAACCGCGCGGCCAGCCGGTCGGCGTCACGGTGGAACTGCTGCTGATCTTCGCGGCCCGCGCGAGCCATGTCGCAGACCGGATCCGCCCGGCGCTGAAGCGCGGACAGTGGGTGCTCTGTGACCGCTTCACGGACGCGACGCTCGCCTACCAGGGCGCGGGCAGTGGCGTGAATCCGGCGTGGATACGCCAATTGGCGAAGATCGCGCACCCGCGGCTTGCGCCCGATCGCACGTTTCTGTTCGATGCGCCGGCCGCGATCGCGATGGCGCGCGTCGCCGGCCGCGGCCGGCGGCTCGACCGTTTCGAGAGCGAGAACGGCGCGTACTTCGATCGCGTGCGCCAGGGCTACCTCGATATCGCAGCGCGGGAATCGGAGCGCCTCTGCGTCATCGATGCGTCGGTGAGCGAGCCGGCGGTCGCTGCCGCCGTCGCGCGCGAGCTCGATGCGTTGCTGTCGGCGCCGGTGAGATGATCGCGATGGCCGAGAGCGAACGCGAGGAACTTCCTGCCGCGCCGCCCGAAGTCGGATGCGCGCTCGCGCTCGCGCTCGCGCACGCGGGCGAGAGCTGGCTTGTACCGGCACGCGAGCGCCTGGCGGCGATGCAGGACGGCGGGCGGCTGCCGCACGGCATCCTGATCTTCGGCCAGCCCGGTGCCGGACAGGCCGAGATCGGCGTCTGGCTCGCGGCCCGGCTCCTGTGCCGCAGCGGCGCCGGGAAGCCCTGCGGCAGCTGCGTCGACTGCCACCTGCATGCCGCAGGCACGCATCCCGATTTTCACTGGGTCAGCGTGCTGCCCGACAAGAAGGACATTTCGATCGAGCAGGTGCGGGCGCTGTCGGATCCCCTGTCCCAGCGCAGCTATCGCGGCGGCGTCAAAGTCGCGCTGATCGAACCGGCGGAGGCGATGAACATCAAGTCATTCAACGCGCTCCTGAAGACGCTCGAAGAGCCGCGTGACGACACGTACCTGCTGCTCGCGACGAGCCGCAGCGACCGCATACCGCGCACGATCGCGAGCCGCTGCCTGCGCCTGCGCCTGCCCCTGCCGGCGCGCGCCGAGGCGCTAGCCTGGCTCGGCCGGAGCGGGCAGGGAGCGAACGCGGAGGGCCTGTTGCGGCTCGCCCATGGAGCGGCATTCCTGGCCGCCGACTATGCCGCGGGCGGTCTCGAAGGGCTCGACGCCGACATGGCGGAGGGCCTGGCTGCCGCCTCCGGCGGCAGCTTTGACCTGATCGGCGCGGCGAAGGCCTGGAGCGAGCAGGCGCCCGCGGCGCGGCTCTTCTGGCTGGAATCCTGGCTGACCCAGAGCCTCAAGGAAGCGGGGCAGTCTAGTGATAGGGCTGACAATAATCGTTTACCATGGTTGCGGGGACCGGCCCGTGACTTGAAGATACGGGCCGGCTTCCGCCTGCTGGACGAGCTGCGCGAGGCGCGGCGGCAGCTGGGCGGTTCCCTGAACACGCAACTCCTGATCGAAGGGTTGCTGGTGTCGCTGTCAGCGCTCGTGCGCGGCGGCGACAAGTAGCGGGAGTGACCGGGGTGAAGATGCGAGCGCCTTCGACGAAGCCAGGGCTCCTGACGCTCACCATCAAGGACAAGAGCGCGCTTTACCTCGCCTACATGCCGTTCGTGAAGAACGGCGGACTGTTCATACCGACCAACAGCAGTTACCGCCTCGGCGACGAGGTGTTCATGCTCCTCAACCTGATGGGCGAGGAGGAGAAGCTGCCGGTCGCGGGACGCGTGATCTGGCTGACGCCGAAAGGCGCCCAGGGCAAGCGCACCGCCGGCATCGGCGTGCAGTTCAGCGAGCAGGATCGCGGCACGACGCAGAAGAAGATCGAGTCCTACCTCGCCGGCGCGCTCGGCGGGGACAAGGCCACGCACACGATGTAGCTCAGCTCGCGGGCAGTTCCGGCCCGAGCTTGTTGCCCTGCATGCCATTCTGAAGGCAGTAGGCCTCGAATCCCCGTTCGGACAGCAGGAAAGACGCGGCCGAACTGCGCCTGCCGGTGTCGCAGACGATTACGTACGGTGTCTTCGTGTCGAGCGTCTTCACTTTCAGCCGGATGAAGTAGAGCGGCACGTTCAGCGCGTCGTCGAGATGGAAGGTCTCGAACTCGCTCGGCAGGCGCACGTCGAGCCAGCGCGCGCCGCGGCTGACCAGTTCCTTGGCATGCGCCAGGTCCACCCAGTGCAGCAGCGGCTCGTTCAGCAGTTCCCTGAAGTCGTCCTTGCCGAGGCGCACCAGCGCGCCCTCGGACTGCATCGTGATGGTCGCATTGCGCTTGGCGTCCGAGATCAGCGCTTCCTCGCCGAAGGACTCGCCGACGCCGAGCTCGGCGAGCTTGAGCCCGTCGTGGTTCATCGGCGTCTCGCGGGTGACGATCGCAGTACCTTTGGTGATGACATAAAAGTAGTCGCCGTCCGCGCCCTGCTTGATGACGACCTCGCCCGCGCGGCAGGCGACATGCTGCATGCGCATGAACAGCGCCTGCAGGTTGGCCGGCGGAATGCGGTGGAACGCCTTGGTCTGCAGCAGCACCGTCATCCAGTCGTCGGCATCGGCCACGCCGCCGCCCGCGATCTCGCTGACTTCGTACGAGCCGGTCTGGTCCCAGGTGATCAGCACGTCGAGCAGGTCTGAATCCACCGCGACGAAAGTGACGTCCGACAGCGCCCTCGCCGTGAACCGGCGCGGCTGTCCCTGGCCGACCGCGATGCGGGCTTCCGGCGTGCCGGCACGGAGCATCGACACCGTGCGATCGCCGACCCGCAGCTCGAGTTCGCCGCTGACCAGGTAGATCGTGCGCTTGTCGGACTCGCCTTCCTTGAACAGCACGCGACCGGAGTCGGCCTGCTGCAGGCGCGTCTTGCGTGACAGGGCGTGCAGGTTCTCGCGCTTCAGCCCGTCGAGCGGGCTGAAACTGCGCAGCACGTCCAGTTCTACCGGCTTGTCGTCCATGTTCCTATCATAGCCGTCAACGCGGCGCGGTGAGCGAAGCCCAGCCCTCGTCCGGGCGGAACCGCGGGCCGTGCGTTGCAGCGAGCTGTTCCAGTCGAGCGACGATGGCGGCAACTCCGCGCGCGCGCGCGTAGTGCAGCGGCCCGCCGCGGAATGGCGCGAACCCGGTGCCGAAGATCATCCCGGCATCGAGCAGGTCCGCATCCTCGACGACGCGCTCGCGCAGGCATGCGACCGACTCGTTGAGGTACTGGAGCACCAGCCGATCGGTCAGGTCTTCTGGCGCGCGGCCGGAGGCTTCCGGCTTCTGCGGCTTGCCGTCGCGCCACTCGTAGTAGCCGCGGCCCGACTTGCGGCCGAGATGGCCGGCGGCGATCAACTGCGCCGTGCCCTTCGGCACCGGCATGCCAAAGGCATCGGCGAGGATCAGTCCGACGTGCGCGGCGACGTCGAGTCCAACCGTATCCGCGAGCTCAATCGGTCCCATCGGCATGCCAAATGCGACGGCCGCACGATCGATGAGCGCGAGCGGCACGCCCTCGTCAGCGGCCAGCATCGCCTCGGTCATGTACGGCATCAGGATGCGGTTGACGGCAAAGCCGGGCGAGCTGCGGCAGGGCAGCGGCAGCTTGTCGAGCTTGCGCGTGAAGGCGAGCGCGTCCTCGACGATCTCCGGCCGCGTGCCGGTGGAGCGGATGATCTCGACCAGCATCATTTTCGCGACCGGGTTGAAGAAATGCAGGCCGACGAGGCGGCCGGGATCCGCAAGCCCGCGCGCCAGCTCCTCGAGCACGATGCTGGACGTGTTGGTCGCGAGGATCGCGCCCGGCTTCATGGCGGGCTCGAGCTTCGCGTACAGCGCGCGCTTGGCATCCGCATTCTCGAAGATCGCCTCGATCACGATGTCGGCGCGCGGCACGCCCGCGGCCTCGACGTCGGCGGTGAGCCGGTCCGCCATCTCTGCCGCCTTGGCCGGGTCACGCGCGCGCTTGCCGAAGAAATCGCGCGCCCGCGCGAGCGCCGGTTCCACGTACTTCATCTCGCGGTCCTGCAGCGTCACCGTGAGGCCGCGCGAGGCGCACCAGGCGGCGATGTCGCCGCCCATCACGCCGGCGCCGACCACGTGCACGTGGGCGACTTTCCGCGCGGACTTGCCGCCGAGCGCCTTGAGCCGGTTCTGGAGGAAGAACACGCGCACCAGGTTCCGCGACGATTCGCTGAGGAACAGCCGCGCGATCGAGCGCGCCTCGTCTTCAAAGGCCGCGGCGCCCGAGCCGCCGTGGCGCGCGAACAGGTCGAGGATCGCGTAGGGCGCGGGGTAGTGCTCCGGGTTCGCCTTGCGCGCGACCTGCTTTCTCGCCTGCGCCGCGACGAAGCGGCGGATCAGCGGCCAGCCGGGCAGGCGCTTGCCGAGTGGCGCGCGCCGGCGCGGCGGGGCCGCGAGCACGATCTCGCGCGCCGTGGCGTCCAGCTTGTCGCGCGGTACCAGCCGGTCGATCAGCCCGAGCTTCAGCGCAGCGTCGCCCCGGAGCGACTTGCCGGTCAGCATCAGGTCGAGCGCGGCCGGCACGCCGATCAGCTGCGGCATGCGAACCGTGCCGCCGAAACCGGGATGCACGCCCAGCATGACTTCCGGCAACCCGAGGTTGAGCCGGCCGTCGTCGGCGCCGATGCGGTAGTCGCAGGCGAGGGCGAGTTCGAGCCCGCCGCCGAGCGCGAATCCCTGGATTGCCGCCGCCGTCGGGATTGGCAGGGCTTCCAGCCGGTCAAAGACCTTCTGTCCGGAGCGGACGAGCTGGTAGGCCTGCTCAAGGTCCGTCAGGCCGGAGAACTCCGAGATGTCGGCGCCGGCGATGAAGCCGCTGTCCTTCGCCGAGCGGATCACGAGCGCGCGGGCCTGCGACGCCTCGATGTCCGCAAGGCAGTCGTTCAATTCGCCCATCGCGGCGGCGCCGAGTGAATTGGCGCTGCCGCCCTCGAGGTCGAAGGTCAGCCAAGCCACGCGGTCGGCGTCGGTCTCGAATCGCCAGTGCCTGCGCGGTTTCGTCATGGCCCGGGATTATGCACGGCTCTGCCGCTTACGCGCCTGCGGCCGCGGTTTCGTCCGGCGGTCGCACGTACGCGGGATCGACCTCGAAGTCGAACACGAGCGGCAGGTGATCGGAGAGTGGCACGGCAGGGATGTCGAATCCCTTCGGCACGATGCCCTGGCCGTAGAGCACGAAGTCGAGCTCCTTGCGCGGCCAGCGGCTCGGGTAAGAGGGCAGGCTGGCCACATTCGCGCTCCGCAGTCCCGCCGCCTGCATGAACAGGTAGATCTCGTGCTCGCCCCAGAACGTATTGAAGTCGCCGGCGACGATCACCGGCTTGGTCTGGCGTCGCACCAGCTGGTGCAGGTGACGCAGCTGATAGTGCCGGTGCCGGAACTTGAGCGACAGGTGCACCAGGAACACGGCGACATTCTCGAGCTCGAGCTCGATGATCAGCTTCTTGATGCCGGTCTCGAAGTAGTGGAAGCGCTCGCCGTGGACGCGCGGCGCGCAGAGGAATGCGTTCGCCTGCTTCCTCACAATCGGCATGAACTGGTTCAGCGAGTCCTCGCCGTACTTGCACTGGTAGGTCGAGAAGTGCGACAGGTGGCTCGCGATGAACTCGGCCTGGTTGATCATGCCGCTCCGGATCGAGCCGGTGTCGACCTCGATCAGGCCGACCACGTCCGGGTCGCGGCCGGCGATGAAATCGGTTATCTGCTCGAGCACCTGGCGGCTGCTGCGCAGGTAGCCCGCACCTGGCACGGGCAGGTGGAAGGACGGCCCGGTGCCAGTCGCGTAGCGGATGTTGTAGACGAGCAGTCGCATCAG
Source organism: Gammaproteobacteria bacterium (assembly GCA_031404555.1). GTDB lineage: Bacteria > Pseudomonadota > Gammaproteobacteria > Steroidobacterales > Steroidobacteraceae > SCUD01. The sequence goes on from JANNHT010000059.1 coordinate 21,023, forward strand.
CGCTTCAGATTCCCGATGTTCCGCAAAACACGTATTCTAGGCGCAGGGTAGCGCGAGGGGCGGCCAGCGTGACCGAAAACAACCCGATCAAGCTCTTCGTGACGCATCTCTATGCGCCGGACGAGACCTATTTTCGGGTCTTCGAATACCTTGAAAGTTCGCCAAACTTCTTTTACCTGAATCTCGCGACCCCCGAGAAACCGCCGCGCAGCAAGGAAAAGGAAGCGATCCGGGAAGACCTGCGGCGCCAGATGAGCGAGGCGGAGGTCGTCGTCCTGCTGTCATCGCTCTACGCGCGTGATCCGATCCTGATCGAGTACCAGGGGCTCTATGCGCAGTCCTGCGACAAGCCGCTGATCGTGATGGAGCCCTTCGGCACGACCGATGCGGTGCCGCCGAAGCTCAGGGAAATGGCTGACGAAGTCGTGGCCTGGAATGGCCGGGACATGGCGGATGCGATCCGCCGGCAGGCGCGTCACGAAGATACGACGCGCTGGGACGTGATCGAATTCAAGCTCGATTGACGCTGATCAGCGTCGGGATCCGCGCGATGCTCGTATCCGTCAGGGCCGCTCGACCCTGCGCCTGGCTGCCGGCCTTCGTCGGCGCCGCGAGCGTGGTCCGGTGCAGGGAATCCAGCAGCGCAACGATGCGCGAGGCGCAGGCCTCGGCTTCCCCGATCGACATCTTGCGGACGGTCGCAGCGACGACGGACTCGCCCTGCAGCGGCCGCACCCGCGTCATGCTCTGGCGCAAGGCCTCGAAATCGGGGCGCAGGTCGCCCGGGATCTCATAGGGCGGCAGGTCGAGCAGGTGATGCATGAACGCGTCGGTGAGACGCTGTTTTAGTGGCGAAGGCTTGGCCAGTTCCAGCGCAGCCTTGTGCAGACTCTCCCAGGCGGCAACACTCACGGTGTTTCGACTCCCTGATCTATCCGTTCGAGTTCGATGGAAAGGTGATATCACCCAGGCCGTCGAACACCGCGCATCGATTCGAGATTCCCCGTTACGACAAATCGATACCGCCCGAATATAGCGCGATTCCTGGGGATGGGAAGGGGTCCGGCGGCAGAATCTTGCGCCATGTCAAGAAATTCCGTTCTATAGTTCCAGCATTGTTGCAAAGGACGGGCCATGGCGGACGCGACGACCCAGCGACAGGCCCAGGCACTGGCGGCGCTCGCCCAGCCCACGCGGCTGCAGATCCTGGCGCGGATCGCCGAGGCGGGGGCCAAGGGACTGGCAGCCGGCGAGGTCGCCCGGTCGATCCGCTGCCCAGCCTCCACCCTGTCCTTTCACCTGAAAGAGCTGAGCCGGACCGGCTTGCTGGAAGCGCGGCCCAGGGGCCGATTCATCATCTATGCATTGCAGCGCGGGACGCTCGAGGAGTTGTCCCGCTTCATCGCGGGACTGGCCGGGGCGGATCCCGCCGCCCGGCCGCGCAAGGGGGCGAGCCGCAAGGAACCCAGGCGTACCGCGGCCAGCCGCGAGCAGCTGCAGATGTTCGGGGACTGAGCGGCCGGATCAGTTCCGGACCAGGTGAGCGACGAAGTCGTCGACCGGCGTGGCATCGAGTCTCGCCGGATCCCGGAACAGGGCTTCGATGAGGCTGCGCTGCTTCCCGGGATAGACCTCTCCGAGCGACGACTCGAATTTCTTCACGAGCACCGGATATCCCTCGGCGCGCCGGCGGCGGTGGCCGATCGGGCAATCCACCTGCACCCGCGCGGTCGACGAGCCATCCCTGAAGAACACCTGGATCGCATTGCCGATGAAGCGCTTGTCGGGGGCGTAGTAGTCCGCCGTGAACTGCGGGTTCTCGCGGACTTCCATCTTCGATCGCAGTGCGTCCACGCGCGGATCGCCGGCGACGCCATCCTCGTAGTCGGCCGCCGTCAGCCGGCCGTGGATCAGCGGCACGGCGACCATGTACTGGATGC
>JANNHT010000060.1:0-10495 GCA_031404555.1 Gammaproteobacteria bacterium
GGCAGGGCGCCCACCATGCCGAATGCCAGGCCCAGTCCATCGTCCACCAGGAACGCATCGCGGTCATTCGCGTACTGGAAGACCGCGAGGTCGCGTTCGCGCGTGATCATCGAGATGCGGGCCAGCGTCACAAGCGCGACGCCAGCGGTGCCGCGCAACGGGATGATGCGCCGGGGCGGTCGCTGCGCCTCAAGTCGAACGTCCGACCTTCCTGGCTGCGGCGCCGGCGTCGCGAAATGGAGTGGCAGCCGATCGAAGCGCGCCGTGGTGCGCTCGGGCGTATCGCGTCCCGGACGCAGCACGAACGGCGGGTCGAGGCGATCGAAGAAGGCCTCGCGCGTCGCTTCGTCCCCCGGCATCGATGCGACGAGCCCGATCAGGAAGTCTGCATCCGTCAGTCCTTTTGGGCGCAGGCGATCAAAGACCCGGGCCGTGGGCGATGTCTGCCGGCGCAGCCACTCCGCCTGGACCGGATCGAGCAACTGCGGCAGCGCATCCAGGGTTGCCTGAAGCTGCTCCGGATCATCGCGATCGATGATGAGCGCGCCCGGCCACCGCGCCGAAATCCAGTCAGCGGTCGGCCAGTAGAACCGGTATGGCGTGTCGGTGCCGGCGATGCCGCTGCCGGCGAGTGCGGCGCGGTGCCGCTGCAGGTCGGCGCGATCGCGGAAGGCTCGCAACATCCGGCGCACACGAGCGTGCATGCGGCGGTCGGCGGTATAGGCGTCGAGGAAGCAGAGCAGCTCGTGCAGCCGCAGCACTTGCGACCGGCTCTGCAGGGACTTGCGCGCGAGCACATCGAGCCACGAGCGCAGCAGGGCCACGGGAGCCGTCGCCTGGCGCTTGATGATGCGCTCGAGCGACGCGAGCGCACGTGCCGCATGCGGTCGATTCACGGCTCGATCCTAGCAGGGCCGCTGCGCTAGAGTGTCGGTCGATGCGCCTCGCAACTGGAGTGATCGTCCTGCTGGCGACTTCAGCCGCCGCCGCTCCGGCGCAGGCAGACAATGGTCTTGATGCAGCTGCGGCCGGGCGGTTCGCCGCGCTCGCGCTGCACTGCGTACACCTCGAGTATCCAAACAAGATCTCGCATGTGCTGGCAAGCGACGCCGACGTGCGCGCGCCACGCGACCTGACGCCGGTCTTCTACGGTTGCTTCGACTGGCATTCGGCGGTGCACGGCCACTGGCTGCTCGCCCGCCTGGCGCGCCTGTATCCGGATTCCGCGTTCGCGGCCGAGGCCCGCACCGCGCTCGCGGCCAGCTTCACCGATGCCCGGGTGGCGGCGGAACTCGCCTACCTGCAGCAAGCCGGTCGCGCCACGTTCGAGCGCCCATATGGGCTCGCCTGGCTCTTGCAGCTGGCGGCAGAATTGCGGTCCTGGCCGGATCCCGACGCGCGCCGCTGGGCGGCGGCGCTTGCGCCGATCGAGCAGGAAGCGAGGGCGCGGATCGCCAGCTGGCTGCCGAAACTCCATTACCCGATCCGGGTCGGCGAGCATGCGCAGACGGCATTCGCCTTCGGCCTGATCCGCGACTGGACGATTGCAGCGGATGACGCCGGGATGCGCGCACTGATCGACCGCCGCAGCCGCGATTACTACCAGGCGGATCGCGCCTGCCCGCTGGCGTACGAGCCGTCCGGCGAGGATTTCCTGTCGCCCTGCCTCGCGGAGGCGGACCTGATGCGGCGCGTACTGCCCGCCGGCGAATTCGCGGACTGGCTCGGCGGATTTCTACCGCAATTGCCGCAGGACGGCGGCACGGCCTGGCTCGCGCCCGGCATCGTGACCGATCGCAGTGACCCGAAGCTCGCGCACATCGATGGGCTCAACCTGAGCCGTGCGTGGATGCTGAGGGGCATCGCGTCGGGCCTGCCGGCGGCAGATCCACGTCGTGCGGCGCTCGAGAGTGCCGCCGCACGACATGGAGATGCTGCATTACCTGCCGTGACCGGCGAACACTATGAAGGTGGGCACTGGCTCGGCAGTTTTGCGGTGTACCTGCTGGGCGGCTCGGGCCGCCCGCAGGTGGAGTAGCGCTCCCCGCTATTTGAACTCGATGCGCCGGAAGTTCTGCTCATCGAAGAACGTGCGGAACTCTTCGTAGCCCTCGACCAGCTGATCCTGCTTGTCCTCGGCCATCTTGGCGCGCATCTGCGTCATGAATTCCTTGTACTGCGCTTCATTCGGATCAGCTGAGGCCGCGCTCGGGAACTTCTGCACGAGGATCATGTTGTAGTCGCGTTGGGCGGTGTTCTCGCTGATATAGACGAAGCAGTCGAGGACCGTACCCTGCTTCTTGCCGATCTCGCATCCGCTCTGCCAAGTCTGCTTGAGGCCCTCCAGGTAGTCGTCAATGCGGTTCGGATTCACCTTCACCAGCGTGACGTTCCAAACTTCCTTCGAGGCCGTGTAGTCGGTGTAAATCTCGAAGGCCTGCGCGTTGAAAGACAACGCCATGGCCGCGGCTGTTGCCGCAATAGCTAAACGCTTCATTGTCGGACTCCCTTAATGGACAGGGGAATACCCGTCCGCCTGTTTGAATTGTCCGCGCTGCCTGGTCGGCCTCGGCGCGAACGTGCGACGAAGCTATATCCGCGCCCGGCAGGAGTCAAAGCAAATCGGATTTCTATTGCGCTCGCAGCCGTTCAGTCGGTTGACCCGGTCTGCAGGTAGTCGACGGCGACGCCGAGCAGCGCGCGGATGCCGATCCGGAGCGCGGACTCGTCCACGTAAAAGAAATCCGAGTGATTGTCGGGCGCGGTCGCAGCGTCCTTGCCGGCCGGCGTGATGCCGACCCAGAAGTAGACGCTCGGGACCGCTTTCGCGACATAGGCGAAGTCCTCGGCGATCGTCTGCAAGCCGATCGATTTGACCGCATCGGCGCCGAATGCGGCGCGGAGCGCCTCGGTCGCCTGCACGCTGAGCGCCGGATCGTTGAAGAGCACGGGATTCGGTGCCGGCATCATCTCGAGCGTCGCGGTCGCACCGTTCGCCTCGGCGACCTTGGTCGCAATCGTGCCCATGCGGTCGATGATGTCGTGGCGCATTTCGGGGCTGAACGTGCGGATCGTGCCGAGCATCTCGACGGTCTCCGGGATGATGTTGTGACGGACGCCGCCGTTGATCGCGCCGACCGTGACGACCGCAGGCAGGGCGGTGATATCGGTGCGCCGGCTCACGATTGTCTGAAGCGCGTTGACAATCTGTGCGGCGGCGACGATCGGATCGACTCCCGCCCACGGCCGGGAACCGTGGCTCTGCTTTCCGGTCACGGCGATGCGGAAGAAATCGGAGCCCGCCATGAAGGGTCCCGATCGCAGGCCGACGGTGCCGGCATTCAGCGTCGAGATCAGGTGCAGCCCGAAAGCCGCTTCGGGCCGCGCGATGTCGAACAGCCCTTCATCGAGCATCAGTGGCGCACCGCCGCGCTCGCCCTCCGGCACGCCTTCCTCGGCCGGCTGGAACATGAGCAGGATTCTTCCGGGCAACCGATTGCGCAGCTTGACCAGGACCTCCGCAGCGGCCATCAGGATCGCGGTGTGGCCGTCGTGGCCGCAGGCATGCATGACGCCGACCGTGCGGCCACGGAATTCGCCGGTCGCCGTGGAGCGGAATGGAACATCGGTGCGCTCGGTGACCGGCAGCGCATCCATGTCGGCGCGCAGCAGGATCGTTGGCCCGGGCAGCGCGCCCTCGATGACCGCGACGACGCCCGTGTGCGCGATGCCGGTCTTTACGTCGAGCCCGAGCGAGCGCAGGTGGACCGCAACCTTGCCCGCCGTGCGGAACTCGCGATTCGCGAGTTCGGGATTGCGGTGGAAATCCCGGCGCCATTCGATGGCTTTCGCTTCGAGCGCCGCCGATGCCGCGTCGAGCTCTGCCGGCGTGATTTCGGCCTGCGCAACGCTCGCCGCGAGACCGGCTATGACGACCAGGGATAGGGCAAATTGCATGGCATTCTCCGCAGACTGCGCCGAGTCTAGCTCAGCGGATTCTCGCGGAAGGCCGCGAATCGCCGGTTGAGGCCGGACGGCAGCCTGCGCTATCATGCGCGCCGGTCGGGGGTGTGGCAGAGGCCACCGCGGCCCGGGCAGCGAGGCCCGGTCGTGGTCCCCCGGAACCGCCAGGTCGATCAGGAGGCCCCCTCGCGGGGCCTTTTTGTTTGGATCGGTCGCCGGAAATGGGCCTCGAGCCCATTTTTTTTGGCTCCTGGGGTGGATGGAGGCCGGATGAAGGACAAGCTGTTCGGCCTGCTGGAGCCGTTGGTGTCGGGACTGGGCTATGAGTTGCTAGACATCGAGTTCGGGACGTCCGGCCGCAGCTCGCTGGTGCGCGTGTACATCGACCGCACCGACGGCGGCGGCATCGGGCTCGAAGACTGCGAGCGGGCGAGCCGCGCGATCGGCGCGGCGTTCGAGGCTTCGGATCCGGTCGGCCACGAGTATCAGCTCGAGGTGTCGTCGCCGGGGTTCGACCGGCCGCTCAGGACCGCGGCGCACTTTGCGCGATTCGCCGGGAGCGAGGCGCGCATCGAGCTCGCGCTGCCGCTGGAAGGCCGGCGGCGGTTCAAGGGCCGGCTCGGCAAGGTCGAGGCCGGCAGGGTGACGATTGAAGTGGACCGGAAGGAGTGGAAATTGCCGCTCGCCGGAATCAGCAAGGCGCGATTGGTAGGTTGATCATGAACAAGCAGATCCTGGAAGTCGTCGAGGCCGTCTCCAACGAGAAGGGCGTCGCGCGCGAAATCATCTTCGATGCGCTCGAGGCAGCACTGGCCTCCGCCACGCGGCGCAAGCACGGCGACGACATCGAAGTACGGGTCGAGATCGACCGCAAGACCGGCGAATACAAGACTTTCCGCCGCTGGAAGGTGTTCGCCGATGACTCGACCGAACTTGAATTCCCCGAGCGCGAATTGCGCTACGACGACGCCCGGGACGTCGAGGCCGCGGCCGAAATCGGCGGCTTCGTCGAAGTGCCGATGGAATCCGTCGCATTCGGACGAATCGCCGCCCAGACCGCGAAGCAGGTGATCGTGCAGAAGGTGCGCGAGGCCGAGCGTGCGCAGGTCGTCGGTGAGTACAAGGACCGCGTCGGCACGCTCGTGTCCGGCATCGTCAAGCGCGTTGACCGCCACGGCGTCTACGTCGACCTCGGCGGCAATGCCGAGGGCTTCGTGCCGCGCGAACACATGATCCCACGCGAGCTCGTGCGCCCGCAGGACCGGCTGAAGGCTCTGCTTCGCGAGGTGCGCTCGGAAGCGCGTGGCCCGCAGCTCTTTCTGTCCCGCACTTCGCCGGACTTCCTGATCGAACTGTTCAAGCTCGAGGTGCCGGAGGTCGGCCAGGGCCTGATCCAGATCCTCGGTGCAGCGCGCGATCCCGGCGCGCGCGCCAAGATCGCGGTCAAGAGCCTCGATCCGCGCATCGATCCGGTCGGCGCCTGCGTCGGCATGCGCGGTTCGCGCGTGCAGGCCGTGTCGAACGAAATCGCCGGCGAGCGCGTGGACATCATCCCGTGGGTCGAGAACCCCGCCCAGTTTGTGATCAACGCGATGCAGCCGGCGGAAGTGACGTCGATCGTCATGGACGAGGACGCGCATTCGATGGATATCGCGGTCACCGAGGACCGGCTGTCGCAGGCGATCGGTCGCGGTGGCCAGAACGTGCGGCTCGCGAGCGAATTGAGCGGCTGGCGCCTCAACGTCATGTCGGAGCAGCAGGCCGCGGAACGCAGCGACGAGGAATCCGGCCAGCTGCGCGAAATGTTCAAAAAGTTGCTCGATGTGGACGAGGACGTGTCAAACGTGCTGGTCCAGGAAGGCTATTCCTCGATTGAGGAAGTCGCCTACGTGCCAGCCAGCGAATTGCTCGGCATCGAAGAATTCAACGAAGAGATGGTCGAGGAACTTCGTAATCGGGCGCGCGACGTACTGCTGACGCAGGCGATTGCCAGCGAAGAGAAGATTGACGAGTCCGGCCCGGCCGAGGATCTGCTGGCGGTCGACGGCATGGACAAGGAACTGGCCTACGAACTGGCGTCACGCGGCATCCGCACGCGCGACGAGCTCGCGGACCAGTCGCTCGACGAACTCGAATCGGTTCCGGGTCTCGACCCGGAGCGTGCCGGGCAGCTCATCATGGCCGCGCGCGCGCACCTGTTCGAAAACGCGGGCCAGGCCTGAGACTTGGAGTAAGCATAGATGTCCGACGTCACGGTCGAACAATTCGCCGAGGTCCTGAAGGTCACGGTTGGCAAGCTGCTGGCGCAGCTCGAAGAGGCCGGCATCACCGTCAGCGGGCCGCAGGACCGCATCAGCGAGGACGCGAAGCACGAGCTGCTGACCCACTTGCGCAAGGCCCACGGCAAGGGCGAAATCGGCGATGCCCCGCGGAAGATCACGCTGCGCCGCAAGGCCCAGAGCGAGATCAAGGTCGCAGCGCCCATGGGCAAGGCGCGCACCGTCAGCGTCGAAGTGCGCCGCCAGCGCACGTACATCAAGCGCGACGTGCTCGAGGAGCAGGCGCGGGTCGCGCAGGAGGAAGTGGATCGCCAGCGCGAGGCGGAAGACGCCGAGCGGATGGCCGTCGAGGAAAGGAAGCGGCGCGATGTCGATCAAAAAGAGGCGCAGCGCCGCGAGCGCGAAGAATCAGAGCGCCGTTCAGCCGAGGAAAACACACGGCGCGCGGCGGAAGAGCAGTCCCGGCGCGAGGCCGAGCAGAAGGCCCGTGAATCGGCCGAGAAGGAACGGCGTCAGCGCGAAGAGAAAGCGCGCAAGACGGTCGAGGACGACAAGAACACCCGGTACGGACGCCAGGAACTGCACATTGCCGGCGGCCTGTCGGCGCGTCACAAGAAAGGCCGCGCCCGCCCGGAATCGCGCCGTCGCGCGGCCTCGGTCGGCGGCGATCGCAAGCACGGGTTCGAATTGCCGACACAGCCGCAGCAGCACGAGGTCGCAGTCGGCGAGACCATCACGGTCGCCGAGCTCTCGCAGCGCATGGCCGTCAAGTCGAGCGAGGTCATGAAGACCATGCTCAACATGGGGGTCATCGCGACCATCAACCAGCCGATCGACCAGGACACCGCGGTGCTCGTGATTGAAGAGATGGGTCACGTTGCCAAGATTCTGAAGGCGGACCAGGTCGAAGATGCGCTTCAGGCCGGCATGCACACGTCCGAAGAGTCGCTGCCGCGCCCGCCGGTCGTGACGATCATGGGCCATGTCGACCACGGCAAGACGTCACTGCTCGACTACATCCGCCGCACCAAGGTGGCGGCGGGCGAGGCGGGCGGCATCACCCAGCACATCGGTGCCTACCACGTCGAGACGCCACGCGGCGTCATCACCTTCCTCGACACGCCGGGCCACGCGGCATTCACCGCGATGCGTGCCCGCGGCGCGCAGGTCACGGACATCGTCGTGCTGGTGGTCGCGGCCGACGACGGCGTCATGCCGCAGACCAAGGAAGCCATCCAGCACGCCAAGGCAGCCAACGTGCCGATCGTGGTCGCCATCAACAAGATCGACAAGCATGGTGCGGACCCCGAAAAGGTGCGCAACGAGTTGACGCAGGAAGCCGTCATTGCCGAGGAATGGGGCGGCGAGAACATTTTCGTGCCGGTTTCCGCCAAGACCGGCGACGGAGTCGACAAGCTGCTGGAATCAATCCTGCTGCAGGCCGAGGTGCTCGAGCTCAGGGCCGTGAAGGACGCGCCGGCGGTAGGCGTAGTTCTCGAGGCGAGTGTTGAGCGCGGACGCGGCGCGGTCGCGACGGTGCTCGTCAAGCGAGGCACGCTCAAAGTCGGCGACTCGGTGGTCGCGGGCGAGCAGTTTGGACGCGTGCGTGCGCTGTTCGATGAACTCGGCAAGGAAATCGATTCGGCGGGACCCTCGATTCCCGCCCAGATGCTGGGACTGTCGAGCCCGCCGAATGCGGGTGACGAATTGCTCGTCGTGGAAAACGAACGCAAGGCGCGTGAAGTCGCTCTGCACCGCCAGGGCAAGTTCCGCGACGTGCGCCTGGCGCGACAGGCCGGCCAGAAGCCGGAAGACGCGTTCTCGCAGATGGGCGAGGATGCGAAGGGCACCGTCAACCTGCTGATCAAGGCAGACGTGCAGGGCTCGGCCGAGGCCCTGCGCGAGGCGCTGCTGAAGCTGTCAACCGACGAAGTGTCGGTGAAGGTGATCGCGAGCGGCGCCGGCGGCCTGACAGAATCCGACGTGATGCTGGCGGCGGCGTCGAAGGCGCAGATCATCGCGTTCAACATCCGCGCCGATGCAGCCGCTCGCGATGCGCTGCGCGACCAGAACGTGGAAGTGCGCTACTACAGCATCATCTACGAGGCGATCGACGATATCCGCGCGGCACTGACCGGCATGCTTGCGCCCGAGGTCAAGGAGCAGATCGTCGGCCTTGCCGAGGTGCGCGACGTGTTCCGTTCGAGCAAGTTCGGCACGGTCGCGGGCTGCCTCGTGGTGGATGGCTACGTTCGCCGCAACAACCCGATCCGCGTGCTGCGCGACAACGTGGTGATCTTCCAGGGAGAACTCGAGTCGCTGAAGCGGTTCAAGGACGACGCATCGGAAGTGCGCGCCGGCACCGAATGCGGCATCGGCGTGAAGGGCTACAATGACGTCAAGGTCGGCGACCAGATCGAGTGCTTCGAACGCATCGTTGTCGCCCGCCAGCTCGACGGCTGATCCCGGACCATGCCGCGCGAGTTTCCCAGGGCGCGCCGGATCGAGGAGCAACTGAAGCGCCTCCTGTCCGAACTTGTGCGCCGCGAAGTGAAGGACCCGCGCGTCGGGCTCGTCACGATCACGGCGGTCGAAGTCTCGCGCGACCTGACCCAGGCCAAGGTCTTCTTCACGCCTTTCGCCGGCATCGGCGATGCGGCGGTCGCGCTCGAGGCGCTGCAGCATGCGGCGGGCTACCTGCGGATCCAGGTCCGCAACCAGATGCGGCTGCGCGCCGCGCCCGAACTCCACTTTCAGCTGGACGACTCGATCGAGCGGGGCGCCCGGCTGTCGGCGCTGATCACCGACGCGGTCGACAAGGATCGCCTCCGCCAGGGCGACGGCGACCCGGAACCGGAATGAGCGACCTGCCGGGCGTGAGTCCGGAGCCGCGCATGTCCGCACGCCGTTGGCGTGACGTCGACGGCATCCTGCTGCTGGACAAGCCGGAAGGACTCACGTCGAATGCCGCGCTCCAGCGCGCCCGGCGCGCTTTCCAGGCCCGCAAGGCTGGTCACACCGGCAGCCTCGACCCGCTTGCGAGCGGCTTGCTGCCGCTCTGCTTCGGCCAGGCGACCAAGGCGAGCGGCCTCCTGCTCGACGCGGACAAGACTTATCGCGTGACGATCGCGCTCGGCATCCGCACGGCGACGGCCGATCGTGAAGGCGACGTCGTCGAACAGGCGCCCGTGTCGGCGCTCGATGCCGCCACGGTTGGCGAGGCGGCGGCCGGATTCCTCGGCGAGTCGGAACAGGTGCCGCCGATGTATTCGGCGCTCAAGCACGACGGTGAGCGCCTCTACAAGCTGGCGCGGCAGGGCATCGAGGTGGAGCGCACGCCGAGACGCATCGTCATCCGGCGGCTGGAACTGCTCGGGATCGCTGGCACGCAGCTCGAATTCGAGCTCGATTGCAGCAAGGGCACTTATGTCCGGAGCCTGGCAGAGGATCTTGCGCGAGCCCTGGGGACAGTCGGCCACGTCGCCAGCCTTCGGCGGCTGCGGCACGGGCCTTTCGTGACGCCGCAGCTGCACACGCTGGACGAGGTCGAGCGGGCCGCCGAGCGCGCAGATGGAAGCCTCGAAGCAATGCTGCTGCCGACGGATGCCGCCCTGCCGGGCCTCCCGGCTGTCATGCTGGGACCCGCTGAACAGGCCTGGGTGCTGCACGGTCAGGCCGTATTCGTGAACGGCCCGGGCGCAGCCCAGGTACGCATGTACGGGCCGGAACGGCGATTCCTGGGGGTCGGCCGGATGAGCGCGGAAGGCCGCCAGCTGGCGCCCGAAAGGATCATGGTGGATCTCGCCGGCGGGACTGTCGCTTTGGCTTGAGACGCCCCCGGGCCGCGGGTACAATGCGCGGCTTTCCAAAGGGTTAAGTGAACGAGATGCCACTCACGAATGCACGCAAGGCGGAGGTCGTCGGCAAGTTCCGGCGCGCTCCCACGGATACGGGATCGCCTGAGGTGCAGATTGCATTGCTGTCCGAACGAATCAACGGGCTGACCGAGCACTTCACCAATCACAAGAGCGACCACGCTTCGCGGCGCGGCTTGCTCAAAATGGTGGCTCAACGCCGGCGGCTCCTGGACTACCTCAAGGCTACCCCCCCCGAGCGGTACACCAAGGTCGTCAACGAACTTGGCTTGCGGCGCTGACGCGCCCCGGGCGCAAAGCGCCCGTGTCCGTTCCAGTTATCAAAGGGGATGCGTCAAGTGCATGTGATACAGAATTATCCACCGGAATTTTCGTCAA
>JANNHT010000061.1:0-1887 GCA_031404555.1 Gammaproteobacteria bacterium
CCGGCCGGAAAGGTCGCGCGCCCGGAATCCGGTGCGCCGATGTCGGAGACGCGATTCCTGTCGGAAGAACTCGTTCGCGTGCTCGATGACGAGCACCGTGCCCTCGGTCCCTGGGATCCGCATCTCGACACGAAGGAACTCCAGGTCGGCCTGCGCCACATGCTGCTGACGCGCGTCTACGACGACCGCATGCAGCGCATCCAGCGCTCCGGGAAAATCTCGTTCTACATGCGCTCGCTCGGCGAGGAAGCTGTGTCCGTCGCGATGGCGATGGCGCTGCGACCTTCCGACATGCTGTTCCCGTCCTATCGCAACCAGGGCCTCTACGTCGTGCGCGGCCGGCCGCTGCTCGACCTGATGTGCCAGCTCCTGTCGAACACGCGCGACATGTGCAAGGGCCGGCAGCAGCCGGTCATGTACCACAGGCGCGACGGCCGGATCTTCTCGATCTCGGGCAATCTCGCGACACAGTTCCCGCAGGCGGTCGGCTGGGCGATGGCGGCCGCGATCAAGGGCGAGGACTCAATCGCGGTGAGCTGGCTCGGTGAGGGCTCGAGCGCCGAGGCCGACTTCCACCACGCTCTCCTGTTCGCTTCGGTGTACAAGGCGCCGGTGATCCTGAACGTGGTCAACAACCAGTGGGCGATCTCGACTTTCCAGGGATACGCCGGCGGCGAACGGCAGTCGTTCGCGGCGCGCGGCCCGGGATTCGGCATCGCCGGCGTGCGGGTGGACGGCAACGATTTCCTCGCCGTGCACGCCGTGACGCAGTGGGCGGCCGAGCGGGCGCGCTCCGGTCGCGGCCCGACCCTGATCGAACACGTGACTTACCGCGCGGCGGCACACTCGACGAGCGATGACCCGGCGCGCTACCGCCCGAAGGACGACTACGACCGGTGGCCGCTCGGCGACCCCGTCCTGCGCCTGAAGCAGCACCTGATCCGCCTCGGCGAATGGTCCGAAGAGCGCCACTCAGCGCTCGTTGCCGAGCTCGAGGAGCACGTGGCGTCGTCGTGGAGGCAGGCCGTGACCCACGGCACCCTGACCGATGGGCCGCGCCTCGATCCGGGCCTGATGTTCGAGGACGTGTTCAAGGACCGGCCCCCGAACCTCGTCCGGCAGGAAGCCGAGATGCGCGCCGAACTGGCAGGGGACTGAACTGTGGCGCAGATGAACATGATCCATGCGCTTAATTCGGCCATGGACATCATGCTGGGCCGCGACCCGTCGGTCGTCGTGCTTGGCGAGGACGTCGGGTATTTCGGCGGCGTTTTCCGCTGCACCGAGGGCCTCCAGCGCAAATATGGCGAACATCGCGTCCTCGACACGCCGATCGCGGAGGGCGGCATCCTGGCCGCCGCTATCGGCATGGCGGTGAACGGCCTCCGGCCCGTCGCCGAGATCCAGTTCGCGGACTATATCTACCCCGCCTACGACCAGATCGTCAGCGAGCTCGCGCGCCTGCGCTATCGCAGCGCCGGCGAGTTCTCGGCGCCGGTGACGGTGCGCACGCCCTGTGGCGGCGGCATCCGCGGCGGCCAGACGCATTCGCAGAGCCCCGAAGCGCTCTTCGCGCATGTCGCGGGCCTGAAGGTCGTAATGCCGTCGAATCCCTATGACGCCAAGGGCCTCCTGATCGCGGCGATCGAGGACGACGACCCGGTCATCTACTTCGAGCCGAAGCGAATCTACAACGGACCGTTCGACGGTGATCCGCACAAGCCGGCCGTGCCCTGGACCACGCACCCGAAGGGCGAGGTGCCGGAAGGTCACTACACGGTGCCGATCGGCAAGGCAGAGATCATCCGCGCCGGCGGTGACCTGACGGTCGTCACCTATGGCACGATGGTGCATGTCTCGGCAGCCGCGGCAAGCGGCCTCGGACTC
>JANNHT010000062.1:0-4560 GCA_031404555.1 Gammaproteobacteria bacterium
CCATTCGCCCGAGCGCGTGCGCGACACCGCCGTGACTTCAGTCTGTTCGTGGATCTCCGCGCCGATGGCACGCGCGCCCTTGCGCAGCGCCATCGTCAGGTCGGCGGGCGCGATGTGACCATCGTCCGGGTGATAGAGCGCGCCGACGATCGCAGGCGTGTCGGCGCTGCCGCCGAGTTCGACCAGCGGCCAGAGCTCTTTCACTTCGCGCGGGCTGATGACCTGGAACGGAACACCGATCGTGTTCGCCGTGCCGCAGTATTTCTGGTACTCGTCCATCCGCTCGCGGCAGGTCGCGAGGCGGAGATTGCCAGTCACGTGAAAGCTGACATCCTGGCCGGTCTCGGCCTGGAGCCGCTTGTAAAGGTCGACCGAATATTTATGGAGCTGGCCGACCGTGTAGCTCATGTTGAACAGCGGCAGCAGGCCGGCGGCATGCCAGGTGGAGCCCGCGGTCAGTTCCGCGCGCTCGAGCAGCACGGCGTCCGACCAGCCCTTGTGCGCCAGGTGATAGAGCGTGCTGACGCCGACCACACCGCCGCCGATCACGACCACCCGCGCATGAGATTTCATCGAGTGCCCGCTCCCCCGCCGCGACCTCGGCAGTGTAGCGGTTGAACGGCGGGCGGCACACCCAAAAGCGACAGGTTTATGTCGGAATCAGACATCCGACGCCGCGCCGGTGGCATACTCATTCATCATGCGCGACGCCGCCGACAGCGCGATTCCTGCCGCTGGACTGCCCAAGGGCAAGTACGCGTTCCTGACCCTGCCGAATTACTCGCTGATCGCGGTTTCGAACGCGGTCGAGCCGCTGCGCATGGCGAACCGGGTCGTGGGCCAGCCGGTGTACGAGTGGTCGATCGTCAGCCTCGACGGCCGGCCGGCGCAGGCAAGCAACGGGCTCGAACTCACGCCGACGATCGGCCTCGACAAGCTCGGCAAGGTGGACATCCTGTTCGTCTGTGGCGGCATCAATGTCCGCGAAGCCGTGTCGCCGCCGCTGCTGACTGCGCTGCGCCGGCTCGCGGATCGGCGGGTCCCGCTCGGCGCGCTCTGCACCGGCGGCTATGCGCTCGCGCGCGCAGGGCTCCTCGACAACTACCGCGCCACGATCCACTGGGAGAACCTGTCGGCGCTGCGCGAGGAATTCCCGCGCGTGCAGCTCAACGACCAGGTATTCAGCATCGATCGCGAGCGCTACACCTGCTCCGGCGGCACGGCGCCGCTCGACCTGATGCTGAACCTGATCCAGCTGACGCACGGCCCGCAGATCTCGCAGCGCGTGTCCGAGCAGTTCGTGCTCGAAAGGGTGCGAAACGCCGAGGATCGGCAGTACGTGCCGCTGCGCGCCCAGGTCGGTGCCTCGCACCGCAGCATGATCGAGGTCGCCCAGATCATGGAGGAGAACATCGAGAAGCCGCTGTCGCTCGACCGGATCGCCCGAGCGACCGGGCTCTCGCGGCGGCAGATCGAGCGGCTCTTCAGGCGCCACCTCGACTGCGTGCCGAAGCGGTATTACCTGGAGATGCGCCTGCGCCGCGCCCGCGAGCTGCTGCTTCAGACCTCCATGCCGATCATGGACATCACGACCTCCTGCGGCTTCAAGTCGCCGCCGCATTTCTCGCGCTGCTACCGCAATCAGTTCGGCCACCCGCCGAGCGCCGAGCGGCAGGTCACGAAGTCAGGACCTCCTGTCGCTTCTGGACATGCGCTTGTCGCGAAGCGGCCAGTCCCCGGACAGGCCCCCGCTTAACATCCAGCCCATCGGTCGCCGGAGACTGTCTCTATGCCTGAAGCACCCGAGGGTGAGTTCGACCTGCGCACGCTCGACGATGCGGAGCTCGCCGAGCAGGTGCACGACGACCTGTACAACGGGCTGAAGGCCGAGGTCGAGCTGGCGACCCGCATCTTCCTCGAGCGCGGCTGGTCGCCGGAACGCGTGCTCAATGACGGCCTGGTCGAGGGCATGCGCATCGTCGGCATCGATTTCCGCGACGGCATCCTGTTCGTGCCCGAAGTGCTGCTCGCCGCGAACGCCATGAAGGGCGGCATGGAGATCCTGCGCCCGCTCCTTGCCGAAACCGGCGTCGAGCCGATCGGCAAGATCGTGATCGGCACCGTCAAGGGCGACATCCACGACATCGGCAAGAATCTCGTCTCGATGATGCTCGAGGGCGCGGGCTTCGAGGTCATCGACATCGGCATCAACAACGCGGTCGAGAAATACCTCGACGCGCTCGAGAAGCACCAGCCGGACTTCCTCGGCATGTCGGCGCTCCTGACGACGACCATGCCCTACATGAAGGTCGTCATCGACACGCTCAAGGAAAAAAACCTGCGCGACAAGTACATCGTGCTGGTCGGCGGCGCGCCGCTCAACGAGGAGTTCGGCAAGGCGGTCGGCGCCGACGCCTACTGCCGCGACGCGGCCATCGCCGTCGAGACCGCGAAGAAGCTCATCGCCGCGCGCCGCGCTGCAGCGCACGCGAGCTGACAGGACCCCCGTGCACGCGCCCACCGGAAAACTCGTGATCGCCTGCGGCGCGCTGGCGCGCGAGATCGCGGCGCTCCGCCGTGCCAACGGCTGGAGCGCGCTCGATGTCGTCTGCCTGCCGCCGGAGCTGCACAACCGGCCGGAACGCATCGCCGACGCGGTGCGCGAGAAGATCCGCGCGCATCGCGACGAGTACGCCGAGATCTTCGTCGCCTACGGCGACTGCGGCACGCGCGGCTCGCTCGACGCGGTGCTCCGCGAAGAGGGGGTCGAGCGGATCGCCGGCGCGCACTGCTACGAGTTCTATGCGACGCCGTCGGCGTTCGCGTCGCTGTCGGATGCGGAACCGGGCACTTTCTACCTGACCGATTTCCTGCTGCGCCACTTCGAACGCCTGGTCATCCGGGGGCTCGGCATCGATCGCCATCCCGAGCTGATGCCGGCTTATTTCGGCAACTACCGCCGGCTGGTCTATCTCGCCCAGGCGCCGAAGCCGGACGCAGAGGCGGAAGCGCAAGCGATCGCAGCGCGGCTCGGACTCGAATACCGGTTCCAGTCCACCGGCTACGGCGGCCTCGGACAGAGCCTCGCCGCATTCGCGGATCGTGCGCAGACTGTGTCATGGCGAGCCTGACGCTGATCTACTGGCGAGACATTCCCGCACAAGTGGTGGTGAAGCGCGGCCGTGAGACCGCGAAGGCGAAACTCTCCGCCCGTTTCCAGGAAGCGGTCGACCGCGCCGCGATGCGCGCCGGCAAGGGCAGCTCCGACCTCTATCTCGCCGAATGGCGGCGCTCGGCGGCGACGCCTTGCAGCGACGACATCGAGAACGAAGCCGCCGCTGAGGCGGCGCGCATCGAGGCGCGCTACAGCGAAGAGGACCTCGAGCGGCTGATCCGCGCGAAGGGCGTCGACGAAAAGGCGGTGGTCAGCGCGCCGCCGAAGCCGGACTAAGCCCGCGCCGATGTACCGCATGCGCCAGTGGTCCGTGCGTCACGCCCGCGGGTTGAACCGTTTCTATCGCGGGTTCGAATCCCTTCTCGTCGGCCTTGCGCCGCTCTGGCGCGCCATCGGGTACCGGCGCCTCGAACGCCCGGTCGCCGCCGTCGAGCGCGGGATCAAGGGGCTCCTGTTCGACTGCCAGATGTGCGGGCAATGCGTGCTGAGCTCGACCGGCATGTCCTGCCCGATGAACTGTCCGAAGAACTTGCGCAACGGTCCCTGCGGCGGCGTGCGCGCCGACGGCGGCTGCGAGGTGATCCCGTCGATGAAATGCGTCTGGGTGCTCGCCTGGGAAGGCAGCAATCGCATCCCCGGCGGCACGGATGCGATGCGCGTTGCCCAGCCCGCAGTCGACCGGCGGCTCCAGGGCAGCTCGTCGTGGCT
This sequence comes from Gammaproteobacteria bacterium, assembly GCA_031404555.1. Lineage (GTDB taxonomy): Bacteria > Pseudomonadota > Gammaproteobacteria > Steroidobacterales > Steroidobacteraceae > SCUD01. The sequence continues at coordinate 3,884 of JANNHT010000062.1, forward strand.
GCGGGTCGTGCGCGAGAAGACGGCGGATCGCGCATGAAGTTCGAGGACGAACCGGTACCCGGCTATCCGCTGCCGATCCTGCCCGGCCACGTCTCGCCCGGCCGCTTCGAGCGCGTGCTGCGCGCGGGCGGCTTTGCGGTGACAGCCGAGCTCGCTCCGCCGGACTCGGCGGATCCCGACGAGGTCTATCGGCGCGCGCGCGTGTTCGACGGCTACGCCGACGCGATCAACGCGACCGACGGCAGCGGCGCCAACTGCCACATGTCGAGCATCAGCGTTTGCGCACTGCTGACGCACCGCGGCTACGCCCCGGTCATGCAGATCTCCTGCCGCGACCGCAATCGCATCGCGATCCAGGGCGACATCCTGGGCGGCGCCGCCATGGGCGTCTGCAACATCCTCTGCATCACCGGCGACGGCGTGCAGGCCGGCGACCACCCGCAGGCGCGGCCGGTGTTCGACCTCGACAGCGTGTCGCTGCTCGGGATCGCCAGGACGCTGCGCGACGACCACCACTTCGAGAGCGGACGCAAGATCACCATGGCGCCGCGCGTGTTCCTCGGCGCCGCGGCGAACCCGTTCGCCGAGCCGCTCGACTGGCGGCCGATGCGGCTCGCGAAAAAGATCGCGGCGGGCGCGCAGTTCTTCCAGACTCAGTACTGCTTCGACGTGCCGCG
>JANNHT010000063.1:0-6255 GCA_031404555.1 Gammaproteobacteria bacterium
CGCGGTCACGCCGGAGGACCTCGCGCCGCAGGTCTATGTGCCGGGCCGCAAGGGCAGCCTGCAGGCCGATCACATCGCTGCAACGCGCCGCCGCGGCCGGCTGCCCTACGTCCTCGCGACCACCGCCGATGAGTTGATCGCAGAACTGGTCGACGGGCGCCCGGTGCTCGTGCTCCAGAATCTCGGCGCCGAACGGCTGCCGCGTTGGCATTACGCGGTGCTGATCGGTTACGACGCCGTGGACAACGTTGCGATCCTGCGATCGGGCCGCAAGCAGCGTGTCGAAATGCAGTGGCAGCGCTTCGCGAAGACCTGGCATCGCGGCGGGCGGTGGGCGATGACGACGCTCACGCCGGGCGACATCCCGGCGCACGCCGATGCGGTGCGCTATGTCGAGGCGATCGCCGGGCTCGAAGCGGCGGGACAGCGCGCCGCTGCGACCGCCGCGTATGAATCAGCCATCGTGCGCTGGCCGTCGGAACCGCGTACCTGGCTCGGGCTCGGTAATGTCGCGCTCGCGGGCGGAGTGGTCGACGCGGCGGCCGATGCATACCTGCGCGCGATCCTGCTGGCACCCGCCGATCCCGCGGCGCGGAACAATCTCGCCGAACTGCTCGCGGTTGCCGGCTGCGTGAACGAAGCGCGGGCGCAGGTGGCGCGTGCGTCAGCTCTCGCGGCGGGAACGGCGCTTGAAACAGCGGTTGCTGGTACCCGCGCAAAGATCGACGCGGTGCCGGCGACGGACTCGTCGTGCGCGCTGGCCGGCCGCAGCTGGCCGGAGTGAAGGCGGGCGCCTAGATCGCCGGCGGCACGTTTGCGTTCAGCCGGAACTGGTTCATCGGGTCATACTTGGCCTTGAGCGCGACGAGTCGCTCGAGGTTCGCGCCGAAGTTCTCGCGGTACCGGGCTGTCGAGGTGTCGGTGCCTGCGTAGTTGGTGTAGAGGCCCTGCGTGAGCGGCTCGAGCTCGCGCCAGGCGGCGCGCATTTTTTCGACTTTCTCGTCGATGCCGTCCGAGGTGGGCCAGCCGCTCCAGATCGCGAGCACGAATGCCATGTCGCGCCGCGGGAACGCCGTCGCATCCGGGGCCACGCGCGAATACGCCCCGCCGCAGTGGTCGCAAAAGATGTCGAACAGGCCTGCCGAGCGAGTGAACACGTCCATTATCAAGTCGATGCCGTCGTCCGTGAGACTCCCGAGGAAGCCGTTCTTCGCGTAACTGCGTATACCGTGCGGAGCGTACGCATCCGCGCTCGATTGCAGCGCCACGTAGGGCATGAGCCGGACCCCGTCCATCGCTGGCTTTCCAAAGGCCCGCAAAGGCTTCAGCCATTCTTCGCCTTCGGCGTGGTCCGCGGACCAGCAGGTGCCGACGCCGAAGTACGGCGTGCCGCCGTCCCAGAACCATTGCGGCAGCAGGTTGACCGTTTCCGGGGCGTCCATCGCGATGTCGCGGTAGAAGCGAGCGGCCTCTCGCGCCCGCTCCCACGGCCAGCCGACGAATCCGCCGAGAATGATCGGGTTCATCGCGTGCAACCGGTATTCGATGGACGTCACGACGCCGAAGTTTCCGCCGCCGCCGCGCAGGCCCCAGAACAGGTCCGGATTCTCGTCGTCGCTGGCCCGCTGGAATCGCCCGTCCGCGGTCACGATATCGAACGACGCGACGTTGTCGCAGGCGAGCCCGAAGCGGCGGCCGAGGCGGCCGAATCCGCCGCTCAGCGTGAGCCCGGCCGCACCCGTGTCCGAGAACGTGCCCGCGGTCGTCGCAAGTCCATGAGTCGCGCATTCGTGGTCGAGCAAGCCGAGCAGGGATCCCGCTTCGAGGTCGGCACGCCGCGCCGTGGGATCAACGCGCACGCCCTGCATCTGCTGCAGGTCGATGACGAGGCCGCCGTCGCAGGTCGACTTGCCAGACAGGCTGTGGCCGCCGGCGCGAACGGCGGTCAGCAGCCGGTGCTCGCGCGCGAAATCAACGGCGCGGCGGACGTCCGCCGCACCCGTGCAGCAGGCGATGAGAGCGGGCTTCCGGTCGAACATCCCGTTCCAGACGCGGCGGCGCGCATCGTACCCTGCGTGGCCCTGCAGAAGGATGTCGCCTCGCAGGCTCGCGGCAAGCGCCTCGACTGTGGAACCGGGAAGCGTCAGATCCGCGCCGTCGAGCGACTTCGCGGCGACATTGCCCACGCCTTTCAGCACGGCCGTGTAGCCGCGGAGCGGCCAGGTCGCGGCGAGCCCGAGGCCCGCGCCAAGCAATGTACGTCTTTGCATGTGCGTCACCCTCCGATCGAAACTCTACTCCGCGCCTCGCGCCATCGCACGCCGGCGCGGACCGCAAGCCCGACTGCGAGCGCGATCGCGACGTCCCGCAACGCGATCCAGGATGTCGTCAGCGCTACGAACGCGACGCAGGCGAGCGCGGCGACAGCGATCAGGCTGCCCGCCGGTATCGACACCGGGGCTGCTCCGTCGCGGCGGCGGAGCCGGATCAGCGCTGCGCTCACCGAGCCATAGGTGATCACGCGGATGATCACGAACAGGCTGATCAGGTATTCGAAAGTGCCGCTGACTGCGAGCAGCCAGCAGACGCCGCCGAGGAAAGCGATCGCGACGAAGGGCGTGTGGTGCCTGGAGTGCACGGCGGCGAGCCCGCGGGGCAGGTCGCCGCTCTCGCCGAGCGCAAAGAAGAGCCGCGGCGCGACCAGCATGGTCGCCGACATGCTGCCGGCACAGGAGAGCACGGCCGCGATCGAGATCACGATCGCGCCGACCGGGCCAGCGAGCGCCGCCGCCGCGTCTGCGAGCGGCAGCTTCGAGGCCGCGGGATCGGGCAGCAGCGCGAACGCCGCACACATCAGCAGCAGGTACATCACGCAGACGATGCCGAGGCCGATCAGGATCGCGGGCGCGATGTCGCGCCTCGGATTCCGCATCTCGCCCGCGACCACGCCCGCCTGCTCGAATCCGAAGCAGGCGAAGAGGGCGAGCGTGATACCGGTCGTGATGCCGTCCGGCATGGCGGGCGGCGTGTCGGGAACGTCGTTCCAGCCGGCGAGCCAGAGCCCGGCGAGCGCGAGCGGCAGGAGCGGCAGCAGCTTCGCGATGATCAGCAGGTTGCTGAGCCCGGCGCCCTTCGTGACTCCGCGGATGTTGAGCGCGATCAGCATGAGGATGAAGAGCGTCAGCACCGTCAGCCGCGGCCACTGGCCGTCGAGGGTTGGCACGAGCGCCACGAGATAATTGAGCATGGTCTGCGAGATCGCGGCGACCGAGACCGCGCGCGACAGCCCGAGCAGCCAGCCGACGGAGAATCCCGTCACCGAGCCGAAGGCATCCGCCGCGTAGATTGGCGGGCCGCCGGTCACCTGGAAGCGGCTGGCGACCTCACAGAGCGACAGCGCGAGGAGCGCGGTCAGCGCGAAGGCGCCGAACAGGACGGCGAGACTCCAGCGACCCGAGGATGCGGCGAGCCCCGCGGGCATCGCGAGCACGCCCGCGCCGATCGTGACGTTGACGGTGAGCGCGATGACGTCGATGCGCCGCAGGCGTCGCAACAGCCCGGGCGCACCGACGTGGTCGGGACCGCTCATGCGAAGCGGCGCGCCGATGCGCGCCGACTGCGCAGATCAGGCTGCGGGTGCCGCCTCGGCTGCCGCTTCTTTGCGCGGCGTGCTGCCGGAGTCGGCTGCGACGCGCCAGGTGCCATCCACCTTGGACCAGACCGTGACGAAGTTGCCAGAGTTGGCTGCAGTCTCGCCTTCGCCGTCCGGATCGAATGTGAACGCGCCCGTTTCCCAGGCCATGTCGCCGGAGGAGGCGACTTTCACCGCGGTCGTCGTCCAGACAATTGTCGCCGCCGGCATCTCCGCGAATTCCTTCTCCATCCCGGCCTGGATCTCCGCCGCACCGTTCCGGACGACGCCGTCGAACACGGTGACCGCGTCCGGCAGGTAGACGGTGCTCGTAATTCCAGCGGCATCTCTCGCCTGCGCGAGCTTCAGCCACGCCGCCGAGGCATCCCAGACGGCCTTCTCTTCGGCAGCGAGATCGACGGCCGGCGCCGTCTCCTGCTTCGCGCAGCCGGCCATCAGAGCGACGGCAGCGAGCAGCATCAAGAATGCATTGCGAGTACGCATGTGGCCCCCAAACTATTGATTATTAAAATAAAAATGCTTCGCGTCGCGGCTGGCCGCGATCTGACGCGGCCCCTATATTAGCCCCGGTTGCAGATTCCACAAGCCGCGCGCCGATTGCCGCCCGGTCGCGCGTTCACGCATACTCGCCCGCGCCGACCGGCCGTTGAACAGAAATAAGAGCCGCCGTGGTTTTCAACTCGCTGACCTTCGTCGTGTTCTTCGCAGTGGTGTTCCTGCTGCACCGCCTGCCGTTCTCGTGGACGGTGAAGAAGGTCAACCTGCTGGTCGCGAGCTACGTCTTCTATGCGGCGTGGAATCCGCCGTTCGTCGTGCTGCTGTGGGCCTCGACGATCGTGGACTGGTTCATCGCGCGCGCGATCTGGGCGTCGCGCGACAAGAGCCGGCTGGTGCGCCGCTCCTGGCTCGTGATCTCGGTCGCGGTGAACATCGGGTTCATCGGCTTCTTCAAGTACGGCGAGTTCCTGCTGCAGAACTGGCAGGCGCTGATGGCCTCGTTCGGCATCGTCTGGGTGCCGCCCGAGTGGAACATCATCCTGCCGATCGGCATCTCGTTCTATACGTTCGTCACGCTGTCGTACACGCTCGACGTGTACCTCGGCCGCTCGAAGCCGATCGAGTCGCCGCTCAACTATGCGCTGTTCGTCACCTACTTCCCGCACCTGGTCGCCGGCCCGATCGTGCGGCCGACCCAGCTCGTGCCGCAGTTCGAGACGCCGCGGCAGGCGACGCGCGACCAGATCCTGTGGGGACTCGGCCTGGTGGTCCTCGGCCTGTTCCTGAAAGTGGTGCTCGCCGATTCCGGGCTCGCCGAATCCGCGGACCGCGTGTTCGCCGCGATGGAACCGGTCGGCTTCGCGGATGCCTGGCTCGGGACGCTCGCGTTCTCCGGCCAGATCTTCTGCGACTTCGCCGGCTACTCGACGGTCGCGGTCGGCGTCTCGCTCTGCCTCGGCTTCGCGCTGCCGGACAACTTCAACATGCCGTACGCGGCGATCGGCTTCTCCGATTTCTGGCGTCGCTGGCACATCTCGCTGTCTACGTGGCTCCGCGACTACCTGTATGTCCCGCTCGGCGGCAATCGCGGCACCGAGGCCCGGACCTACGTCAACCTGATGCTGACGATGCTGCTGGGCGGCCTGTGGCACGGCGCTAACTGGACCTTCGTGGTCTGGGGCGGCCTGCACGGCCTGTATCTCGCGGGCGAACGCTGGATCCGCAGCAAGACCGGCGTCACCGGCGACCCGGCCGGGCTCTGGAACCGCCTGGCGCTCGCGCTGCTGACGTATTTCCTGGTGAACATCACCTGGGTGTTCTTCCGCGCGACCGATTTCACCGGCGCCGCGCGCATCCTCGAAGGCATGGCCGGCCTCACCACCGACGCGAAAGCGATATTGCCGACGATCTTCATGATCAAGGTCGTGGTGATCATCACCGGCATCGTCACGACGCACTGGCTGATGCGCAAGCGCACGCTCGAGAGCGTGGTGTCGCGCACGCCGTGGTGGCTGACGGGCCTGCTGGCGGCGATCATGCTCTGGGCCGTGATCGTCACGCAGGGTTCCGGCCAGGCCTTCATCTACTTCCAGTTCTGAGCGGGCCGTGTCGAAACACCACGAACAAGACAACGTGACAATCCGTGAGACGCCGGTGGCGCGCTGGCCTGCGATCGGCTGGCTCACGCTCGCGCTCGTCGTGGTCGCGACGTCCGCGTGGGAATGGAGGATGCGCTCGCTCGGACTGATCGCGGGCGACATCGACGACAGCAAGTCGCACTGGGCCGTCGAGCGGCGCAAGGTCGCGGCGGGCGAACACGACGATGTCGTACTCGTCGGCACGTCGCGGCTCCTGTTCGACACGGATCTCGATGCCTGGGAGGAGCTGACCGGCCGGCGGCCGATCCAGCTCGCGCTGCCCGGGACGAACCCGCGGCCGCTGCTCGACGACATCGCGGCGGATCCCGCGTTCAAGGGCCTGGTCGTCGTGGATACGACGCCGGATCTCTACTTCGGCGACTGGCTCGGCATTCCGGAATTCGCGGGCGCTCCTTCGGGTGCGACGAGGGATCTCGCGGTTCGAGCTGCGCGCGCGCGAAGCATCTT
>JANNHT010000064.1:0-3773 GCA_031404555.1 Gammaproteobacteria bacterium
CATCCGCGCTGGAGCCAGAAGAGCGAACGGCGGATCGGCTCGGGCAACCTGTTTTCGCGAAACCCGACCCTGAAGTTCACGAAGAACAAGCGCTACTCGACGGCCGAGAAAGCGAACACTTTCGGCGAGGTCACCGGCTACAACAATTTCTACGAGTTCGGCACCGACAAGTCCGATCCGGCGGAGAACGCCGGCCGCCTGCGCACGCGGCCCTGGTCGGTGGTGGTCGACGGCGAATGTGCGAAGCCGGGGCGTTTCGCGATCGAGGACCTGCTGAAGCCGCATGCGCTCGAGGAACGGATCTACCGGCTGCGCTGCGTCGAGGCCTGGTCCATGGTCATCCCGTGGATCGGTTTCCCGCTCGGCGAGCTGATCAAGCGCTTCGAACCGAATTCGCGCGCGAAGTACGTCGAGTTCACGACCCTGCACGACCCGAAACAGATGCCGGGCCAGCGCTATGGCGTGCTCGACTGGCCCTATGTCGAGGGCCTGCGCATGGACGAGGCCATGCATCCGCTCGCGATCCTCGGGGTCGGGCTGTACGGCCGCGTGCTGCCGAACCAGAACGGCGCGCCGCTCCGGCTCGTCGTGCCCTGGAAGTACGGCTTCAAGAGCATCAAGTCCATCGTCCGCATCCGCTTCAGCGAACGCATGCCCGCGACGTCCTGGGCACTGTCGGCGCCGCGCGAGTACGGCTTCTATGCCAACGTCAATCCGGAAGTGGACCATCCGCGCTGGAGCCAGAAGAGCGAACGGCGGATCGGCTCGGGCAACCTGTTTTCGCGAAACCCGACCCTGAAGTTCAACGGCTATGAGCGCGAGGTGGCCAGCCTGTACCGCGGCATGGATCTCGCCCGGCACATCTGAGCCCATGCACGCCGACACGCTGATCCGGCGCTTCGCCAAGCCGATCGTCTTCCTGCTCTGCCTGCTGCCGCTCGCCTGGACCATCGCGGGCGTGCTCGGCCGCTTCGGCGTGGATCTCGGCGCGAACCCGGTCGAGACGATCCAGGACACGCTCGGCATCTGGGGCCTGCGCTTCCTCCTGATCACGCTCGCCGTGTCGCCGCTGCGCGAGCTATCTGGCTGGCCTCGGCTCCTGCTCTTCCGGCGCATGCTGGGGCTCTTCGCCTTCGCCTACGTGCTGCTGCATTTTATTTTCTACCTGTTCGTCGATCAGGCGCTCGACTGGCGCCAACTCCTGGCCGACATCGCGAAGCGGCCGTACATCACGGTCGGCTTCACGGCTTTCCTGATGCTGATACCGCTCGCGGCGACTTCGACGCGGCGCGCCATGCGCCGACTTGGGCGGCGCTGGCAGTCGCTGCACCGGCTGGTCTATCCGGCGACGATCTTCGGCTGCGTGCACTTCTGGTGGCAGGTGAAGGCGGACGTCCGCGAGCCGCTGGTCTATGCCGCGATCGCGGCGTTGCTGCTCGGCTGGCGAGGCTGGCGCGCGTATCGCCGCCGCGCCCGCGCGGCGGAGTCAGCCGCCTCGGCGCGCGGCGCGCGCCCCGAGCGCGATGCCCGCCAGGATGAACAGGCCGCCGAGACCGGTGCGCCCGTCCACGGGCTCGTCGAGTAGCCACCAGCCGAGGCAGGCCGCGATCACCGGCTCCCCGATGAGTGCGACCGCGACGAAGAGCGGTTGCAGGTGCCGCAGCGACCAGTTGTAGCCGCTGTGCCCGATGAGCTGCGACACGACGGCCATGCCGGCGAATGCCCACCAGGTCGTCGCGTCGAATCCGGTCGCCGCTGTGCCGGTCACCGCGACCGCGAACCACAGGAAAGCGGCCGCCGTACCGTAGGCGATGCCGAGGTAGCCGCGAAACGGCAGCGTCGCCTGGGACGCGCGGGACAGCAGCAGGTAGCCCGCCATCGCGATCGCGCCCGCGATCGCCAGCAGGTCCCCGGTGACCGCCGCCGGGTCCTTCAATCCGCCCGAGCCGACGATCAGTGCGCCGACGGACGCGAGCGCAAGCGCGAGGAGCGCGACGGGCGTCGGCCGTTTCCGCTCGAGCAGGAACTGGAGCACCGCGACCCAGATCGGCGCGGTGCTGACGAGGAGCACGCTCCGCGCGATCGTCGTGTGGTCGAGCGAGCTGATCCAGGTCGCGAAATGGAGTGCGAGCATGAAGCCCGCGCCGGCGGCAAGCGCCACCGCGCGCGCGGACCACTGACCGCGACCCGGCGCCAGGAGCGCAACCGGTATGACGACGAGGCAGGCGAGCCCGAGTCGCCAGGCGGCGATCGCGAACGGCGCGGCATCCGCGAGCCGCGCGAAGATCGCGCCGTGGGAGACCGCGATCAGCGCGATCGCAAGCACCAGGAAGGCTGCGAGCCGGACCGGTTCCCGCTCGGACTCCGCGGTCATGGCGAGCTAGCGCAGGACCCAGGCGGGTACGCGGCGCCAGCCCTGCGACAGGCTCGCATCGAGCGCGCGCCACCCGGGTTCGAGCCGCTCGACCGCAGCCCAGAATCGCCGCGAGTGATTCATGTGCCGCGTGTGCGCGAGCTCATGGATCAACAGGTAGTTCACGACGTCCGCCGGCTGGAACAGCAGGCAGGCGTTCAGGCTGATCGTGCCGTGTCGCGAACAGCTGCCCCAGCGCGTGCGCTGGCGACGGATCTGGAGGCGCTCGTACCCGAGCCCGGAGGAAGCGGAGAGTCCCGCGAGCCAGGGCGCGAAGACTTGGTGTGCCATCCGCATCGTGAAACGCTGCAGGGCGTGGCGAACGAGTGGCAGGCGCTGGCAGTCGCCGGTGACGGTGATGTTCCCGGCTGAGGCGTGAAGCCGCGGCGCAGCCGGGGAATGGCGGTAGTGCACGTCCCAGGCATGCCCGCTCGCCGCGAAACGGATGACATCCGGCAGCGCGTCCGCCGTGTCCGGATCCGCGGGCCGGTACTGCACGACCTTGCGGTCGATCCAGCCTCGATGACGCGAGACGAACTGCTCGATCGTGCGGGGCCGCGTGCCGTGAGGCACGACGATCTCGACGAAACCGCCGGGCAGCACGCGCACCGCGAGCCGGCGCGCGCGCGGGCTCGGCCGCACGCGCCAGCCAGCGGGCTTCACCTGCGCCTCGTCCAGGAGCGCGAGCTGCCGCGCCGGTTCGGGTTGCGGGCTCATAGCGAGGCTGCGAGCCGCGCGCCTTCGTCGATGGCGCGACGCGCATCGAGTTCCGTCGCGACATTCGAACCGCCGATCAGATGTGGCTGCATGCCCCCCGCCTCGATGCCAGCGACCAACTCCCGGAGCGGTTCCTGCCCGGCGCAGATCACGACCTGGTCCACCGCGAGCAGCTGCGATTCCCCGCCCTGCGTGATCGAGAGCCCGCGATCATCGATGCGATCATAGGTGACGCCGGCCATCATGCGCACGCCGCGGCGCTTCAGTGCGAGCCGGTGCACACCTCTTTCAGGCCCACGCAGGCCGCGATGTCGCCGGCCAGAATTTCCTTGATTTCTTCGCGCTGGTTGGCGTGCATCTGCAAGATGCGGCCGATGCGTTCCTTCTTGCCGCGGATCGGGTTGTAGACCGAGTCGCCCGACTTCAGCACGCCGGAATAGACGCGCACGAAAGTAAGCTGGCCCACATACGGGTCAGTCATCAGCTTGAAAGCCAGGGCCGCGAACTTCTCTTCGTCGGTGCGATGGCGCACGACCGGCTTGTCGTCGTCGTCGGTGCCAGGCACCGGCGGAATGTCGGCCGGCGAGGGCATGAAGTCGACCACGCCGTCGAGCATGCGCTGCACGCCCTTGTTCTTGAACGC
>JANNHT010000065.1:0-19224 GCA_031404555.1 Gammaproteobacteria bacterium
CCAGAACGCCGTGAACCATTTCGCGTTGCGGACGTTGCGCGGTTCGTCGTGCGCATCCAGCGGCCGGAAGTGCCGCCACAGGTCGATCGTGCTGGTGGTGCCCAGGGCGTTGAGCTCGCCCGCCTTGGAGGAGAGCGCCGAGGCGAACATCACGGCGATCAGCAGGCCGATGGCGCCATGCGGCAGCTGGGTGAGGATGAACGTGATAAAAACGTAGTCGGAATCCCGGGTTTTCTTCGCCTCGGGCGACGCGAGGTGCAGCATCCAGGAAATCGCGCAGATAGCGCACGATTCGCGTGCGCGTGCGGAACACCTCGCGCGAGACCTCGTTGACGATCAGGTCCACGTAGCGACGGCGATAGCGCGTCTCGGTGTCGGCGAGGCCGTGCCACTTGTCCGGCAGCGGGCGCAGCGACTTGACGAGGAGCCTCACGCTATCGGCGCGCACCGACAGCTCGCCGGCGCGCGTGCGCATCAGCGGGCCCTGCACCGCGACAATGTCGCCGACATCCCAGCCCTTGAATTCCTCGTAGGCGGCGCCGAGCGTCTCCGCCTGGAGGTAGACCTGCATCTGGCCACTTGAATCCTGGAGCTTGGCGAACGACGCCTTGCCCATGAAACGCTTGAACATCATGCGCCCGGCCACGCGCACGCGGACCGGGTTCGCGGACAGCCATTCCTCCTGGCGGTCGCCCCAGGTGGTGTGCAGGTCGGCCGCGAGCGCGTCGCGCCGGAAATCATTCGGAAAGGCAACGCCCAGGGTGCGGAGCCGCGCAAGCTTCGCGCGCCGCTCCGCGATCAATGCATTTTCGTCGCCAGTGTCGGGCGTTTCCTTCATCGTCATGCCGCCGAGCTTACAGCCCCTGCTTCAGGCTCGCCTCCATGAATGGATCGAGCGCGCCATCCAGAACCGCGGACGTGTTGCCGCTCTCGTGGCCGGTGCGGAGGTCCTTGATGCGCGACTGGTCCAGCACGTAGGAGCGGATCTGGTGGCCCCAGCCCACGTCCGTCTTCTGGTCCTCCAGCACGCGCGCTGCGGCGTTGCGCTTGTTGACCTCGAGCTCGTACAGCTTCGCCTTCAGCATCTTCATCGCGGTCGAGCGGTTCTTGTGCTGGCTACGCTCGCCCTGGCAGGCGACGACGATGCCGGACGGCAGGTGGCGGATGCGCACGGCGGAATCGGTCTTGTTGACGTGCTGGCCGCCGGCGCCGCTCGCGCGATAGGTGTCGGTCTCGAGGTCGGCCGGGTTCACCTCGATGTTGATCTCGTCGTCGATCACCGGCGAGACGAACACGGATGCGAACGAAGTGTGCCGGCGGTTGCCGGAATCAAAAGGTGATTTCCGCACCAGCCGGTGCACGCCGGTCTCGGTGCGCAACCACCCGTACGCGTAGTCGCCGTCGATCTCGATCGATGCGCTCTTGATGCCGGCGACTTCGCCGGAACTCTGGTCGATCACCGACGCCGCGAAGCCGCGCGAGTCGGCCCAGCGCAGGTACATGCGAAGCAGCATCGACGCCCAGTCCTGGGCCTCGGTGCCGCCGGCGCCGGCCTGGATGTCGAGGAAGGCGCCGCGCGGATCCATCTCGCCCGGGAACATGCGCGACAGCTCGAGCTTGCGGACGCGCCGCTCGAGCGCGGCCGTATCACGCGCGATGTCCGCGAACCCCACCTCGTCCGTTTCCGACTCGACCACGGACAGCAGTTCACCGGCGTCCGAGAGGCCGGACCGGAGCGAATCGAGTTCGTTGAGAGTCGCTTCGAGCCGCGCCCGCTCGCGCCCGAGCGACTGCGCCTTGTCCGGCGTACTCCAGACCGACGGGTCGCCGAGCTCGTGATTCAGTTCTTCGAGGCGCTCGCGCTTCTGGTCGTACTCAAAGGTACCCCCTGAGAGCGGCGAGACGCTCCGAGAGGTCGTCGATCAGGCGGCGGGTCGGCGCGGTTTCCATGCGGCCGGCATCTTAGCAGGCTCAATCGCGGGATCGCAGTTGCTCGACCAGGAGCTCGGCGCGCGCCGTGCCGCCGAAGGTCGTCGATTGCAGCCGGTACGCGAGCGCGACGCGGCTGCCGTTGGCCGGCCGCCCGGCCCCATCAGCGTCGAAATGGCCGAAGGCGATCGCTTCGATCGGCACGGTTGCCGCCTGCGATCGCAACCAGAGTTTCAGGTGGCGCTCGCCGACGATGCGCGAATCCGCGACGACGAACTCGCCGTCGAACACCGGCTCCGGAAAACCCTGCCCCCAGGGACCGCCCGACTCCAGCGCCAGCGCCGTCTCGAGCGAAATCTCCGCCGCCGTCAGCTCTCCGTCCGACTCGATCACGCCCATCATCTGCTCGGGCGACAGGCGACGGCCGACCTCATCCGCGAACGCATCGGCGAACCGTTCGAGACCCGAGCGGCTGAGCGTCAGGCCGGCGGCCATCGCATGGCCGCCGTAGCGCTCGATCAATCCCGGATGCCTTGTGTCTATCGCCTCCAGCACGTCGCGCACGTGAACGCCCGGGACCGAGCGCGCCGAGCCCCGCAGTTCGACCTCGCCCACCGGAGCGAACGCGACGATCGGCCGGTGCAGGCTGTCTTTCATCCGCGACGCGACCAGCCCGACGATGCCGGCGTGCCAGCCGGCATCAAAGAGTGCAAGGCCGGGCGGCAGGTTGCCCTCTGAAATGCGCAGCCGCCGCACCGCCTGCGCCGCTTCATCGCGCATGCGCAGTTCGATCTCCCGCCGCTCGCGGTTCAGCCGGTCGAGCGTTCCAGCGAGCTCGATCGCTTCGGACGGATCGTCGGTCAGCAGGCAGCGGACACCGATCGCCATGTCGTCAATGCGGCCCGCTGCATTCAGCCGCGGCGCGATCTGGTGGCCAAGCTGGCGCGCGGACATTTCATCGATGCGGCAACCGGCCGCGCGCGCGAGCGCCATCAGCCCGGCCGTGGCATTGCGTGTGCGCAGGCGCCGCAGGCCCTCCTGCACCAGGATGCGGTTGTTGCGATCGAGCGGCACGACGTCCGCGACCGTGCCGAGCGCGACCAGGTCGAGGAGGTCGGCGACCGCCGGGAGCCGCGTGCCGCGGCGCGCCTCCAGTGCCCGCGTCACCGAGGCCATCAGGTAGAACGCGACGCCGACGCCGGCCAGCGCGCGGCTGCCGAAGGTCGCGCCCGGCAGGTTCGGATTCACGTGCGCGGCGCAATCCGGAAGGACCGGGCCCGGCAGGTGATGGTCCGTGACCAGCACTTCGATGCCGAGCGCCCGTGCCGCCTCGATGCCGGCGAATGCCGATACGCCGTTGTCGACCGTGATCAGCAGTTCCGCGCGCTCTCCCGCGAGGTCGGCGACGAGCGCGGGCGTCAGCCCGTAGCCGTGGCGCATCCGGTCCGGGACGCGAAAGGTGAGATTCGAATGACCGAGCCGGCCAAGCTGCCGCAGGACCAGTGCGGTGCTGGTCGCCCCGTCCGCGTCGAAATCGCCGGCGACCAGGATCCGCGAGCCACGCTCGAGATGCGAGACGAGGACTTCAGTCGCCTGGCCGATGCCATCGAGCGTCGACACCGGCAGCAGGCGCTTGAGCTCGAGCACGAGATCGTCCGCATCGCCGACTCCGCGAGCGGCATAGACGCGTCGCAACACCGGATGCAGGCTCGTCGGCAGGCCATCCGCCGCGCCGGGCGCCCGCCGGCGGATGGTCGGCGGCGCAGTGCGCGGAAGATCCGTGATTTTCATCGCCGGTCATCATAGCGGCGGGGAACGCGCGGATTGGCTATATTTCGGCGCGACGATGAACTTTGAACGAGAAGCCGCTGCCGAGGCGAATGCCATTCTCTCCTGCACCGCGGGCGAGGTGCGGCTCCGCTCTGGCGTATTCACGAAGAGCCTGATCGTCACGGCAGAGGCCATCCACGCGGACTGGAACCCGCCGCCGCTCGATTCACTTTCGATCGACGATTTCTCCCGGCTCCTCGATCAACCGCCCGATGTGCTGCTGCTCGGCACCGGCAGCACGCAGCGCATGCCGGCGCCGGAACTCTTCGCCGCATTCGCAGCCAAGCGCGTCGGGCTCGAGGTGATGGACAACCGGGCGGCCTGCCGGACCTACAACCTGTTGCTCTCGGAATCCCGGAATGTCGCGCTCGCTCTCCTCTTCTGTTAAGGTCTGGGGGAACTGGGAGATCTTATCGAGCGTGTTGACTTCGTGGCTAATTTAGTATTTTAGGATCTGCTGCTGCGCGGGCCCGAGCCCCATCGCAGCAATCAACTGCCCCGCGCGGACTTCGTCGCCCTCGGCGACCTGCAGCAGGGCGTTGTGCCCGTAGGCCGACAGCCAGCCGCGCGCGTGCGTGATGATGACGAGCTGGCCGTAACCGCGCAGTCCGGATCCCGTGTAGACCACCTTGCCGTCGGCTGCCGCCAGCACCGGCTGATTCAGCGTCCCATCGATCCGAAGCCCGACGCCGCCCGAAGGCTGCTCGACGCGACCCGCGACCCGACCGCCGTCGACCGGCCAGCGCCAGGTGGGCGGGCGGTGGGCGGGATCGGCGGGAGAGGCCCGCGCTACCGGCGCTGCGGCGGTCGCCGCGACTGCTGCGGGGGCAGCCCTGCCCCCGCCCGGCGGAGGGTTGAGACGCAAGCGATCACCCGGGTGAATCAGAAAGTCGCGGCCGATGCCGTTCCAGCGCGCGACGTCTCGGTGATCGAGGCCGTAGCGCATGGCGATCGAGTACAGGGTTTCGCCGCGCTGGACTTCATGGCGATCCGGGATCGTGGGACGCCGGTCATTGCCCGCGCAGGCGACGAGTGCCAGCGCAGCCATCAGCACCAGTGCCGCGCGCACCTCAGGAGACGCCGCCCAGGAGCGGCACAAAGCTGACGAATCCGAGCCGGTCGCGCAGGAACTGGTCGCCACGCCGCGTGATGCGGACGAGTTCCTGCCTGCCCTCGGGACCGACGGGCGCGATCAGCCGTCCGCGGTCCGCGAGCTGGTCGAGGAGCTGCTGCGGTATCGCGTGGGGAGCGGCGGCCAGCAGGATGCCGTCGAACGGCGCCTGTGATTTCCAGCCTTCGGCGCCGTCGCCGTGCTTGAAGCGGACGTTCTTGATGCCGAGCTTGCGCGTGTTCTCGCGGGCCCGGTCGAGTAGCGCCTCGATGCGCTCGATGCTGAAGATGCGCTCCGCCAGCGGCGCCAGCACCGCGGTCTGGTAGCCGCAGCCGGTGCCGATCTCGAGCACTTTCTTCGGCACGCCGCCAACCGTCACCGCCTCGGTCATGCGCGCGACGACATAGGGCTGCGAAATCGTCTGGCCGTGGCCGATCGGCAGCGCCGTGTCCTCATAGGCGCGGCTCGACAGCGCCTCGTCCACGAACAAATGCCTCGGCACGTTCCGGATGCGGTCCAGCACGCGCGGATCCTGTATCCCCTGCTCGACCAGGCGCTGCACGAGCCGCTCGCGGGTGCGCGCGCTCGTCATGCCGATGCCGCTCGACGGGCCGCTCAAGTGGCGGCATCCCGCAACCAGTCACCGAGTTCCTCGAGGGCCGCATGACGCGTCAGGTCCACCTGCAGCGGCGTGACCGAGACGCGGCCATTCGCGACCGCGTGAAAGTCCGTCCCCGGGCCCGCGTCCTGGCCCGCGCCCGCCGGCCCGATCCAGTAGATCTCGCGGCCGCGGGGATCCCGGCCGCGCACCGCTGACTCTGCCCGGTGGCGGTGACCGAGCCGCGTCACTTCGAAGCCCTTGAGCTGCTCGTAGGGCAGGTCTGGGACATTGACGTTCAGGATCATCGAACGGTGCAGCGGCTTTGCGACCAGGCGCAGCACGAGTTCGCGCGCGATCCGCGCGGCGGTCATGAAATGCGGCCCGCCGGCGGAACCCGCGACCAGCGACACGGCGATCGTCGGCAGGCCGAGGAACCGTCCCTCGATCGCGGCCGCGACCGTTCCCGAATAGAGCACGTCATCGCCGAGGTTCGCTCCGTCATTGACGCCGGAGACGACCATGTCGAATTCGTCCTCGAACAGTCCCGTGATCGCGAGGTGCACGCAGTCGGTCGGCGTGCCGTTGATGACGTACCAGGTGTCGGCGTCCACCCGCTGCACCCGCAGCGGAATCTCGAGCGTCAGCGAATGGCTGGCCCCGCTGCAGTTGCGATCGGGCGCGACGATCGTCAGCGGCGCGACGCCCGTCATCGCTTCCTTGAGGCAGCGCAGGCCCTCGGCGCGATAGCCATCGTCATTGGCGAGCAGGATTTTCAAGTTGGCCAGCAGGCTTCCGTCGCGGCTCCCGCGATCGGGCCGCACTATACTGGATTGTGCCGGGCGTCAGGCGCCGGCAACGGACGGGCGGCATGAGCGAAGAAGACGACCGTGAATTGTTCCGCAAGGCGGTGACGGGCGTGCGGCGATTGCCGCAGGCCCGGCAGGCACCGGCCCCGTCGCCGCGCCGGGCGCGCGCTGCGTCCCGCCGTGCGGACGAGCGCCGCGCGCTCGAAGAGTCGCTGCTGCTCGATGCGTCGGAACTCGGCATCGAGACCGGCGAGGAACTGGTCTGGCGCCGTGCGGGCGTCGCCCTGTCCACCCTGCGCCGCCTGCGCCGCGGCGAATTTGCGCGCCGCGCGGAACTCGACCTGCACGGCATGACGCAGGCGGATGCGCGGCTCGCGCTGACGGCCTTCCTCACCGAGTCGATGGACCTCGGCCTTCGCTGCGTGCGCATCATTCACGGCAAGGGCCGGGGCTCCGGCCAGCGCGGTCCCGTGCTGAAGTCGGCGGTCAATCGCTGGCTACAGCGCAGCGTCGGCGTCGGCGCTTTCTGCTCTGCGCGTCGCCCGGACGGCGGTACCGGCGCCGTCTACGTGCTGCTCGACGGCTGATCGCTCACTCGCCGCCGCCGGACTCGGGCAGGCTGGCGTCGAGCAGCTCCGCGAGCAGGCAGGTCGCAAACGCCCCGCGCGGCAGTTCAAACCCGCATTCGAGCGTGCCGTCCCGGAATTCGTGACGCCAGGCCGCGGGCCGCACGACGAGCGCACGCCGGTCGCCCCGGAGTCCCGCATCAGCCAGACGTAGCGGGAGCGACGACATCGGCGCGAGCGCTGCTGCTTCGACTGCCGCGGCATCGCCCGAAGGCGCCAGACCGCCCGCTCCGCAGAGCGGGCCGGTCGGATGCACGTCTCCTTCGCGACAGCGGCCTTCAAGCACCGGATCCACGACCGGCGCCGCAAACACGGAGGCGCTCCCCGAGAGATTGACCACCTCGCCCGGCAGCAGCCGGTTCCAGCTCCCATCCCGCACGCGCGCGGACAGTACGGCGTTGAATGCGAGTGCCCGCGCCGAGGACAGGATGAACGCCCGCGCCTCGCGCCCGCGCGGCAGGCGCGCGCCGTCCATCCACTGCAGGACGCGGTCGAGATTCGCCCCGTCGTGCCCGAAGCGCTGGGGACCGAAGTAATTGGGAAATCCTTCGGCGACGACCCGGCTGATCCTCGCTTCGATCTCGGCCACATCGCCGGTGAGCGAACGAACGCAGAGCGCAAACCGGTTGCCGGCGAGCGCACCGCGCCGGAGCTTCCGCGAATGCGCGTGCTCGGCCAGCACGCGGAATCCGTCGCCCGAGAAACCGTCGAACGCGATTCCCGGGCGGGCGGGAACCGTGAACCACTGGCGGGCGATCGCGCGGCGGTCCTTCATTCCCGCGAATCCGACGTCGGCGGGCAGGCATCCGGCCCGCTCGGCCAGCTGCCGCGCGACGAAAAGCGTATTGGCATCCTGCTTCTCGACCCGGAGCAGGCGGTGGGCCGAGCCGCCGTCGGGCTCGAAGCCGAGGTCTTCGTCCACCTGGAAATCACCGACCTCGGCGCGGATCGTGCCGGCGGCCGCGGGCGTCCCGCCGGCGCGCGGCGGAGCGAGCGCGATCGCGCGCCAGCCGGCGACCGGGCCGTCCTCAGGCGCCATCGCCCTCCCGCAGCAGCACGACCGCCTGGGCCGCGATACCCTCGCCGCGGCCGAGTGCACCCAGGCCCTCGGTGGTGGTCGCCTTGAGGTTGACGCGATGGCGCTCGATGTCGAGCCCGGCCGCGACGTTCGCGCAGATCGCGTCGCGGTGGCCCGCGATGCGCGGCGCCTCCGCGATCAGCGTCAGGTCGCAGTTGTCCACTTCGTAGCCGCGCGCGGCGACCAGCTTCATCACATCGCGCAACAGCTCGCGGCTGTCCGCGCCCGCGAATCGCGAGTCGCCGTCCGGGAAGTGCAGGCCGATGTCGCCCGCGCCAACGGCCCCAAGCAGCGCGTCCATCAGCGCGTGCAGGATCACGTCGCCGTCGGAGTGCGCGACCAGGCCACGGTCATGCGCGATGCGCACGCCGCCCAGCATCACGTGATCGCCCGGACCGAACCGGTGCACGTCAAAGCCGCTGCCGACCCTCATCGCGTCACCCGGAGCGACCGCATCGCGGCCTGCGCGAGCACGAGGTCCGCCGGGCGCGTGACCTTGATGTTGAGCGGCGAGCCCTCGACCAGGCGTGGCTTGAGGCCGAGGCCCTCGATCGCCGAGGCCTCGTCCGTCGCATCGAATCCCTCGCCGAGGGCGCGCATCAGGGCGCGCACCAGCCGCGCGTGGCGAAACATCTGCGGCGTCTGCGCCCGCCACAGCCGCTCGCGCGGCAGGGTCCTCGCGCTCCGCCCGTCATCGTCGGCCTGTTTCAGCGTGTCGGTCACCGGCATCGCGAGCAGGCCGCCCACCGCATCGCGCCGGCATTCGGCGACGAGCGCCGAGAGGTCCGCCGGCGGCACGCAGGGCCTGGCCGCGTCATGCACCAGCACCCAGTCTTCCGGGGCGGCGGTCACGAGCGCCTGCAGTCCGTTCAGCACCGACATCGCGCGCGTCGGCCCGCCGGTCGCGGCGACGATGCCGCGGCGCGCCGCCTTCGGCAGGCGCTGGAAGCGGCGGTCGCCCGGCGCGGTCACGACCACGCCACCGGCGAGACCCGGGACGCGCGCGAGCGCGCGCAGCGCGTGTTCGAGCAGGCTCTTGCCCGCGATCCGCAGATAGGGCTTTGGAATGGAACCGCCGTAGCGGGTCGAGGCGCCGGCGGCCGCGATCACGAACCAGATGCGTTCGGACACCGCGATGTCACGGCGCGGTCGCGGCCTGCATCGACCGCGAATCGTCCGCTGCGCCCGCCGCCGGTTGCACGGGCGTGTCGATGACCTGATAGAAGGTCTCGGTGTCTCCGATCATGCCGAGGTCATGGCGGGCGCGCTCTTCGAGCGCGGTCAGGCCGTGCTTCAGGTCCGACACCTCCGCCTTCTGCTGGGCATTGCGCTCGGCCAGGACGGCATTGTCGGCGCGCTGCGCCTCGACCGCCGCGGTGAGGTGCCAGACTTCCCGCATGCCCTCGTCGGAAAGCCAGAGCCGGTACTGCAGCAGCACCAGCACGGCGACCAGACCCGCGAGCAGGACCTTCATGGGGCCGGCAGATTACCACGATCAGGAGGCACGGGAGAGCCGCCTCATCGTGGCTTGACCGAGAACGCATCGCGTCCGGCATAGCGGGCGCGCGCGCCGAGCTGCTCCTCGATGCGCAGCAGCTGGTTGTACTTCGCGATGCGGTCCGAACGGGACATTGAACCTGTCTTGATCTGGGTGGCCGTCGTGCCGACCGCGAGATCCGCGATGGTCGAGTCCTCGGTTTCGCCGGACCGGTGCGAAACCACCGCGCCGTAGCCCGCGCGGGCCGCCATGTCGATCGCCGCCAGCGTCTCGGTCAGCGTGCCGATCTGGTTCGGCTTGATCAGGATGGCATTGGCGACGTCTTCCGCGATCCCGCGCGACAGGATCTCGGTGTTGGTCACGAACAGGTCGTCCCCGACCAGCTGGAGCTTCTGGCCCAGCCGGCGCGACAGCACGCCCCAGCCCTCCCAGTCCGCCTCAGCCATGCCGTCCTCGATGCTGATGATCGGGTAGCGCTCGGCGAGCGCGGCGAGATAGTCCGTGAATTGCGCGGCATTGAAGCGCCGACCCTCGGACTCGAGCTGGTAGACGCCGTTCTTGTGGAACTCGGTGCTCGCGACGTCGAGCCCGAGCCAGACGTCCTGGCCCGGGTGGTAGCCGGCAGCCGTGATCGCCTCGAGGATCACGCCGAGCGCCGCCTCGTTCGAATCGAGGTCCGGCGCAAACCCGCCCTCGTCGCCGACGGCGGTCGACAGGCCGCGCTCGCGCAGGATCTGCTTCAGGTGCTGGAAGATCTCGGCGCCGCAGCGCAGCGCCGCGCTGAAGGTCGGAAGCCCGGCCGGCAGGATCATGAATTCCTGGATGTCGAGGCTGTTGTCGGCGTGCGCCCCGCCGTTGATGATGTTCATCATCGGCACCGGCATCACGACCGCGTCGTCGCCGCCGAGGTAGCGATAGAGCGGCAGCTTCTGGCTCCGCGCCGCTGCGTGCGCCGAAGCGAGCGAGACCGCGAGCAGCGCGTTGGCGCCGAGCCGGGACTTGTTGTCGGTGCCGTCGAGCTCCAGCATGCGGCGGTCGATGCCGGCCTGGTCGCTCGCGTCGCGGCCGACCAGCGCATCGCGCAGCACGCCATTGACGTGCGACACCGCCTGCAGGACGCCCTTGCCGAGGAACCGCAACGGATCGCCGTCCCGCAGCTCGACCGCCTCGCGCGTGCCGGTCGAGGCGCCCGACGGGACGGCCGCCCGCCCCAACGTGCCGTCATCGAGCTCGACGTCCGCCTCAACGGTCGGATTGCCGCGGGAGTCGATGATCTCGCGGCCGCGGATGTCGACAATGCGCATTAGGAACCCCGAATGAGATCTTGCATGGAGCGCGTAACCCTTCGGGACCGGGCGATATTCGTCCCTGGCCACGTTGCTCGTCGCTCATGTATCACTTGATACACGTCACTCCTCGCGCCTTGCCAGGGATGAATATCGCCTCGGGCGCGCCCATGCAGGATCTCATTCGGGGTTCCCGAGCGCCGACTCCGCGAATGGCCGCGACTTCACCGCACGATCGAGTTCGACCAGGAGCTCCAGCAGCGCGCGCATGTGCGCCAGCGGCCAGGCATTCGGGCCATCGGAGAGCGCCTGCTCCGGCCGCGGATGGGTTTCCATGAAAATGCCCGCGACGCCCGCCGCGACCGCGGCCCGCGCGAGCACCGGCACGAATTCGCGCTGGCCTCCCGAGGCAGTGCCCTTCCCGCCGGGCAGCTGCACCGAGTGCGTCGCATCGAACACCACCGGCGCGCCGAAGTCGCGCATGACCGCGAGCGCGCGCATGTCCGAGATCAGGTTGTTGTAGCCAAAGCTGAAGCCGCGCTCGCAGACCATGATCGACGGGTTGCCGGTCGAGCGCGCCTTCTCGACGACGTTCGACATCTCCCACGGGCTCAGGAACTGGCCCTTCTTGATGTTGACCGGCTTGCCCTGCGAGCAGACGTTGACGATGAAGTTCGTCTGGCGGCACAGGAAAGCGGGCGTCTGCAGCACGTCCACGACGGAGGCGACCTCCGCGAGCGGCGTGTCCTCGTGTACGTCCGTCAGCACCGGCACGCCGTGCTCGCGGCGCACGTCGTCGAGCACGCGCAGGCCCTGCTCGATGCCGGGACCGCGGAAGGATTTCCGCGATGAGCGGTTGGCCTTGTCGTAGGAAGCCTTGAAGACGAACGGGATGCCGAGCGCGCCGGTGATCTCCTTGAGCTCGCCCGCGATGTCGGAGGTCAGCTTCGCGTCCTCGACCACGCAGGGACCCGCGATCAGGAACAGCGGGCGATCAGCGCCGACTTCGGCGCCCGCGAGTTTCACGCGCTCGCTGCCCGCGGCAGCTTGCCCGCCGCATGCTCGCGCGCGGCGCGCACGAAGCCCGCGAACAGCGGGTGCCCGTCACGCGGGTTCGAGGTGAACTCCGGGTGGAACTGCACGCCGATGAACCAGGGGTGTGAGGGCAGTTCGACGATCTCGACCAGGTCGTCCTCCGAGAACGCGGAGAACACGAAGCCCGCCTTCTGCATGCGCTCGAGATAGCGGTTGTTGAACTCGAACCGGTGACGGTGGCGCTCGTGGATCGCATCCGCGCCATAGACCGCCCGCGCAAGCGTGCCGGGCCGGATGCGCGACTCCTGCGCGCCGAGGCGCATGGTGCCACCGAGCTCGGACCGGTCGTCGCGGGTCTTGGTCTCGCCGCCGCGGTCGCGCCACTCCGTGATCAGCGCGATCACCGGATCCGCCGCCTGGCGCTGGAACTCGGTCGAGTTCGCGCCCGCGAGCCCGAGGACGCTGCGCGCGTACTCGATGACGGCGACCTGCATGCCGAGGCAGATGCCGAGGTACGGGATCCCCTGCTCGCGCGCGTACCGCACGGCCTGGATTTTTCCCTCGATGCCGCGCTCGCCGAAGCCGCCGGGCACGAGGATCGCATCCATCCCGTCGAGGCAGCCGGTGCCCGACGCCTCGATGTCGGTCGACTCGACGTAGTGGACCTGCACCCGCGTGCGGCTGCGCAGTCCCGCGTGGCGCAGGGCCTCGTTCAGCGAAATATAGGAGTCGCGGATCTGCACGTACTTGCCGACCATCGCGATGTTGACCGTCGCGTCGTGCTGGTGGCGGGCGGCGGCGACCTGCTGCCATTCGCGCAGCTCCGCCGGCGGCGCCTCGATGTGCAGCTTCTCGCAGACGATCTCGTCGAGCCGCTGCTCGTGCAGCAGCAGCGGAATGCGGTAGATGTCGTCGGCGTCCACCGCCGAGATCACGGCGCGCTCCTCGACGTTGGTGAACAGCGCGATCTTCCGGCGCTGTTCGTCCGGCAGCGGATCGCGGCAGCGGCAGAGCAACACGTCCGGCTGGATGCCGATGCCGCGCAGCTCCTTGACCGAGTGCTGGGTCGGCTTGGTCTTGATCTCTCCCGACCCGCCGACGATCGGCACCAGCGTCAGGTGGATGTAGACGCAGCGGCTGCGGCCGAGCTCGACACCCATTTGCCGGATGGCCTCGAGGAACGGCAGCGACTCGATGTCGCCGACCGTGCCGCCGATCTCGACCATGCAGACGTCCGCGTCGCCGGCGCCCTGCAGCACGCTGCGCTTGATCTCGTCGGTGATGTGCGGGATGACCTGCACGGTCGCGCCCAGGTAGTCGCCGCGGCGCTCGCGCGCGATCACGCGCTCGTAGATGCGACCGGTCGTGAAGTTGCTGTTGCGGCCGGTGGTCGTGCGCACGAAGCGCTCGTAGTGGCCGAGGTCGAGGTCGGTCTCGGTGCCGTCCTCGGTGACGAAGACCTCGCCGTGCTGGAACGGGCTCATCGTGCCCGGGTCCACATTGATATAGGGGTCGAGCTTGACCATGCGGACCTTGAGCCCGCGCGCCTCGAGGATGGCGCCGAGGCTGGCCGATGCGATGCCCTTACCGAGCGAGGACACCACGCCGCCGGTCACGAACACGAATCGCGTCATCTGGGACCCCGCCGCTCCGAACCACCCTGGGCCTGCATCCGAAATCGCGCCCCGACGCGCGTTTCACGGCCTGATCACGACGGGAGTTCAGTCTAGTGGAGGCGCGCGCGAGGTGCCAGCGAAAATGTGAAGTGCTTCACAAACGCCGAGCGGCAAGTCGCTGAGTTCACGGCGTTTCGTGCCGTTCGTCGGGGCCCGGGCAGCGCCCGTCGGAAGTCGCTCCGGCATCGATATGGCCCTCCCTATAGTGCGACCCATGAGAAAGCCCCATTCCGGCTTCACGTTGCTCGAATTGATGCTGGTCATCACGATCGCCGGGCTCCTGCTCGGACTCGGGATCCCGGCGATGGGCAACTATTTCCGCAATGCGCGTATCACGGCCGCCGCCAACGACGTCATGGCGGCCCTGCACTTCACGCGCTCGGAGGCGATCAAGCGGCGCCAGCCGGTGACGCTGTGCACGAGTTTGAATGCGCTGGCGGCGAATCCCGCCTGCGTGGTCTCCCCAACGCTGACCGGCTGGATCGCGTTCGTGGACCTCAACCAGAACGGGATGCGCGACGCCGGCGAAGTCGTGCTGCTCCAGCACGATCCGCTGCCTGCGACGATCACGGCCCGCTCGTCCGCCGCCTCCTTCGCCGTCACCTACCTGCTGACCGGCTTTGCACTCCAGACCGGCGGCGCCCAGATCGTCCTGTGCGACGAGCGCGGCAATGAGGCGACCGGCGGCGAGCTGTCCTCGGCGCGCGGCATCCGGATCGCAGTGACCGGGCGCGCCGGCGTCACGCGGGACCTTGCGGATATCCAGGAGATCGTGGACGGCATCGGCGGCACGATCGGCGGCTGCACGGCGATCTGAGCGAATTCCATGAAACGGCAGACAACCCAGTCCGGTTTTTCCATGGTCGAAGTGCTGGTGGCGCTCGTGATCCTCACGATCGGCCTGCTCGGCATCGCGGCCCTGCACCTGAAGAGCCTGCAGTCCGGCCGCACGGCGACCTACCGCACGCAGGCGGTCAACCTTGCGGCCGACCTGGCCGACCGGATCCGCACCAACCGCACGGCCCAGCTCGCCTACAACTCGGCGTTCACCGACGTCGCGGTCGAGGAACCCACCTGCTTCACGACCGGCGGCTGTACCGATGCGCAGCTCGCGGTCAGCGACCTCTCGCGCTGGAAGGGCACGCTTGCCCTGCTGCTGCCGGGCGGCGAAGGACAGGTGGCCGTCGCGGCCCCGCTCGCGGCTGGCGAACCGGCGACCTACCTCGTGACGGTCCGCTGGTCCGAAGTCGGTGAAACCGCACCCGTGACCTTCCAGTTCGGATTCCAGACATGAACGCCATGAACCCCGGCATTCGCCACCAGCGCGGCATGAGCCTCGTCGAACTGATGGTGTCGGTTTCCATCGGCCTGTTCCTGCTCGCGGGCGCCGTCACGGTCTTCGGCAAGACCCGCGACCTGTATCGGACCAATGACGCCAACGCGCGGCTGCAGGAGACGGCGCGCTACGCGATCAGCACGATCGAGGCCGACCTGCGGATGGCCAACTACTGGGGCCTCATGAGCCGCTCGGACCTCATCGAGAACGGCCCGAGGCTCGATTCCGCGAACATGCCCGCGGTGGACCCGACCTACTCGCTGCCGGCGACGCTCACGGGCTTCGCGGCGACCATCAACTCCTGCGGCGCGATGTGGGCGGTCAAGCTGCCCGCCTATGTCGAGGCCAATGACGACAGCTACGGCTACGGCTGCGCGGCGTTCAGCGGCGCGGTCGCCGGTTCCGACCAGCTGACCGTGCGCCGCGCCTCGGCGGACCTGATCCCGGCGGCATCGCTCGGCGCGAGCGCGGGCCGCATCAAGCTCCAGACCAGCCGCGTGCAGGGTTCGCTGTTTGCCGACGGCGTGATGCCGACCGGCTATTCGACGGCGCTGTCCGAAACGCGCGCGCTGGTCGCGCACGGCTATTACGTCGACCAGGACTCCGACGATGCGGTCGGCACGCCGTCGCTCCGGCGCAAGCAGCTCGATTCCGCGGGCGGCGCGCCCGTCATCGTCGACCGGCAGATCGTGCCGGGCGTCGAGGACCTGCAGGTCGAGTTCGGCGCGGACCTCGACGGCGACCAGAACGCCGACTATTTCGTGCAGCCCGCAACCGTGATCCCGGCCGGCGACCAGATCGTCGCCGTGCGCGTGTGGCTGCTGGTGCGCGCGGAACAGGCGGAGTTCACGTTCACCGACGACCGCACCTACACCTACGCGAGCCGCGTGGGTCCCTCGGCCTACACGCCAGCGGACAATTTTCGCCGCGTGCTGTTCAGCAAGACCGTAGCCCTCAGGAATACACGGCGATGATCCGCGACTCATTTGATCGCTCCATGCCGGGGCGGCAGCAGGGTGCCGCACTCGTCGTCGGCCTGATCCTGCTGGTCGTGCTGACGATCCTGGCCGTGTCGGGCGTGTTCACGTCCAACATGGAGCTGCGCATGGTGCGCAATACCCAGAACCAGGAGCACGCGTTCCAGGCGGCGGAAGTCGCGATCGAGGACGCGCTCGCGAACCCGGTGCTGAGCACCAGCGCGAGCTTCACGCAGCCCACGATGGCGGTGCCGAATTCGGCCTACGACGCGTATGCCTACACGCTGCAGTTCGTCGGCCAAACGCCCCTCGGCACCGGCATGACCGGTTACAGCATCGGCACGGCCTTCCTGACCTATCACTTCCAGGTGGACTCCACCGGCACGGGCCCGGACAACTCGGTCGCTCAGCACACGCAGAGCTTCTACGTCGTCGGCCCCGGCACCTGATTTTCGCGGAGAGAATCCCATGATCGACACGAACACCCGATTCCAGGCATCCACCGGCCGCGCGCACCGTAGCCGCTGGCTCGCCCTGCTGGCGGGCGCGCTGCTGGCCGCCACTGCCGCAGCCCAGACGCCCTCGCGGACCATCGAGGAGTGCGTCGAGTCCGGAACCGGCCTCGTGACGCTCCCGGGCGTCGCCGGCGGCAGCCTGAGCGCGAGCGAATGCCGCGGCTGCACGAGCATCCGGCTCTCGTTCGATGGCAATACGCGCTACTACATCGGCAAGGAAGCAGTGACCTACGCCAGGCTCCGCGAAGCGGCCGCCAAGGGCGATGTCCGGCTCTACCTGTTCTACAAGCCCACGACCCGTACCCTGACCCGGTTGCGCCTCGCCGCATCCGGCGTCGCCAAGTGAGTGCACCGTCATGAAAACGACTACCACCCGCCTCTCCCGTTTCCTCGGCGCCACCGTCCTGATGGCGGTCGCCGCGGTATCGCAGGCCGATGAAGCCGAGATCTTCGTCGGCACCGGCAACGCGGTGTCGAACCAGCGGCCCAACATCCTGTTCGTCATCGACACCTCGGGCAGCATGGACACCAACGTGACGACGCAGGTGCCGTTCAACCCGGCGACGGACTGGCCGGGCACCTGCCGCGACGATCGCGTCTATTTCCAGCAGGGCTCGAACTCCAGCAACCCGCCGACCTGCAACGACAACAATTCCGTGCCGCTCGCGGCATTCATGTGCAACGCCGCGCTCACCAACATGGCGCTCGGCGGCTATTACGTCGCCGACCGCGCCGCGCAGTGGCGCAGCAATAACTGGCGCAACATCCAGGGCAATACCGGTAACTCGGTCTGGGTCGAGTGCCGCGCCGATGCCGGCATCCACGGCAACGGCGTCAACCTGCTGCGCCTGTGGGCAGCGAACGGCGCCGTCAACGGCCCCTGGTCCGCAGTCGCCGGCCAGGCGATCGGCTGGAACCAGAACAACGCCGACCGCAGCTACGTGTTCTATTCCGGCAACTACATCAACTGGCTGCGCAACGGCAGCACCATCACCCAGACGCGCCTCCAGATCGTGCAGCAGGTCGCGACCACGACGATCGGCCAGCTCGCGGTCGGCGGCGCGGTCAATGTCGGCCTGATGCAGTTCAGCAATAACACCAACGGCGGCTGCTCCACTGAGGCCACCTCGGAAGGTGGCATGGTGCTGCGCGAAATGGGCGCGGTCGAAACCAATGCGGCCCAGCTGGTCGCGGACATCGCGGTGCTGACGGCGGACGGCTGCACACCGCTGTCGGAATCCATGTACGAGGCCTTCCTGTACCTGAGCGGCGGCCGGGTGGATTACGGCCTGACCTCGCGAAAGAATCCGCTCTTGCCCCACCCGAGCATCCTGAGCTCGCGCCAGGCGGTGCCCAATACGGGCATCTACCAGAGCCCGCTGACGGTCTCCTGCCAGCGCAACTTCATCGTGCTGCTGACCGACGGCCTGCCGACCTCGGACAACACGGCGGACCCGGAGATCGAAGCGCTGATCGGCCGGTCCTGCACCGGGAACGGCGATGGCCGCTGCCTCGAGGAGATCGCGCAATACATGTACGAGAACGACGTGCGCGCGACGCTTGCCGGCGAGCAGAACGTCACGACCTACACGGTCGGATTCGGCCCGGAGGTCCAGGGCTCGACGGCGCTGCGCAACACCGCGCAGGGCGCCGGCGGCGTCTTCTACGAAGCCCAGGACACGGCGACCCTCTCGACCGTGCTCACGAACATCGTCCGCACGATCCTCGACTTCAACACGTCCTTCACCGCGCCCGCGGTGTCGGTCAACGCGTTCAACCGGACGCAGAACCTGAACGACCTGTACGTGACCGTGTTCCGCCCGAGCGAGACCTACGCCTGGGACGGCAACATCAAGAAGTACCGGCTCGACCCGAGCGGCGTCATCATGGACGCGGCGGATTCTCCGGCGGTCGAGGTCACGACCGGGTTCTTCCGCACGACCGCGCAGAGCTTCTGGACGGTCGGCGTGGATGGCGACGACGTCACGCTCGGCGGCGCGGCCAACGAGCTGCCCGTGCCGGCGTCGCGCCGGGTCTTCAGCGACATCAACACCGGCGCCGCGCTGACGGCGGGCGGAAACTCCGTCGTCACGACCAATGGCGCGATCACGATCGCGATGCTCGGCCTGACGGCGACCGAGGCCCCGGGACGCGACCCGCTGATCAACTGGCTGCGCGGCATGGACGTCGCGGACCAGGACGGCGACGGCGTCACGACCGACCCGCGCCTGCAGATGGGCGACCCGATGCACGGCCGCCCGGCGACCGTCATCTACGGCGGCACCCTCGCCGATCCCGATCCGAACGACGGCGTGGTGTATGCGGTCACGAACGACGGCTACCTGCACGCGATCAACGCGGTGGACGGCAGCGAGCTGTGGGCGTTCATCCCGCAGCAGCTGCTGCTGCGCGCGAGCGACCTGTACAACAACGACGCGGTCAGCCAGCGCGTGTACGGACTCGACGGCAACATCCGCGTCGTCAAGAATGAGGTCAACGACAACGGCGTGCTCGAGCCGGGCCTGGGCGAGCGCGTATACCTGTACTTCGGCATGCGCCGCGGCGGCAGCGACTACTACGGCCTCAATGTGACCGACCGCAACACGCCGTCGCTGCTGTTCCGGATCGGCCCGACGCAGTCGGGTGCGCTTCGCACCACCGGCGCCGGCCAGAGCTGGTCGACCCCGACCCTCGCCCGCGTCAACGTGAACGGCGCCACGCAGAACTCGCTCCAGCAGGTACTGGTGTTCGGCGGCGGCTACGACACGGTGCAGGACAACGGCCCGTACACGGTGGACAGCGCCGGCCAGCAGGTCTTCATGGTGGACGCTGTCAGCGGCAACGTGCTCTGGTATGCGGGCCCCTCGGCCGACACCGGTGCGGATCTTCGCCATGCCTCGCTGACCCACGGCATCCCGGG